>JBEKZY010000316.1:0-5841 GCA_049509395.1 Thermoguttaceae bacterium | reverse complement strand
GTGTTGGGGCGACAATTGCACTGCCGCCCCTTGAAATTGTTTTAATCAAAGGACTCCTTATGTCGCTCGATATTCGCATTCCCATCGGCTCGATGTTCGTCATCGTCGGCGCCATTCTTTTGGTTTTCGGCCTGGTTACCTTTAATTCCCAGGAAATATATAAGGTTTCCATGGGAATCAACATCAATCTCTGGTCCGGCGTCGCGTCGCTGATCTTCGGCCTGGCGATGCTCGGCCTGGCATGGCGGGCTACTCAAAAAGAAAAACAAAAACCGTGACGTTTTTAAAAATTGCAGTAAATGTGTAAGAAAAGGGAAAAAGGAAAATTATCTTATTAAATTCATTTTTTTATCTGCTTTTCCCTTTTTTCCATGTTTCCCTTTTTCCTTTTTACACAATGACCGACTGCAATTCGCATGACCAGCCCGCCTTTCCAATACGATCTCTCGCGCGCCGATAAAGAAAAACGCCGCGTGGCATCGGCCTCGCTGCTGGCGGCCCTGCTGTTGACCTCCTTTAAGATCGCTGTCGGCTACTGGACCAACAGCTTGGGCATACTTTCCGAGGGCGCCCATTCCGGGCTGGATATGGTGGCCGCCGCCATCACGCTTTGGGCGGTCCGCATTTCCGGCCTGCCCGCCGACCGCGAACACACCTACGGGCACGGCAAATTCGAAAATCTCTCGGCACTGGTCGAAACCTTTCTGCTCCTGGTCACCTGTTTTTGGATTATTTACGAAGCCGTCAAGCGTTTGTTTTTCCGCGAGATTCACGTCGATCTGAATGTCTGGGCCTTCGTAGTCGTGTTCGTCTCGATTATCATTGACATCTCCCGATCGCGGGCCTTAAAACGCGCGGCCGATAAATACGCAAGTCAGGCCCTCGAGGCCGACGCCCTGCATTTTGCCACCGACGTCTGGTCCTCGATGGTCGTGCTGCTGGGGCTTATGGGCGTATGGGCGGGCGAGCGATTCAGCCTGCCCTGGCTCGTCAAGGCCGATGCCCTGGCCGCCCTGGGCGTGGCCGCAATTGTCGTTTGGGTAAGCCTGCAATTGGGCAAAAAAACCGTGGCCGACCTGTTGGACAGCGTTCCCAAAGGGATGCAAGAACAAGTCGAGGCTGCCGTCCGACAAGTGCCCGGAGTGGCCGAGGTCCGCCAGGTTCGGCTGCGCCGCAGCGGGCCGGAATTTTTCGCCGACGTGACCTTGGCCGTAGTCCGGGCCGCGGCATTCGAGCAAACGCACGACATTGCCAACGCCGCCGAGGCCGCCATTCGCTCCATCTTGCCCAAGGCCGACGTCGTGGTCCACGTGGAACCGGCCATACCCAGCGATGAAGACGTCACCACCAAAGTCCGCCTGCTGGCCGCGCGCCACGGACTGGGCGCGCACGGCATCCGCATTTACGAAGAGAACCGCCAGCGCTGGCTGGAATTGCACTTGGAGGTAAACGATTCGCTGCTGTTGGAGGAAGCCCATCGGCAGGCCAGCGAATTTGAACAGGCCCTGCGCGAGGCCGTCCCCAGCCTGCAGCGGATTGTAACGCATCTCGAACCGGCCGGAGATTACGCAGCAACGGTTCGTTCCCAATCGGCCGGTGAACTTCTGATCCACAAATTTCTCGTTCGCTTCCAGCACGAAACGAAAACGCGTTTTCATCCGCATGACGTTATCGTGCAGCAAACCGGCCCGGAATTGTCCGTTTCGCTGCATTGCACGCTCGAGCCGGCCACGCCCATCGTCGACGCCCACGATTTCACCGTCCGCCTGGAACAATACCTCCGCGCGAATATTCCCAAGCTCGGCCGGGTGGTGATCCACGTGGAGCCGAAAGAATAGGGTTCAGGGTTCGGGGTTCAGGGTTCAGAACTTGAAAAAGAATGTTTCAAATAATTAAGGAACAATAAAATGGCAGATTTTATGAGGGTGGAAGATTTAAAGGTATATCAGAAATTGTGTCAATTACACCTTGAAGTATGTGATTTAACTCATATATGGCCTAGCGAAGAAAAATATGAATTAGGCGGTCAAGTACGCCGTTCTTCGAACAGCGCTCCAGCAAATCTCGCCGAAAAACACAGTGATCGGCATATTCGAAATAAAATCGAAGGTGTAAATCGTGCACGTGGAGAATCATTGGAAACTATCCATCATCTATATATGGCGAATTGAAAAATTATATTGACAACCCAGTTTATAATAATTTTCGTAATCGCTATCTTGAATGCATTCGTATGTTGAACGGATTGGAAAAAACACTTGAACAACAACTTGATGAATACTCCCGCCGTTGGCCAGTTGAGACCGGCAATACCGAGATACTTTGATTTACCAACATTGTAAAATCATCTTAATAATTCTGAACCCTGAACCCTGAACCCTTTTTCACAGCACCAGCATCGCCACGCCCAGCACCGAAAGCACTGCCCCGCCCGCGGCCCGCAGGCTCACTTTTTCGTGATAGATCACGATAAGAAACGGCAGGATCAGCACGGGCATGGTGTTGGTAATGGTGGAGACCACGCCCGCGTGACAATAGCGCAAGGAAATCATGCACAGGATCACGCCCAAAAACGGCCCCACAAATACGCCACACGTCAATATGCCCATTGCCCGTTTCAGTCGGACCGCCCTGAAGACCGCCGGCCAGCGCCACACCAAGGTCAGGAGAATCGAGTATCCGGCCAGCGCGCCGATGACGCGAATGTAAGTCGCTGCGGCGGCATCGTAGGCGCCGATCCCTTTTTTTGAAAACACCAAACCCACGGCCCCGGACACGGCCGAGACCACGGCCAAAAAAATGCCCCGCGCCAAATGGCGCCTTCGCCTATGTTCCTCGGGAGTTTCGGGTTCTTCGAGGATGACCCAAATCACTCCGGATATGGTGATTCCCATGCCGATCCAATCTTTCAGCAGCAGTTTGTCGCCAATGAAAGCCCAGGCGATAATCGCCGACAGCGGAGGCGAAAGCAACTGGAGCAAAAGCGAAAGTCTCGGGCCGATCAACAAAAACGCCTTGAACAGGCAAACGTCGGCAATAAAAAAGCCGAACAATCCCGAAGTCCCTAAAAGCAGCCAGGTCTCGCCGTCGGCGTCCAACGGCAATGCCATTCCGCGGAATACTTGCCCGTAAATCGATAAAAACACGCAGGCGACAACCAGGCGGATATAGCTCATGGCCAAGGCGCCCATGTCTTTGCCCGCCGAAGTCCAGGCCAAGGCCGAGAGGGTCCACAAAAACGCCGTGCCTATGGCCGCCAGTTCGCCAAGTTGTGAAAAATCCATGCTCGCTTCTCAAATCGGTTTTCGCGAAAGGATCATTATAACGACCCGCGGCGGATTTTTAAAGTTAAGTGAGTTTCGGATTAATAATGTCACTAGCCGGCGGTCAACGACCGCCGGAATATAGGGGAATTTCCACCGGCGGCTGTTAGCCGCCGGCTATTGCATGTGAAATTAGATATCTGATTCTCAACAGTCCAATCGATCGCGCCCTGTGTTTATCCGATTATCCTCATCTGGCGGTCTTTCCTTGTGTATGCTAAAATCCGCCTTATTCTTGAAAAATTCTCTTTCCAAAAGGACCGCTTTATTATGGATCAACCCATTAAGAATCACGGAGTTCGCGTGACCGCGGCGGCGATGGGCATCAACCTGGCCTTGGGCATCCTTTATACCTGGAGCGTAATCAGCAAGGATATTCCACTTGAATGGAAATGGAGCGAGTCAGATAAATCCTGGCCTTATGCCATCGCCTGTCTGGTGTTCAGCTTGATGATGGTCCCCGCCGGCAGGCTTCAAGACCGCATCGGCCCCAGGATCGTGGCTACCATTGGCGGATTGTTGGTGGGAATTGGAATGGTCTTTGCCAGTTTTAGTAACGCCCCTGTTGGATACATCTTGGGTTTCGGATTGCTGGCCGGTTCCGGCATCGGATTCGGTTATGCCTCGGCTACTCCGCCGGCTGTGAAATGGTTCTCGGCCAAGCGGACCGGATTGATCGCGGGCATTGTAGTTTCCGGTTTTGGACTGGCATCGGTATATGCAGCGCCTTTGACAAAATGGTTGATCGCAACTTACCTTCTTCCCAACACAATGTTTATACTGGGCATAGCGTTTATGATCGTGGTGGTCGGATTGTCGCAATTATTGGTCACTCCGCCGCCCGGATATGTGCCCGCCGGCTCAACACCCAGAGTCGCCCCTGGCCCAGACGCTAAAAAAGAAGATTTCTCCCCTTCGGAGATGCTGGGCACCGTGCAGTTTTATCTGTTATGGTTCATGTACACTTGCGGCGCCGGAGCGGGATTAATGGTCATTTCCAAGCTTTCCGCCATCGCCAAGCAGCAAGTAAGCCTCGATTTGGGTTTCCTGCTGGTTGCCGCGCTTGCCGTGGGCAACGGCGCCGGCCGGATTCTGGCCGGAGTGCTTTCAGATAAACTAGGTCGCAAAACCACAATGTTCTGCTGCTTCGTCATGCAAGCCGTCCTGGTAATAATATTGTCTCTGGCGCAAGCCGACACGTTTTTGGCCAATGGTTTGGCGATGGCCTTGTTATCGGCGCTGATCGGCGCTAATTACGGCGCAAACCTGTCACTATTCCCTTCGATTACCAAGGATTATTACGGCCTGAAAAATTTCGGAGTCAATTACGGTTTGGTGTTTACGGCATGGGGTGTAGGCGGATTTATGCTTTCTTTGGGCGCGGGCAAACTTTATGATATTTATCACACATTTGCTTATGCTTATTATGGCGCTTCCACCTTGCTTGTTTTGGCCGCAATTGTGACCTTCCTTGTCAAACCGCCCCGGATCGCGCATCATACATAAGAGGAATAAAAAAGGACGACAAACCGCTTGCGGTTTCGCAATCTATTGTAAATATACCGAGTCCCACCTCTTTTTATTTGTGTGGGGTGTGTCATGAACGCATTTTGCCGATGGATTGTCGCGCTGGGAATTGTTTCCGCCCTGACCGGTTGTGCCCAGCAGCCGGTCCAATCGCAAACGCAATCAAAGGCGGAGGCGACGGCCGGGCAGAAAAAGTCATTTGAAAAAATCCGCGGGCCGGCGGTCGCCGGGATTTTCTATCCCAAGGACGAAACCGATCTTACAAAACAGATCGACCAGTACCTGGCCGAGGCAAAGACCGAGCCGATCAAAAATCTTCGCGCCCTGATTTGTCCGCATGCGGGCTACGAATTCTCGGGCAAGATCGCGGCCTCGGCCTACAAGCAACTGATCGGGCGCGATTTCGACACCGTCATCGTACTCGGCCCCAGCCATTATGCAATCTTTAATGGAGCGGCAGTAACATCTGCCGACGCCTACGAAACGCCGCTGGGCATAATTCCAGTTTCTCCACTGGCGGCCGAGCTTGGCAAAATCCCGCCTTTTGCGATTAATCCGCCCTGCTCGGTCATGCAGCCCAATTGGACGAGCGAATCGACCAAAAAAAAGCCAGACTTCGGTAAAAACGAAGCCGACACGTGGGAACATTCTTTAGAAGCCCAACTACCGTTTTTGCAGCGCACGCTGAAGAAATTTAGCATTGTGCCCGTGGTTTACGGCGAAGTCGATCCCGAGGCCGCGGCAAAAGCGCTAATGAAATTCATCGACGACCGCACGCTGCTGGTCATCAGTTCCGATTTGAGTCACTACTATCCCTATGAAACAGCCAAAGTATTGGACAATGCTTGTGTTAAAGCGATTTGCGATCAAGATGCCTATCGGATGACGCGGCAAGAGGCCTGCGGCAAAGTGCCCATCCTCACGCTGATGGAAATCGCCAGGCAAAAAGGCTGGAAGGCCAAATTGCTCGATTGTCGCAACAGCGGCGATA
>JBEKZY010000315.1:0-5849 GCA_049509395.1 Thermoguttaceae bacterium | reverse complement strand
GAGATTTGCTCAATTATCCAATTGCTCTTGGCCCAAATCCCCATTTTCGCTAAAACCCACCAAAAGCAATATGTGCGGATAAACTTTGCATGGCTAATCTCTAATCACTAATCCCTATATCACTAATCCCTAGCCCATAATCAAATGGCCGGCTTTAAAACTCACATCACTTTCAGCAGTATTCTTGGCGCCGGATACGGAACAGCGGCCTATTTTCTATACGATGTGCCGATTCCCAGTTGCATTTTGGCGGGCGGATTGTGCGGGGTGTCGGGAATGCTCCCCGACTTGGATTCCGGCCCCGGCCGACCGCTTCACGAAAGCATGGCCTTTGCCGCGGCGGTGATACCGGTCATGCTGATCCACCATCTTCAGCAGATGGGCTTGTCGCATGAGATGATCATCATTATCGGGGCCGCGCTATATTTATTGATTCGCTTCGGCGGAGCCTGGTTATTACAGCGGTTTACCGTTCATCGCGGCATGTTTCACAGTTTGCCCGCCGCGGCCATCTTCGGCGAAATAGGCTATCTCTTGGCCTCCGGCGACACCAACTTGCGATTATACAAGGCCGGAGCAGTGGTCTTGGGATACATGTCGCATCTGTTTTTAGATGAAATTTGGAGTATCGAGTGGGCGCACGGATTACATTTTAAAAGTTCCTTTGGCACCGCCTTAAAATTATTCGGCCATAGTGGTTGGGCCAACCTTTCCGCTTATGCCAAGCTGGCCATACTGACAATGGCGATTTTATATCATCCGGCTTGGATGCAACAATACTTACAACAAAACGCCAATCCAACTGTCGTCAACAGTGCATCCGCTTCGCAAACGCCCAAATCCGCCGCACACCGGATAGTCTGGCCCTGGCAATAGCCGTGGCGGGCGAAAAAAAGTTTAGTGCCCGGGGAAAAACGTGATCCCAATCTCCAATCCCTAATCCCTTTGCCGATAAACACTTAGAGCCGCCGAAATGCAAGATTCCGACGGCCCTTTCTCGTCGTAGTCCGAATGAAGCGAGGCCGGTAGGTCCTCTGCTTACAAGTTGCTTACTTGCAGCAGCAGGAACCGGACATCTTCTTCTTGGCAGTCGCCTTTTTGGCTACCTTCTTAGCTGGTGCTTTCTTGGCAGACTTTTTTGCTACTTTTTTGGCCACTGTTGTCCCTCCTTTAAAGGTTCGCGGCTCGGCCGAGTTGGCCACTTCAGATCGTTGAAGTTCCCATTGAGTCGGCCACTGAAAAAATATCCTGATTTTCGGCCACCTTCGCCGAAGTGAAATCATGTGCTTTTATCCTGGTATGCATGCTCCTACTGGATATCAGCAATGTCTGTTAATAATAATTACACTATCCAGCCGACATTTCAATACCTAATCGGTCGATTGTTAAATATTTTCTAAAAAAGTCATCCGGACTCAGTCACCATCTGCCGCCGCGCGAAAGGGCCTGCAAGGCCGTAAAACTTTCGTAGGCCAAAAATGCGAATAAAAAAGCGATATAGTAATATTGCAATTTAACCAGTGCAAAGACCGCAATCAGGCCCGCCGTAAATATGGAAAGAATTAACGATTGCCAAACTCCTTCCTGGTGATTGAAGTAAAGCAGGATTTCTCGCATGATTTGCCCGCCGTCCAATGGATAGACAGGCAGCAAGTTCAGAATGCCCCAAAAAAAGCTGCAAATAATTATATAGTTGAATAATTGTGCCAGACGGGTTACTTCGGACCAATAGAGTTGTAGATGAATAGGAGGAATAAAATCTATTTCTTGGATATATCCTGTTCTGTAAAAGACTATCACTAATAAAGCCGCCAAGATAAAGCCCGCTAAAGGTCCGGCAATACTGATCGAAATCTGCCCCAGCGGCGTATTGGCCTTGGAATTGTAGTTTTCGGCCGGGTCGTGGCAGGTCAATCCGCCCATGCCGTATAGCACGATCCACGGATGGAATCCAAAGGCCCTGATTACCAGGGCATGGCCCAATTCGTGGATCAAAATCGAAACCAATACCGCTACGACCCAGATCAGTACTTCAATCGCTCCCCCGCTATTAGCCCCCAAAACCACCGCTATCAGCCAGAACAACGGGTGAATACGGATGGGCATCCCCAGCAGTTTGAAATGTATATCGCCTTGAGTAGGGCCGGGCTCGCCAAACATGGAAGGGTTCAAGGGTCAGTGGTTGGGGTTCAGGATTCAGGGTCCAGTGTTCAGGGTTCAGTATTCTCCACTTTTTTCTGCCTACTGTCCACTGTTCACCGTCCACTGCCCACTTTTTCATTGATAGGCAGGTAATGCGGCCGGGGAACAGGGTGACGGCGCCGGGAGAGCACGTCGAGTATGTACTGCGCCGCCCGGCTGGATGCCCCGCCGTGTGCGACCTTATCCTTTAATGCCTCCAACTGTACGACTCGGGCCGCCCGCTTTGCCGGGTCCATAAGCCATTCGATCAAATGGCCCGCTATTTGTTCCGACTTGTCTTCGCAAGTCAAATATTCCGGGAAAAGCACTTTATCGGCGTCTGCCTGCGATGGATTGTAAGGCGCAAGGTCCTGCGGATAAAGCTCATCGGTCGATAGCAAATTCACGAGCGTAATGTATTTCACCTTGCGGAAAAATCCCTGCACAAAATAGCCCAAGCGGCTGATCCAATAAAGAATCACAGTGGGCGTGGCGTAATACAGCAGTTCCAGCGATACCGAACCGGAAACAGCCATTGCGCAATCGGCCAGCGACATCAGTTCTGGCGTCTTTCCCACGCAAATTTCCACCGGCAATCCGGCCGCCTCAGCTTCCCTCCGGGCGATCTCAGCCTGGTGCGGTTTGAAACAGGCCATGGCCAATCGGACGTTCGGCGCCCGCTGGCGGACAATCGCCGCCGCCTTGAGGAACCATTTCAGATTGTTGGCGACTTCCTGATTTCGTGAACCGGGCAGGATAGCCAGCAGCGGCCCGCTTTGCCGCCGATGCTCCTCGATAAACTTTTCGTCGAGCCTGTATCGCTCGACTTCGTCGAAAAACGGATGGCCCACGAACGTGGCGTTACAGCCCCGTTTGCGGAGCCAGTCTTCCTCAAAGGGCAGGCTGCACAAGACGTGATCGACAAACTTCCGCATTTTCCGCACTCGCCAGGTTGCCCAGGCCCAAATTTGCGGCGGAGTGTAATAAAACACTGGTATCCCGTGCTGTTTCGCCCGCCGGGCGATCCACCAGTTGAAGCCCGGATAGTCGATCAGCACCACCGCATCCGGCCGATGATGCCGAAAATAGCGATCCGCTCGGCTGACAAGGCCCCAAAATTTATGAAGATTCACCAGCACCCGGGCGATCCACATTACGGCCAAGGCGGTCAGATCGGCATGCAGTCGGCATCCGGCAGCGGCCATTTTCGGCCCGCCGTAACCTACTGCTTGCAGATTCGGGCAGCGTTTTTGCAACTGCCGGATCAAATTGGCCCCGTGCAGATCCCCGCTGGGCTCGCCCGCTGAAAAGAATATCGTATAAGGTTTCGATTCTGGCATGTCGGTTCCCTCCATAAAACCCATTCCAAGTATCGCAGATTCCCTATTTCAACGAAAGTGCAGTTTTGATTTAGGGGCTAGAGATCACCACGGAGGAACGGAGAACACGGAGGAAAATGAAAAAATTCACAATTTAGCCAATAAGGGCCGGGCAGTTTACTGCCACAGTAAAAAACATGCACATTAATGCCAGTAAAAAAACCATGCGCAATGCGAAACTCCAAGCGGTTTCCCTCATCTCTCATCTCTCATCCTTTTCCACCAGTTTCCAATAACAACTCCAAATAACTTCGTCGCTCACTTTGTTTTAGACCGAGTTTTTCGGCCAGGGCGGCGATGCAGGCCTTGGCCGGTTCCAGATCGGCGAAGTTCGTTATAAGTTCCAGTTCGCAGTACTCCCCCAGTCCTTGCACGTCGTCCAAAGCGCACTCGATGGCCTGGCTTTGCCATAGAATCCGGGCCTTGCGCCGCCACTTGAGCACCTCGCCGACAGGCTCGAAGCCCAAGGCCTGCAACATATTGCCCCAGTCCTTGGCTGGCTCTTCGCCATCGGGCAAAGGCAGCTCGATTTCGCGCCGGGTCTTTGTCGTGATATCGATCTTCGGCCCCTTGTAGGTGATACAATTCTTTGCCCCTATGCGGCGAATTCGCAAGGCCTCGTCCGTCTTGCTGAAATCCCGCGCCGGATGGCCGAAATACAGATCGACCTCGACCTGCGTTTCGCCAATCGTCGCACCAAGTGCGATTAGACGTTCCTGCAAGGCCGGCATATCGGAAACAGGAAATTTTTGTTCGACTTCGTATTGCATGGGTACTTAAACCTGTAAATGGAAATTTCATTTCATAATCACTGACGAATACATTAAAAATTAATCATTGTATTTGGTAATGCTTTCTGAAGCGGATCTATCTCTGAATAGGTGAAGTGCTTATACCAAAGAGTAAGTTTTTGAAGATGCGTCATTTCTTCCAGGTATTTCAATCCGTTAACTGTAATTTGATTCGACATAATTGTCAGTTTTTTGAGATGCGTTAGTTCTTTTATATGCACTAGTCCTGCGTCCGTAATAGAATTTGCATCGAGATATAGTTCATTAAGTTGGGGCAATCCTTTCAAATACACTAATCCCTTACCGGATATATTATTACTCTGAATACACAGATAATTAAGTTTTGTTAATCTTTGGAAATATTCTAATCCGGCATCAGTAATTTGCCTGCCTGAAATGTGCAGACTTTCGAGATGGTCCAGGTTTTTCAGGTGCTCAAGCCCTGCGTCGGTAATTTGCTCGTTCGGCGGAATGGTCAGGTCTTTGAGATGGTTCAAGTTTTTCAGGTGCTCAAGCCCTGCATCTGTAATTTGCTCGCTGGGAATGACCAGAACTTCGAGGTTGCTTAAGTTTTTGAGGTGTTCAAGGCCTGCATCAGTGATTAGCTTGCCCGAAATGTTCAGAAATTCGAGATTCAAGTTTTTGAGGTGATCGAGCCCTGCTTCGGTGATTTCATCACCTCGGATATACAAATATTTAAGTTGTTTCAAGCCCTCTAGGTGTTCTAAACCCACGTCGGTGATATGCCGAGCACCTACGATATTCAGATATTGTAAATGTGATAATTCTTTAAGATGTTCTAAGGTTGTGTCATTAACACGATTTACATCAATAGTCTCCATAGCAACAACATTTGAAAAAAAATCCTTTCCGAGCCAGTTTGTCAGCCAAACTGGAACGAAAGGTACTTCATCATCAAAATAATGTTCACTGCCCCAATCATTTACTCTATATCCCACACCCAATTCATTTACTTGATAGTCATACCATACTACCGCATTGGTACTTTTTATTTGCTTAACAATATCCCGTTGATGGCGTGCCTGATTTCTCCTTACCGCGAACCAACTCATGAAGATGGCCGCCAGCAGAACTAGCAGCATCAGGGATCGGAGGCTGTATTGGTACCAGCGGAGTTTCATGGAAGGGATGGGATTGGTGAATTATTTCTTTAAGTCATGGATGATCATTGATTTAAGTGCAATAATCGAGTAATTTTTTGGTGTCAGAATCGCGATTTTTCCACGTTGTAGGGTACCGGGCGTCAGTAGTCTTGGTTTTGGGGGGAGCTTTTTGGTCAACAAAACGAGATTTTTCCACGTTTGAAAGGTTCATTGCACGGTTCACATGTGTTGTTTGTGTCTTTTTTTTGCGGAATGCGTCGCGGGCATTGTAGCAGAAGCGGCGGTACAATTTCAAGGAAAGAAATTGGGCCAGTGATGATGGGGAAATGGGGCGAAAAGAATTTCGGTCGTCCCTTGCAGGACTTCAAATTGTG
>JBEKZY010000314.1:0-6987 GCA_049509395.1 Thermoguttaceae bacterium | reverse complement strand
AATCCGAATCGCGCCGTTCGCCATTTGAGATGGCGCGAAATACTGCTGAAGCCGCGGAGGCTCAAATGAAGCGGATTATCGTCGGTCTCATATTGATTTCAGCGGCGCTTAATGGCACCGAGCCGGCCTTCAGGCAACTGGAGAAGATTTATCCTCCTGAACTTCCGACGGTCAACATTCCGTTGGCGCTACGTGAGCAGAACTGGGGCGGCGGAAGTTGCGTTTGGGCCTCCACCATTCCGCTGTTGAGGTGGCAAGGCCGAAATGACCTGGCCGACGAAGTGCGTAAAACATACAGCGGCGGCGAGTATCCCGAGGACCACAATGCCAAGATGGACAAACTCGGGATCAAGTACGCCTACACCACAAAAGGCGACGTGGGTTTCCTGGAATGGGCGCTAAAAACCCGCCGCGGCGCAGGCGTGACCGTAATGGGCGGCGCACCCATGGTTGATCTGGTAGCCCTTGATAGCAAATACGCCTGCCTCTTGGACAATAATCACATTGACAAATTCCTGTGGATTCCGCGAGAGACGTTTCTCGCGGAATGGAAAAGTTCTTATGGCTGGGCCGTCACTCCGGTGTACTCCCCGACGGCCCCCTTACCTTGATTCTGGAGATCCCTATGCGCAGCATTGCATTTCTAGTGGCATTGTTCGTCACCTCGATGGTCTTTGCACAGGATTTTGGCGTTCTGGCCAAAGAACACATTGTCAATTTGCCGCAGGACCAGGGCAAGTGGCACATCAGCGTTGTAAACGACAAAGGAGACAATCGAATCCTGGATTGGTTCGACGCCAACTCCAAGATGAAGGCGCTGAAGACCAGTGTGCATTTTCATTCTGTGACGACCGATAGCGTCGTGTACAAGCAGCGGTACGCCACAAACGAGGGCGATGCCAGGATTACGGCGCTGCCGTGCGTGAGGGTGCAAAACCCAGAGGGCGTTATTGTATATCAGGCGTGCGGAAATCAGATTCCCATGACAGCCGAAGGATTGTACGCCGCGATTTCGGAGGCTGTCAATTATGCCGCAAACGGGGCCGGCGATCGAAAAGAAATCCTTCCCTGGCGTCGCAATCACAGCAATCCCACGCCCAAACCGGAACCCGAGCCGAAACGGGGCCGGCGATCGAAAAGAAATCCTTCCCTGGCGTCGCAATCACAGCAATCCCACGCCCAAACCGGAACCCGAGCCGGCCCCTGAGCCTGCCCCGGAACCAATTGTCCCCGTGACGCCCGATACTCCGGCAGTCGAACCTGACAGTTCGAGTTCAACTGCAATCGGGATCGCGGCCTGCATCGCGGGCTTGGTGGTTGGGATCGGTATCGGCCAGTGGAAGACGCTGCAGAATAAAATCGCTCAAAAGGCCAAGTCTTAACAACTGGAGAAATACAAATGAGTGTTCTCATGTGGGTGCTTGTTGTTTTGGGTTGTGTTCTGATCGGCACCGAGGCCGGCAAACTGCTATTCGTGGGCAACGACAAGCTGGCCGCCAAGAAACGGTCCATCCAATCCTTGTCTGTGGCCTTGCGGGAGATCGGGATGCGAGTCATTCCCGACGCCCTGGATGAATTTGTCATTGCCGACGCCAACGGGCTTTTGGAAAAGCTACACGATCTTTCAACGATTCTCAAAGCGGGCAACGAGACCATGATTAAGGAGGTCCAGGCGACGTTTGACAGTATGCTCAACAAGAGACTGTCGACGCCCGAAGGCCGGGCCTTGATCGAGGCCAAACTCGCCGAGGCCAAGAAGATCGCCGACGTAGTTGTCCCCATCGCCGTCACTGCGGCCAAGGCAGCGGCTGCGGCAGCCTAAGACCATGCCGCCGCGAAACCAGCGCTGCCGCAGTTGCCCTCAGCCCCCGCCAAGGCTAGCTGTGCCAACAAGCATCAATCTGGTGTTATCCAGCGAGGGCGAGGGCAAGAGGATTTGGGAGCATGTCCAAACGGCAACCGCCTTGTGCATCGGCATGATGGAAGGTTACGTGCAATTCGGACTTTCCGGCGCGTCGCGCGATGCCTTGGCGGCTTTGAGAATGAGATTGGACGCCTTGATTGAGTCCTTAAGTTCAAAAGAACAATGAAACACGATGCACAGACTTCAGGACGAACTCACGCAGGCAATCGCCAATGGCATGGCCACGCGCACGCTCACTACCTGCTCTCGTTGGGCGGCCTACCGCCGCGTAATGGGCGAGCCGTTTCCAGGACCGTATTCGTGGAAGTATCACCCCTGGGTCAAGGAACTGCATGATTCGTGGGCACCTTTCAATTATGTGATGAAGGGTGCTCAATTGGGTGTGACCGAGGTGGCGATCAACCGGGCGCTTTATACGCTGGACAAACTGAAACGGGACGTTCTTTATGTGCTGCCCACGACGCTTAACGCCAACCGTTTCAGCAAGTCCAGGTTCGTTCCGGCCTTGAACCTCAGCCCGTACATCCGGGCGATGTTCACGGACATAAATTCCATCAATCTTAAGCAGACGGCAAGCAACAGCCTTTTTATAAACGGTTCACGAGGAGACAGTAATCTCAAGAACGTCCCCGCGTCCGAGTTGATCCTGGACGAAGTGGATGAGATGGAGCAAAAGCAAATCTGGCTGGCCCTCGAACGGCTTTCGGGCCAGTTGCACAAGCACGTGTGGGGCATTTCCACGCCGACCGTGCCGGATCATGGAATTCACAAGCTTTTCAAGGGTTCGACGCAAGAGCATTTTGTATTCCGCTGTCCACGTTGCGGGAGGCACACTGAACTCGTTTGGCCGGATTGTGTCGAGGTCGTCGGGGAACATGCAACTGACGTAAGGTGCAAGCAGTCATTTCTGAAGTGCAAGGAGTGCAAAGGAAGATTAGAACATGAGGCAAAGCCGGAATTCCTTTCTTCTGGACATTGGAAGTCGATGGCCGCAAACGCCAACCCGGAGGTGCGGGGCTTTTTCATCAACCAACTCTACAGTTTCACGGTAACTCCGGGCGAGTTGGTGGTTGCATATTTCCGTGGGTTTGGCGACGAGTGGGCGGCCAAGGAATTCAACAACAGCAAACTGGGAATGCCCTTTATCGGCGACGGGGCAAAGGTCACGGATGAAATGATCGAAAGGGCGCTAAAAAGTCATTCGATGGATGACTTGCGCCCGGCCCGTGGCGGCGATCGTTTGATTACTTTGGGGGCAGACCAGGGCCAGGCCGTTTGTCACGCGGTTGTATGCGAATGGCTCTTTACCTCGATGCCGGACAAGGACATTAGCGCCGCCGCAATATGCAAGGTGCTTTGGGCCGGAAAATTCCCAGGCGAGGACTGGGAATTTTTGGACCGGCTGATGTGCGAGTGGCAGGTGATGTACGCGGTGGTGGATGCCGATCCGCAGATTAACGAGGCCCGCAGATTTGCCAGAAGGTTTCCCGGATTCGTGGGCTTGTGCAGGTATCGGCGAAATCAGGTCGCAAAGGAAGTGTCAATATCGGAGGAAGACACCGGTGCGCCCATGTTGACGGTTGACCGCACCTCATGGCTTTCGTCGTCCCTGGGCAGGTTCAAGAGCAATCCGCCACGCATCTGGCTTCCACGTGACATTCCCACGGAGTTCCAGGAGCACTGCAAGAACCTCGTGCGAACGCTTCAGCGCGATGAGCATGGCAATCCCGTGGCCGTCTACGTGGAAACTGGCCCGGAGCATTTTGCCCACGCTTTGACCTACGCGGAAATAGCCTTGCCGTTTGCCCCGCAGGCAATCGGCCAAGACATCGCAAAATTCATGTAAACGATGGTTAGCGCCACTGATAAAAATCGAGTCATTGATTCGCGGCACCCCGCATGGTCGGACTGCGCGGACGATTGGGAAAAATGGCGATTGACCTACGAAGGCGGCAGGGCCTTCAAGAATCGCTACCTGGAGAAATTCTCCACCCGCGAGGACGACGGCGATTTCCGCACACGGCAGGCGCTCACGCCCGTGCCGGGTTTTGCCAAGTCGGCTATCAACGACATCCGCAACGCCATTTTCCAGCGTTTGCGCGACATCGTGCGGACAGGCGGCAGCCAGAATTACCAGCGGGCCATCGCCGGGTTGGACGGCGGGGTGGATCGCCGCGGCGCGACGATGAACGTTTTTCTCGGCGTTAAGGTTTTGACGGACCTGCTGGTGATGGGCAAAGTGGGCGTGTTCGTCGACAATCCGGTGCTCCAAGGTCCGAGAATAAGCGACGCCTTGGGCACCCGGCCGTACCTTTATCCCTATCAAATCGAAGACATACTATCCTTCAGTTGCACGAAGGCCGAAGAGCCGTCTGAGTTCCAGGCGATCCTTTTGCGCGATACGTCGATGGAGTACGACGGTCAGACGATGCTCCCGACGACCGTATTTCAGCGTTATCGGCGGCTGTGGATCAATGAAACCGGCAAGGTCAGCATTCAATTCTACAATGAAGACGGCCTTGAGATTGATCGCAGCGGAAATCCCGGCGGGCCGGTTGAGTTGGACCTGACGCGGATTCCGTTCGTGCTGCTGGACATAGGCGATTCGCTCATCAAGGACGTGTGCCAGCATCAAATCGCCCTATTGAACCTGGTAAGCAGCGACGTTAATTATGCGATCCGTGCAAATTTTCCCTTTTACACCGAGCAAAAAGACGGCCGGGCGGTCGGCAGCCACTTAAAGCAAATTGCCACGGATGACGGCACGGCCACAGCGGGTGGGCAGGCGGCAGAGAACGTCAACGTGAAGGTCGGGGTGGTGCAAGGGCGGTATTACGACATAAAGGCGGAGCGGCCGGCATTTATCAATCCCTCGCCCGATCCTTTGCGGGCCTCGATGGAACTCCAGGAAAAGTTGGAGGCCGACATCCGCAAACTGGTTAATCTCGCGGTAATGACGCTGGCCACGCGGGCCTCTGCCGAATCGAAGCAAGCAGATAATCAGGGACTTGAGGCAGGTCTGTCCTATATCGGCCTGGTGCTGGAAAGCGCGGAACGACAGATCGCCGAGTTCTGGGCGGCTTACGAACAGCGCAATCCGCAGCAACGGGCCATACCCACAATAAAATACCCGGACCGCTACAGTCTGAAAACGGACGCGGACCGCATCGATGAATCCACGAAGCTCTCGAAGCTGATGAACAGCGTCCCTGGGCAAACAGTGAAGCGAGAGATCGCCAAGTGCATGGTGCAGTCGCTTTTAGGCGGAAAAGTGGCAGTGGACACCATTGAGACAGTCAATCGAGAGATTGACGCCGCGCCTTATACCACTAGCGATCCTGACACGATCATTCAGGCTTCACAGGCGGGATTAGTTGGTGAACAAACCGCCTCTCTGGCCTTGGGCTTTGGCGAAAAGGAGTATTTGCAGGCCCGCGCGGACCACGCCGCACGCGCGGCGCGGATTGCCCAGGCCCAGGGGATCGCGCCGGCTGGAAGCGATCCGGCGGCACGCGGGGTATATGACCTATCCGCAGACCCGGCCAACGCAGGCAGTCAAGAAAAAGCCCTCAGTCGAGACACAACATTTCAAGATACCACTGCGCCGCCGGTTCGCGGTGAAAGCGCACATAAATAAGGGGTCGGCCCGATGGATATTGCCCAAGAATCAATAAGTCAGTTCACAACCGGACAAGGCTCTGTCGGCATAACAGGCCAACCGATTGTCACGACCGGATTCGCGCACAAGGCATACAAAGGAGTGACGGTCCGCGCGTCACCCGGCAATACGGGGGTGATTTTTGTGGGGATGCAGGGTGTTAAAACGACAACCGGTTTTTCGCTGCCGGCCGGAGAAAAGGTCGAAATCCCGGTAGATGACCCGTCAAAGGTTTACCTCGTCGCGGACGCTGCCGGACAAGGTTATTCGTGGCTTGCCGCATAAGGTGTTTCAATGGACGTGGCGTATTACGGGACGCTTGAAGAGGCGGAAGAATACTTTGCCAACAGGCTCCATGAGTCGGCTTGGAGCGGTGCCGCTCCGTCCAACCGGCCAAAGGCCCTGTGGGCCGCCACGCAACTCATCGATGCCTTGAATTTCAAGGGCCACAAGCATCCAGTTTACGAATTATTGCGGCAGAATCCACGGGCAACCAGCGCTGAGATTCGCGCAGCGGAGGCGTCACAGGCATTGGAATTCCCCCGTGGCGCTGACGCCGATGTGCCGGAAGCGATCAGGCGGGCCTGCTATGAGATCGCCCATTCGCTCTTAGATGGCAAAGACCCAGAGTTGGAATTGGAGGCCCTGGGAATTTTAAGCCAAGGCTATTCGTCAGTAAGAACAACTTATTCCAGGGATCACGTCCCCATCGAACATGTTGTGAACGGCGTGCCAAATGCAGGGGCTTGGCGGCTGATTCGTCCGTTCCTGCGGGACGCCGATGAGATCAAATTGAGTCGCATCAGTTAATCGTTCTTTCGACCGTTCGGTCATTACTGCCCGCTGATTCACCGGGAATCAGCGGCGAACAGGCTTTCTCTTACTCGGGAGTGTTTCCATGTTGACTGGCATGTATTTGTCTCCGATTACGTTGGGCTGCTACGAAGGCGACGGCACTGGTGATGTAGCCGGCGATGGCTCTCAGAAAAGCGCGGCGAAGGACGCGACGCAAGATTCAACAAAAGACGCAAACAAGGATGCGACGAAGGACGTTAGCAAGACTTTTACTCAGGCGGATGTCAATAAATTCCTCGCCGAGGATCGGAGGCGTGAAGAGGCCAAGTACAAGACACAGTTAAAGTCGCTCTTGGAGGAAAAGGAGGGACGGATCAGTGAGTTGTTGGAGGGCAAGAACCTTACTGAACAGGAACGGGATCAGTTGAAAAGCGAGCGCGACACGGTGCAGGAGCAATTGAAGGAATACCGCAGCAAGGAAGAGACATTAAAGCGGGAAAAGAAGCAGATGGAGGAGTCACTCACCGGCAAACTCACCGCAACGGAACGGCGCGCTCAGGACTGGGAGAACCGGTATCGGGAATCGCACATCAATCGTGAGCTGCAGGAG
>JBEKZY010000313.1:0-7085 GCA_049509395.1 Thermoguttaceae bacterium | reverse complement strand
AGGATCACTTTCAATAACTGGAGCGATTAGTAAGTGACCTGCTAGTGAATTCATCACTGACCTCCTTCCATTTGCTGTTCACCCCACCCAGAAACCGAACAAAAGCGTGAAACTGCCACCAAGTGCCGAAAACTACCCATTTACCCGTTTTTATCAGATTATTCAGAACTATTGTCACTAAGCCGAGGCTTTGCCACAGTGTTCCAGATTGCCTCAGCCATTATAAAAGTTATGCTTGTTTAGTCAGTCGTAACCCTGAATCGGAGATACTATGGCGAAGAAACAGAAGGTCAACAAGACCCAGGCCGTGCGTGACTACCTGAAGGATCATCCAAAGGCCATGAGCGGAGAAATCGCTACGGCATTGAAGAAGCAAGGCATCAAGATCACGCCAAAACACGTCGCTAACATCAAGGCTAAGATTAATAAAGCCCGTACTGTCAAGAAAGCGGCGAAGCAAAAAGCCCCTGAACCAGTAGCCCCAGTTGCAAAAGCGGCAAACACCGTAACCGTGGAGCAAGTGAAAGCCGTGGCCCAGACGATCAAAGCAATTGGTGGGTTTGAGCGTCTCAACGAACTGCTGGGACTGATCCGAGAGGTTGGCGGCTTACGACGGTTCAAAGACCTGTTGGACGCTATGCAGTAGCTAACCTACGGCCATTTAGAGAACTCACTAGCCTGGGAACCAAGCCCAGGCTTTTTTGTTTTTATTCGCCTTCTTCCTGTTGCGATGCACATCGGATGCACTGTGCCGCATAAGGAATGGCTTCAAGGCGGGACTTGGGGATCTTCGCTCCGCACTCCTCGCACTGGCCATAGCTGCCATCTTCGATCCGCTGGAGTGCTGCTTCAATCTGGTCGAGGGCGTCCTCTTCGCCCCCCAATAAACTCAGCGTGAATTCCTGATCGAAGTTGCCACTGGCAAGCTCTGCCATGTGGTTGGGCATGCTGGTGGTCATGTTGTGCTCCTTGTTCAGGGCGTTATCGGACATTTGGTTCATATCGCCCCGGAGTCTTGCCCGCAAGGCCAGAAGTCTTTCCCGTTGAAGCGTCAAGTCTGTATTTGTCATTTGGTGCAGCCTACAAAAGGTTCAATACGATCATCTTGTGTTTACCATCATTGATACACTGCGTAGCAAGTCGTAAGGTTGGGGCCATTGTAATAATGCATAAATCCGCCAAGTTCAGACTACCAAAAATTCCAGATATTCTAAACTTGATGCCTTTGGCGGCTAGGGATTTCCTAGCCAATAAGTTGGGTTGTATACTTTTCTATGGGGTTGAAGGCCATCTTTCTCAGTATTGTGTTGACAGGTAACTTTAACCATGAAAAAGAATTCTCACTTGAGTTGGAATTGGATAAGGTACTTCATCTAGCTCAATTGCCTGGTCTTCCACAAAGTGCAATTCGAATCTTGGAACTCTCGCAAGATCCTGATAATGGACCAGCCGAATTTGCCGCCCCAATTGAAGTCGATCCGGGTTTGACCGGACAAATATTGAAATTGGTAAATTCATCCTATTTTGGCTTTGCCAGAGAGATTTCGAGTGTGAAAATGGCAATCAACTTGGTGGGTATTCGTACCATCAGGAACTTCACTATTTGTAGTGCCGTGTTTAGTTTGATGACTAATCCTAGATACGGACCGTTCGAGTTGAAAAGTCTGTGGCAAGATTCGCTTCGCCGGGCACTATTTGCCAGAGCCCTCGTCAAATTGTTGAGTAAGATGGAGGCTGAGGATGTATTTGCCGCCGCTTTGTTACAGGATATGGCCATACCTATTTTAGCCAAGGAATCGCCACAGTTTTACATGAAATTATTGAAATCTCGTGAACAAGGGCAGATACGGCTTTCTTCGTTGGAGAACGAGGTCTTCGGTTGGCAACACGCTCAAGCGGCGGGCATGATGGTCCGACATTGGAATCTTCCAGAGAATTTTGCCAACTTGATTGAAAATCACATCGCAATTGATAAATTCGCCAACAATCCAGAAGCGGCTCCAGATATGGTGGCCGTTGGCATGTCGGCCCTTTTGCCGACTATTGTCGATCCCATTTGGACAGAATGCCAACAATTCGAATTGTATTACGAGAAAATCTTACCCGGAAACAAACCAACAATTGTAGAATTGCTGGGTGAAATCGACCAAGGCTTTAATGAGATTGCCCCCTTGTTGAAAATTGCCAAACCAACCAAATCGCTGGTAGAGAGTTATAACGAGGTAACAGCCTTAACATAGTAACCTGAGTTTCGTTTAAGGAATTACTGTAAACCCTTATTGGATAAAGCCTTTGTAATGCATGCTATCCCAACAGAACGGAGAATCATTCATCAGTTCTATCGAAAACTGGAAGAGAAACAATTTCTGTTTTGCGCAGATTCTCCAGTTGTCCAACATTCCAATTGATAATATCCCATACTGTCTTTTTGCTATATTAGTAAAACTCTTAAACGAAACTCAGGTTAGTAGCTCCGCACATGTAGCCTATTCAGACGATAATCTCACCTCCGTGCATAAGAACATAGAAACCTTCCGTGAGTCTTGCGAAACAATGCAGTGCTGATATGTGTAATTAACGGTTGAAAAGTGTAGCGCTCTTAACCTTACTCGCGAAAGGGTAAGCAAGACTTGTAGCTTTCTGCTGCTGTCCCATCAACTCATTGGTTTCAGAGAATCCTGAAAAATGACCCGAATTCGATGCTTGCGACGCAGTGTCTTCGTATCCCATCAACTCAGACCTTTTTTCGGAACCTGACCTCACGCAAGGATTCCGGCCGAAATAGCCTTCACCATGCTCCAAAATTCCAACCTTTTTTGACGTGTGGCGTATACGCATTGAGCAGGCTGCTGACGCAACGACCGGAACATACTTCGCCACGCAAACCCCCTCAAGCAGGTTATTGAATCCAGCCTGCTGTTTTTTACAATCAAACCTGTATTGCCGACGCTTTTGATCCGTGATCGGCGACGCGGCGCAGGTTCGCCGAGGATTTTTCCAAAGCGTAATACATCCCTTTTGTGGCGCAGAGATTAATAGTCGCACCAGAAAGGCCGGCTATCTTTCCGGCACTGAATGGGGATGTGCTCTTTCCAACGCCTTTTTCAAAACATGCTTTATGACCATCGGGAGGGGACTATGTGTGTTCTAATCAAGAAGTATGCGGGAGTCGTTCTATCATCATCTAAGCGCCTGGGATTTCTCATTGTCGGCCTGGCCGGCTTCCTGCTGGCGGGCGGCGGAGCGCAGGCGCAGATCACGTATCTGAAGTCCTGGGGCACATTGGGCTCGAGAGATTACCAATTTAATTCCCCGAGCGGAATAAGTGTAGATGCCAGCGGCAATGTCTTTGTCGCCGACACTGGCAACGATCGCATTCAAAAATTCGACTCGCAAGGCAATTTCCTTTGGAAATTTGGTTCTCTTGGATCCGGGAATACGCAGTTTGATTCGCCGCTCGGTGTGGCTGTCGGTTCCAGCAGCTTGATCTATGTTGCCGACATGAATAATAATCTTATTAAGGTTTTCAATGGCACCGGAAACTTTGTACAATCAATAGGAGCGGGGCAGCTTTCCCACCCTGAGGGCGTGGCGGTTAATCAAGGCGACTACGACGTCTATGTCGCCGATACTGGGCATAGCCGCATACTGGATTTTTTTAGCGGTGGCAGCATAACCTTTGGCACTGATGGCACAGGCAATGGACAGTTCCACTTTCCAATGGACGTGACTATAGCGCCCAACGGTAATCTCTATGTTGCCGACAACAATAACAATCGCGTCCAATATTTCTCCTCTACGTGATTTTATTTAGGTTCTCTTACATCGGGAATTTCTTTCCCCCTCGGCGTAGCCGTCGGTCAAAACTCCGCCGTTTATGTGCCTACGAATCACAACATCATGAAGTTCCCCCAAGGCAGCAGCACCCCTATTTTCTTTGGCGGCGGTCCCTACCTCGCTGCCCCATGGGGTGTTGCGGTCAGCCACACTGGGGAGATCTATGTGAGCGACAATACTACTAATAACATTCAAAAATGGTTCGACCTCGACGCCTGGGTGTCCGGCACGCCGCACTTTGACAACGCTTACATCGGAGCCGGCCAAATGCTGGGCCAGTCCCTCACGCTGGATTCCACCAAGGGCCTTATATCCGATGGCAATCTGGATATGCATATAAGCGGTTCGTTAATCCAGCAAGGATCAAACGTCACTACCGGAATTTTACAAAATTGGGGTGCAACGGACGTGCAATCAAGTAGCAATCTGTATGTGCAAGATTACCTGATGAACTATTCAACCGGAATCTTCACTATCTCAGGTACAGTTAATATCCGCATGAGCATCCTCGACGCCGTGGCCATGGTGATCGACCATCAAAACAAAAACCCCCAGGTCCAGACAAGCTGAGCATGGGGGCTTTATTTGATAGGCGTGGCCGGATGGGGCAGGGAATCCAGCCGTAGAGTGCCCATCGACTTTTAGCATAATCTAGGCCGGGTGCATGGCAAGAGGGGCCGGACCGACATTAAAAAAGGCGTTTTGACACCCGTTTTGACACCCGTTATGACGCTTTCCGTTCCTTTTGTACACGTGAACATGGAAAGCCAATAAGAGCAAATAAAGACGGGGAATACGGTATTTCCGACGTTTATGAGTGGTGTACAGGAATGGCCAGAATCAATTAAAAGTCCGTTGCTCTACCAGGCTGAGCTACAACCCCAAGTCTTTATTTGTCAATGTCTTATGACTTTTTCTTGTTTTCCAACTTTATGGTTCTTTGTAATGCAAGGGTAAATTATGTTCCTAATTCAGCACCCGTCGGCAGCATCCGGCGGGTGTTTAGACGCCATCTAAACCCATAACATATCTAGGTGACGTATGGCTAAGTTTAACAGCCTAAGTGTCATTGGTAAAGCGGTCAAAACCGCCAAGCCACAGAAAGCCCATCCCGATTTTTGCCTTTTACGCTCATTCTCTTGGTAAATAGGCAAAAACGATACGGGGGAAAACATATTATTTTGGGTCATGGGGCGATCCCGAAGGAGTCTTAGCGGCAGTGTGTTCATCAGTCTGGCGATAGGAGGCCAGGGCTTTTGCCAAAGCAATGGTTTCGTTTTCCAGGGCCCTGATTGCTTCCTCCGCTTCCAGCATCTCCCCGTCTGCTTTATGGAATCTCTCGACTGCACTCGCAGCGTCCGTGGCGGGCTGCGCCCCAAGGAAGGCTACCGTTCCCTTCATGTGGTGTCCCAGACGGCCGACTTCGGCCAGATCGCCTTTCTCCAGTGCCGCACGCATCTGCTGGAATAGAGTGTCAACTTCATTGAAGAAGTATTGTATCATTTCCCCCAGCATATTTGGGTTGTCGAAGCAGCGTTTGAGCGCCGACTGGGGATCGAAAACACATGCAGCCCGGGGATTCAGGGGTTCTGTTGGTGTGGGCGGGGTTGCAGCCGCGGCGGCGGCATTGGTTGCCGAACCGGCAGCCAATGTTTCCACCAGCCCGATCATCTCGTTTGCGTTCATCGGCTTGGACAGGTAGCCGTCCATTCCGGCCGCAAGAAACTGCTCGCGGTCGCCTTTCATCGCGTACGCGGTCATGGCGATAATAGGCACTCGCCGCTGGCCCTTCTCCCGGGCGCGGATGGCCGCTGTCGCTTCCAAGCCGTCCATGCCGGGCATTTGCACGTCCATGAGGATAACGTCGTAATGGTTTTCCTGAGACATTTTGAGCGCTTGCCGGCCGTCCGGGGCGATTTCGACCGTATGGCCGCGATCTCGGAGGATGTAAGCCGCTAGTTTTTGGTTGGCCGGATTATCTTCCACCAGGAGAATCCGCAGCGTGGACGCTTTAACGGCGGAAAGGATGGCAGTAGGCTCGGGCTCGGGAGGCAGTTCCTTTGCCAAGGGCAATCGAACCGTGAAGTAGAACGTGCTGCCCTGGCCCAGTTCGCTCTTAGCCCAAATACGCCCGCCCATCAAGGCGACAAGGCTTGAGCAGATGGAGAGCCCCAACCCGGTGCCTCCGAATCGGCGAGTTGTCGAGGCATCGGCTTGGGCGAAGGGTTGGAAGATGTGTTCCATGTGCGAGGACGATATGCCTATGCCGGTATCGCGCACGGCAAACTCCAGGACAACGGTCTCCTCAACTTCCGGGAGAGGGCTAGGGTGAGGGGAACCTCCTACAGGTGATGCGATATCTCTTCGGCCCTCACCCCCGGCCCCTCTCCCAAAGGTAGAGGGGAGACCGATCACGCGAACGCTCATCTCCACCTTGCCGCGCTCGGTGAACTTGATGGCGTTTCCAGCGAGGTTGAAAAGAATTTGGCGCAATCGCACCTGGTCGCCCACCAGCGCATCAGGCGTCCCTGCGGGCATCCGGCACGAGAAGACCAATCCCTTTTCGTTCGCACGCACCGTGAGCACTTGCGTCGACTGATCCAAGATACGGTGAAGACTAAAGGGGACTGATTCAAGATCCAATTTCCCGGATTCGATCTTCGCGCAATCCAACAGATCGTTTAGCAGGGCCAAGAGCAAATCGGCCGATTGCCTGGCAGTCTGCAGGAAATCCCTTGCGGCGGGGTCTGTCGCCTCCTGCGAGGCCAGATCGACCATGCCGAGAATGGCGTTCATGGATGTGCGCAATTCGTGGCTGATATTGGCGAGGAACCGGCTCTTGGCCTCGTTGGCGGCCTCGGCGGCGGCCTTGGCGTACTGAAGCGCCTCCTCGGCCTGTTTGCGCTCCAACTCTCCGGCTGCGCGGATCGCGACCAGTTTCAGTATCGATTCCGCCAGGAGCGGCTGCTCCAGGGGCTTTCGCCCGATGAGAGCGATCAGGCCGATCGGCTTCCCGTCGAAACTCCAGAGGGTGGCGCCGACATAACTTTCGGCCTTCAAATTCCGCAGCGCCGCATCCTTGGGGAACAATTTACACACATCCTTGGGAAAGCAACAGATCGTTTTTCCCACCACGTCTCCGCAGGGAGTGTCTTTCAGGGCATACGCCTCGTTATCATCGAACTTGCCGTCGTTGTAGATGGCCACGCTTTGGGCCGTCAACCCGTCGCCCATAAGCCGATCTATGC
>JBEKZY010000312.1:0-5982 GCA_049509395.1 Thermoguttaceae bacterium | reverse complement strand
CAAATCAGGAGGCCAGACATTCTTGTCTGGCGATAAATGTGAAGGATAAAACGACAGACAAGAATGTCTGTCCTCCTGATAAGAAGGCCTTTATTCACCATCCATGCCCGAACTCGAACTTTCACAAACGGCTCAACACTGGCTCAATGTCGTTTTGATCTGGGTCGGATTCGGCACGCTTTCGGGACTCTTGGCAACGCTGGTCCTGCCCGCGCGACAACCGTCCCATCCACTGGGTACACTTCTTATAGGAGCGCTCGGCAGCCTGATCGGACTCCTAGCCCTATCCTGGATCTTTCAAGGCCGCCAATTCAATCCCATCAGCCCCCTAGGTTTTCTGGCCGCCACCGCCGCCGCTATCCTCCTCCTAATCATCTACCGCGCCTTCTGGGCATGTTTTGTCAAAAAAGATGGATGAAACAAACAACATCCACTTCCCACTGCCCATTAATCTCTAATTCCCAACTACCGCCTCCTTATCCAGCCACTTTTTCAACTCATCCTTGAACTGCGGCTTGAAGATGCAATTTATGTGGCCGGCCCCGTCGATGATTTTTACCGGCCAATCCGCGCGGACTCGTTCCAGGGGCGCAACATAAAGTTTTTTGACCGGATCGCGGTCGCCTACGATGATTATAGTCGGGATGTGGATTGCCTTGACCTCGTCCTCTTTTACGGCAAGCTGGCCAAGACTCCGCACGCAGACCGAGGGGGTCCGCGTCGCTTCTCGCTCTGGCAGCATGTTCCAAAAATCGGCCAGCGGGCTGCCTTCGCGCTCCCAGCCCATGCCGCCAAGGGCCATCGACCGCACGCGCTCGGGATGCAGGGTCGCCAATTTCATGGCGATCATGCCGCCCATCGAATAGCCGACCACGTGGGCCTTCTCGATCTTGAGGTGATCTAAAAGTCGAACCACGTCCTCGGCCATTTCCACTCCGTACGCCCCTTCAGCATCTGGCTTGCCCGAATGTCCGTGCCCGCGCACGTCCAATGCGATGACCTGATGATTTTCGGCAAGGGTTTTAATTATTCCGGGCACGCGCCAATTCATATCCGCGCTGGCGTGAAGTCCGTGGATAAGTACTACCGGCTCTCCCTTGCCTTCGACCGTGTATTGGATCGAAACGCCATTGGAGTCGAACGTCTGAGGCTTCGGCACATCAACGCCGAATACGCGACAAGGGGTGAACAGGACAAACAACACCGGAATCGCCGACAACAATTTCATAATACTTGTTTCGTTAATGTTTGTCCGTTTGCTGCCCCGAAGGGGCGGATATTCTTCCAGCCCAGGGCAACGCCCTGGGGATGGGAGGAGAAAGGAAATGTTTTGTCGGTCCAACGGACCAACCGTTCCTATTAGCCTCGGCGGGAGAGGTTGGCCCGTTGGGCCGAATCGGGAATGGTTTGGTTCACCTTCCCCAGGGCGTTGCCCTGGGCTTGGAGAACGCAGGGCCTTCGGCCCAAAAACGCCATAATTCCGACCTTTATCTCACACAAAACGCCGTAATCTCGACAATTTTATCTAGCAATTTGCAGCATCAACTTATTTCTCTCGATTCTTTATCCGCTATCCGCTTTTGTCTCCGGCAGCGGTGTTTCTCCGGGCGGGCGGCGTTTTTGGGTTTCGCCAGTGCCGGGCACGATCATCGGGCTGGGCGAATTCGTTTCCACGAGTTCTTTCAATTCGGCCGTGTCGATGACTTCCTTTTCGATCAGCCGTTCGGCCATGGCCACCAGCGCCCGGCGGCGTGCTTCCAGCATGTGCCGCACTTTTTCCAGCGACTGGTTGACGATCTTGCGGATTTCCTCGTCGATTTCCCGCGCGGTCTGTTCGCTGTGACTGCGGTCGTGGGGGAAATTGTCCGCCCCCATCAAAAACGGCGAGCGGGGGTTTTCACGATATGTGATCCGGCCCAAGGGGCTCATGCCGTAATCCATAACCATGCTGCGGGCGATTTCGGTGGCCCGCTCGAGGTCGTTCTGCGCGCCGGTCGATACGTCGTTGTAGATCATTTCCTCGGCCACGGTCCCGGCCAAAAGCACTTGGATCTTCGATTCCAATTCGCTTTGGGTCTGCAGGAAGCGGTCGCCTTCGGGCCGGTGCATGGTGTAGCCCAGCGTGCCCAGACCTCGGGGAATGATGGAAACCTTGTGCACCGGATCGGTGTTGGGCAGGCTGTAGGCCACCAGTGCATGTCCGCTTTCGTGATAGGCCACGCGCTGTTTTTCGTCGGCGTGCATCACGCGCTGCCGTTTTTCCAGTCCGGCGATGACGCGCTCGACTCCCTCGTTGAACTCCGCCATGGTCACCGTGGTCTTGTTCGACCGGGCGGCTAAGAGGGCGGCCTCATTTACAAGGTTGGCCAGATCGGCGCCTACCAAACCGGGAGTGATCTTCGCCACTTCTTTCAGATCGACCGTGGGATCGAGCTTGACCTTGCTGACGTGGACCTTCAATATCGCCTCCCGTCCGCGTACGTCGGGCCGGTCCACGAGCACGTGTCGGTCGAACCGACCGGGGCGCAGCAGGGCCGGATCGAGTGTTTCCGGCCGGTTGGTGGCTGCCATTATGATCACGCCGCTGTTGGAACTGAAACCGTCCATCTCGACCAAGAGCGCATTAAGAGTTTGCTCCCGCTCGTCGTGTCCGCCCACGATGCTCGATCCGCGCGTTTTGCCCAGAGCGTCCAGTTCGTCGATGAACACGATGCATGGGGCCTTGCCCTGTGCTTGCTGGAACATGTCGCGGACCCGGGCCGCGCCCACGCCCACGAACATCTCCACGAAATCCGATCCGGAAAGGCTGAAAAAAGGCACGCCCGCCTCGCCGGCTATGGCCTTGGCCAAAAGCGTCTTGCCGGTGCCGGGCGGTCCGACCAGGAGCACGCCCTTGGGAATTCTCCCGCCCAGGACCTGGTATTTTTCCGGCGTCTTGAGAAAATCGACCACCTCGCGGAGTTCATCCACGGCTTCATCGATGCCGGCCACGTCGTTGAACGTGATGCCGATGTCCTCCTGTGCGTAGAGTTTGCCGCGGCTACGGCCGAAGGCCATGGCCGATCCCGTGCCTCCCAATCTCCGCATCATAAAAATAAACAGGCCCACGATCAGCAGCATGAATATGAACATCGGCGCCAGGTTGTGCCAGCCGCTGGGCGCCGGTTCGCCATTGACCGTGAATTTTTTTTCTCTCGCCAAATTCGCTAGATCCTTAGTCGCCCCCTCTAAGCCAAGCGAAGGAGTGTGAAAAGTCACGTTCTCTTCCGGTGCGGTGCGTTGTGGTTGGGGTTGGACGATTTCCTTTGTGACCGTGCCTGTAATTTCCTGCGGGCCGATGTGGAGATTATCCAGATTCGAATAGCGGTAAACTAATTCTTTGCCCTTTGTGCCTTCGCCGCTAACCTTGATGGCGGCCTGGTTGTTTATCTGGGGCGCGCCTTGCTCGATGAGTTTCCAAAGATCCGAGTATGGTATTTTCACCTGGTTGTCTTGGGTCATGTAGTTGATAAAAAAGAGCGTCCCCACGCCCAATAAAATCAAATACCATACGATGTTTCCACCTAATGGAGGGGTTCTGCGTTCGGGCAGAGGTCGTTGCGGCCGTTTTGGTTCTGGTGTTTGGTCGTCCATAAAGCGGACCTGTGTAAAGTGATTGGGAGCAGGTTTTTTAAATCCGTCCTACAGCATTGAGTATACTAACCTATTAATTATACTCAAAAATCCTACCGCAGACGGGAAAATAGTGCTCCAATGAGCATAGCTGTCAGCTCAACTTCCATCCCAACAATAAGTTAAGTCACGATCAAAGCGGTTGTTATCGTGGTTGCTGCCGGAAGAAGTTGGTTTTACAATGGATCGATTAGCTATTTCGATCGTACGTAGGGGTGGCAGTTCAACTGCCACCCCGGCAATTTCCACTGCATTATTAAACTGCCATCCATTATTTCCAGTCCGTTATTAAAAATATGCCCCACCACCCGACCCGCATTGCTGTGCTAGGCGCGACCGGAAGTATCGGTCGTAGCACGTTGGAGGTGGTTGCAGGTTCGAAGGGCATGATTCGGACATTGGCCTTGACCGCGCACGGCAATACATCTTTATTATTGCAACAAGCAAACAATTTCCGCCCGCGTTGGATCGTGGTGACCGATCTCCAGGCGGCCCAGCGCCAGGATTGGTCCGGCTTGTCCGGCGACGTGGAGTTATTAATCGGGCCCGAAGCAGTTGCCCGTGTTGTTGCCGATCCCCAGATCGACATTGTAGTCTCGGCAATTGTGGGCAGTGCCGGATTGCGCGGCACTTGGGCCGCATTGGAGGCGGGAAAGACGGTGGCCTTGGCAAATAAAGAAAGCCTGGTAGTCGGCGGCCCGTTGGTTACTCAACTTGCCCGAGAAAAAAACGCCCGGCTCTTGCCCGTCGATTCCGAACACAGCGCTGTCTTCCAGGCCTTGCAGGCCGGACGGCGCGAAGAAGTACGCCGCGTAATCCTAACCGCCAGCGGCGGGCCGTTTAGAAACTATACGCACGAACAACTGTCGCGTGTCACGGTGGCCGACGCCTTGGATCACCCCACCTGGGCAATGGGCCCGAAAGTCACCGTCGATTCGGCCACTTTGATGAATAAGGCCCTGGAAATCATCGAGGCCCGATGGCTCTTCGACCTTATGCCCGATCAGATCGGCGTAGTTATTCATCCCCAATCGATAGTGCATTCGATGGTAGAATACAATGACGGCTCGGTAATTGCCCAGATGAGCCTGCCCGACATGAAACTGCCCATACAATATGCCCTGACCTGGCCCCAGCGCCGGGACGGGGTAGCCGCGAAAATGGATTGGAACCGAACCATGGAGTTGCGTTTCGAACCGCCCGATTTCGAGCGATACGAGGCCCTGCGCCTTGGTCTGGAGGTTGCCAAGGCCGGCGGCACGTCAGGGGCGGTCCTCAACGGGGCAAACGAGGCCGCCGTGGCCGCCTTCCTCGAAGGCCGATTGGACTTCAATGATATTGTTCCCACTTGTCAAAGAATTTTACAAAACCATAATTTCGATCCCCAGCCCGACTTGGACCAAGTCATCCGCATGGATCAATGGGCTCGGCAGGAGGTATTACATTGTTGCACTTAATATGGTTGATTTTCGTTGTCGCCATTGCCTTGGGATTCGTGATTTTCGTTCACGAGTTGGGACATTTCATCGTCGCCAAACTCTGCGGCGTGAAGTGCGAAAAATTCTACCTCGGTTTTGATATCGGCGGGTGGAAACTGTTCAAGATCAAGTTGGGCGAAACCGAGTACGGCATCGGCGTCTTGCCACTGGGCGGATATGTGAAAATGCTCGGTCAGGAAGACAATCCGGCCCGGCTGAAAGAAGAGATTGAAAAGGCAAAATTGTATCAACAACAACCTTCCCCAAAAATTCCGGAAGATAATCTCCTAACTAAAACTCCGGAAGCCTTAAGCGACGCCGATTTGGCTTCCATGGAAAACGCCCTATACGATCCGCGGAGTTACCTGGCCAAAAGCGTGCCCAAGCGAATGGCCATCATTTCGGCGGGCGTGATCATGAACTTGATCTTCGCCTTTTTCATGGCGATTGGGGCGTATTACATCGGCGTAAAGCAATTGGCATGCGGAGCAGGCGATGTGTTTCCGGGCCAAGCCGCCTGGCGCGCAGGGCTCAGGCCCGGAGACCAAATCCTGAGGATTGCCGGGGAAAAAGCCGAACGATTCCAAGATCTGCAAAAGTATATCACATTGGGCGATATTCAAAATGGCGTGACAATGCTGGTTAAACGGCAGGGAGTTGAAGAGCCTCTGAAATTCCTGCTCCATCCCGATCTTACCCACGGCATGCCCACCATCGGCATTACTAATCCATTTAAAACGACTTTGAGAAAGGACAATCTGAATAAGGAAGATCATCCGGTCTGGCCGGACTCGGCGGCCGCTCGGGCAGAGCCGGCCCTGCAACCGAGTGA
>JBEKZY010000311.1:0-6011 GCA_049509395.1 Thermoguttaceae bacterium | reverse complement strand
CTCGAGAAACTTGATTACATGTTGGGTTGTTTCGGGATCCAGGTTTCCGGTCGGCTCGTCGGCCAAAATCACCGCCGGATCGTTGGCCAGCATCCGCGCCAGTGCGACGCGCTGTTGCTGCCCCACGCTAAGCTCGCAGGGCTTGTGATGCAGTCTGTCGGCCAGTCCCACGCGGTCTAACAGAAATGTGGCCCGTTCTAATTGAGCCTCGCCCTCCAGCCCGGCAAGATACAGCGGGATTTGCACGTTTTCCAAAGCCGATAGATAAGTTACCAGATTGAACGTCTGGAAGACAAAGCCGATCTTCTTTTTTCTCAATCTAGCGCGCTGGTCCGATTTCAAGTCGTAGATCGACTCTCCTTCCAGCAGCACGCGACCCGAACTTGGCGATAACATGCCGCCCAGCATCAGCAATAGCGTACTTTTGCCGCTTCCGCTGGGGCCGACCACGGCCACGAAGTCGCCTTTTGATATGCTCAGATCGGCGCCGTCCAAGGCCGTTACAATCTGGCCGCGATGACGATATTTTTTGGAAACGTTTTCCATTCGCAACATGGTTCAGATCTCCTGGAAAGTCGAACACGGATCGAGCCGGGCGGCTCGCCGGGCGGGAAAATAACTGGCGACAAGGGTAAGGCCAACGGAAATACCTATCGCCGCCAACGCTAGTAGCGGCATCGGCAGCACCGGCACTCCCGCTAATCTTGGGCCGAGGACTACAGCCAAAATCGTGCCCAGCACGTATCCGCCTACTCCACCGACAGCGCCCAATAGCAGGGCTTTAAGCAGAAAAACCTTCAAGATCAATTTTGAGTCGGCACCCAGCGCCATTAGCGTGCCGATTTCTCGCCGGCGCTCGAAGACGTTCGCATACATGTAGTTGGCGATACTGGCTCCGCCGACAAAAACTATTATCACAATGAATATCAGCGACAGGTTGGACATCATCCGATTGATCTTGATCTGGGCATCGGCGATCTGCGTGATTGTGACTACCTTTGCATCGGGCAACAGGCTGTTGATTTTCGCCACCAATCCTTTGGAAATCTGCTGGCAGCAGCCGATGACTTCGATTGCGTTGATGACCGGACCTTTGCCGGTCAAATCTTGCACCGTGTGTAGATGTGCGAAGATGCGCGAATCATCCACGGTGCCGGTTTGCGGCAACACAGCAGTGACCGTAAATTGTTTGCCGAGCAGCTCGAGCGTGTCGGCTTCCTTCAGTTCGAGCTTGGAGGCAACATCGGCTCCCACTAGAACTTCGTTGTCTTCCAGCGTTTCGATTACGCGCTTGCGGGCAAGCGTCTTCTTGTCTTCGGACCCCATCATGCCGACCGAGGCCCCGCAACCTACGGGCCGAGAAAAGATGCCCGCGCCGCCCCAAGCCGCTTTGGCTTGAAACTCGCTTTTAGGCAATATGCCGGTAAGCGTGAAGGTCTTATCGCCAATTTCCACCGGAAGCGACAGCTTGGGCGAAAGGTTATCGAGTCCTTCGAGGTCGGACATGGCAAGTTGCGTCACATATTCCTCGGGAATGGTTTCACCCTGCATGTCGGCTGCATAATAATCCTGCAATGTAGACGACTTTGGCAGCACCAGGACATTTGCTCCAAGCGAGTCCATTTCCCGCGCTACTGCCATCTCGGAATAATAGGAGATATTTTTGATGGAAACGATCACCGTGATTCCCAGCAGAATCGCCAGGAAGCTGGTGAGTAATTGGCTCTTGCGCTCAAAGATTTCGCGCAATACAATTGTTCGTAAACGCATGGATTCTAACTCCTATTTCTGATGACAAGCGCAATTGGGGCCGCATGTTGATGCTTCTTTTATTTTGGCGACGATCTGGGCTTCGGTGACGTTTCCCGCAAGCGTGCCAATAACCGAGCCGGGTGGCGACAATAGCACCGTGACTTGAGTGGCCGTTCGCGCATCGACTTTTAGGTCTTTAAGAAACGATTCTTCCGCCTGATCGCCCGCATTGAGAACCACCACTGCGCTGGTTTTCGCGTATTGCGGGTCCGTGGTGAAATCTTGCACGCCCTTTTGCAACGACACTTCCTTAACCTGCGACGATGCAGGTTCGACGCAAAGCAGCACTAATTTGCGTTGCTGAAGGGCTTTCATGCACTCGGCCGTGCAATGACTTACAAAGGCGGTGCGGAGTTTGGATTCATCGACTGCACCGGTGAATCCCTTGGTGATAGCGCCGCATGGAGCGACTGCCATCACCATAGGCATGGCGGAACGAGCCACGCCATATCGATCAACGAGTTGCTTTTCGGCTGGATCGGTGATTTGCACGGAAACCACAGTAGCCGAATCCGCTAGTCCGGCCGCGGCCGAAGAAAAATTGCTCCATGCCTTGTCCGTATTTGTGTTCTTATCTTTCCAGAAGAAGATCAAGGAGTATTTTTGATCCGCTGCCGCTTGATCGATTGCAGCTTGGGCTTGGCTGACCTTAGCGCTGGCAGCCTGCTCTTTAGCGGATGGCGTGCGGGCGACACGGTCTTGATCTGCGGCCATCGCGACGCCAACAGTCATTACAACTCCGATGATTGTTAAAGAAATCCACCTCATTGTTTTGATCCTCCTAAAAAACAGGTTTAGAAACTATGCTTCTATCGTTTCGCCAAGTAACGAAATATTAGACTATCTTGGAATTGTCCGCAAGGCACTTATTTGGCCATGGCTTGGTGATTTTATAAGAAACTTATATATAATTGAGGGATTGGGTTTTTTACAAATCTCGGATAAACTGCCGTTTTGGCTAACTATCCGCATCATTTCAAGAGGGAAATTCAACCTACAATACGCAGATACTCTATATTCTCCATATTTAAACAATGCCTCAGTCTCCTTCGTGGAAAAAGTGTTTGGAAAATGCTGCCTTAAGCGACTTGGGGTTGCGCCGCGCCAATAACCAAGACAGCTTTACAGTGTTTTTGGCGGGCAATCAGCAAGATTTTATGCGGAGGGGGCATCTTTTCATTGTGGCCGACGGCATGGGCGCTCATGCCGCCGGGGAATTGGCCAGCAAGATTGCCACCGACATTGTTCCTCTGACGTATCAGAAACTTCGCGACAAATCGCCGCCCGACGCTCTTTTAGCCGCCTTGATCGATGCCAATAACCAAATCTACACCCGGGGACAGGCCAGCCCCGAGTTTAAAGGCATGGGCACGACCGCCACGGTATTGGTGCTTTTGCCGCAAGGGGCTCTTTTAGCGCACGTGGGCGACAGCAGGGCGTATCGAGTGCGCGGGCAAAAGATCGATCAGCTTACGTTCGATCATAGCTTGGTGTGGGAACTGCAAGCCACGGGACAGAAGTACGAGGAGCCAATCTCAAACTTCATAGGTAAAAACATCATTACCCGATCGCTGGGACCAAATCCGAACGTGCAAGTCGATCTGGAAGGCCCGCATCCCTGCCAGGTCGGCGATACATTTCTGCTGTGCAGCGACGGGCTTTCCGGTCAGGTCGAGGATGCCGAGATCGGTGCAGTGCTGGTTAGCCTGCCCCCGGCCGAGGCAGTGCAGGCCCTGGTCGATCTGGCCAATCTCCGCGGCGGGCCCGACAACATCACTGTGATTTGCGCCCGGGTGTTGGATCGGCAAATCGCTCAAGATGCTGACGGCCGGCCGGCAAATGCGGTAGGCGATCTGAATCTTCGACGGATTCATCCGTTGGCATGGGCAATCTCCGGCGTGGCTTTTTTGGCGGCAATGGGTCTGTGTGCAATCGGGCAATGGGCTCCTGCACTTTTACTTCTAGCTGTCGTCATACCCGGCATTATGACCTTGTCACGGCGCTCTCACCGCAGTGACAGTATCTCTTCCCTCGATAGCCGGCATTTCGGCCGCGGTCCTTATGTGAGTTGCGATTGCCCGCCCGATGAAAAGTTCATCGTTAAACTCAACGAAATCATCAACCAATTGCGCGACGCAGCCGTGGGTGAAAACTGGAAGATCGACTGGACCCGTTTCAATCAATTCCTATCATCCGCCAACGATGCCCGCAACTCGGCCGACTATGTCGCCTCGGCACGTGAATATCTCCGCGCAATCAGTTTCATGATGACCGAACTCAAGCACCAACACCCGCGCGGCAACTCATAATGTTACAGTATCCGTTTAGCCCGCTATGTTGGAGCAGCAGTTAAACTGATGCCCCAACGTAGAAAATCCGGGCGATTGTGCCCGGAGTTCTTTTCGCAATCATCACAAATGATAAGAAAATGCACGGACAAAGAAATTGAAGTAATATTCCAGATCGTCAACGACGCCGCAACCGCGTATAAGGGCGTCATACCCGCCGATTGCTGGCACGAGCCTTACATGCCGCTAGAACAACTCAAATGGGAGATTTCTGACGGAGTATGTTTTTGGGGTTGCGAGGATGAAAACGGCTTGGTCGGAGTAATGGGAATTCAGGACAAAGGAGAAGTTACGCTCATCCGTCATGCCTATGTGCGGACCGACAAAAGGAATCGGGGCTTTGGCACACAATTGTTGCGATATCTTGAGACCACGACGGAAAAACCCATATTGATCGGCACCTGGGCCGATGCCGTTTGGGCCGTAACCTTTTACCAGAAAAACGGCTATCGGCTTCTGCCTACCGATGAAAAAAACAGTTTGCTAAAAAGGTTTTGGACCATCTCACCGCGGCAAATCGAGACATCGGTCGTCCTTGCCGACGCGAAGTGGAAGAATCAGTAGGATTTGCGAAACAGTAGGGTGTGTGAAATACACCTATGAAAAAATCCACACGAATTCGGCGCGTTTCACGCACCCTACAGAAATAAAAAATAATTGCTGATTGCCGATCGCTAGGCTAAAATATAGATATGCGTCGCATCATTCGCCCGTTTGGAATCGTTTTTCTTGTTGGATTGGGTCTATCGGCCCTGGTCATTGGGGCCGAGCCCGATAAACCCAAGCCCGCCAATGATCCCAGCGGCATGAAAGAATTCGAAGGTCTGGGGTTTTCTGTCGGCCCAAAAGGCAGCGGTAAGGCCCGCACCGGCATGTTCGGCCTGATGGGCGAGGGCTACAAGTTCGTTTACGTGTTCGATCGCTCGGGCAGCATGGGCGGCGACGGCAGTGCATCGCTTATGGCGGTGAAGGTCGAGCTCTTGGCTAGTCTAAAAAATCTGGATACGGTCCACCAGTTTCAAATCATCTTCTACAACGAGCGCCCGGTGCTTTTCAATCCCAGCGGCACGCCGGGAAAACTGGCCTTTGGCACCGATCGGAACAAACAGGCCGTGGAGCGGTTTTTAAACTCGATCGAGGCCAACGGCGGCACCGATCACGAGGCCGCCCTGCGCATGGCCTGCTCCATGAAACCCGATGTAATCTTCTTCCTCACCGACGGCGACGATCCGAAACTCACGCCGCAGCAGATGGAAAAGATCCGGGGTTGGTTGGGCGGAATCCGCATAAACATCATAGAATTCGGCCCGGATGCCCAACCCGATAAGGAAAGCTTTCTCAAAGAACTTGCCCGGCGCGTCGGCGGCCAGTATGCCTACGTGGATACTACAAAGTTTTCCTCTTCTAAGGAAAAAGCAGCAGCTTTGAACAATCCGTGATGTTTCCATGCAACAATACGGTGGAAATGGCAATGATGAGAGAACCAGTGAACCAAAGCGTTCAATAATCTTGAACGTTGGATTGCGAATTATCGCCATCGAGTTGTTTTTGCTTTTTGCCTTTATCATCCGATCTGATTTTATATTGATATTATTTCTGCCCTTCGCGACCATCGTAATTCTTTGGCCGTATATTTGCGCCGGCATAGTGCTTATCAAGAATGCACCGCGGAAACTTGCCAGAGAAATCGCTCGTCATGCTAAAGATCGAAGAACATATCAGTTCAGCATCAGGTCTCTGCTGATATTATTCGTAATCGTCGCTATAATTTGCGCTTGGTATAGACACCGGCTTGATGTTCTATATCAGGAACAGCGTTTAGTTTTCGGTAAATGGAAGGTGCTAGATGAT
>JBEKZY010000310.1:0-9001 GCA_049509395.1 Thermoguttaceae bacterium | reverse complement strand
GGCTCGCCGCTCGGCAACAAGGTCAACGCCTCGGGCAAGCTCGCCGGACAGATCGGCGGCGGCCCTCCGGGCTTGGTCGATAGACAGATCGGGGAACTTGCCGAGACGAACCCGAACCGGGCGACCTGCTGACCATCGGTAGATGTAGAACGTTTTCGCCCCCGCTGCCGTTATGCAGATCGCCAACCCGGCCATTTTTGCGTCATAAATGTATTGGCGACCGTTGGCCGGTGGTTGCAGGGCTTGTAGTCGGGCCGTTGTGAAGGTGATTTTTTCGGGCATGATGGCGACCGTCTGAATGAATCTGATTCCCGGCGCGACCGTCTGATTGGCCGTGGTGCTATGTTGGTGCTATGCGCCGTGTCAAAATAGGTCAACTTTCAGCATAGCACAGAAAACATTAGTTTATCGCAAGTCCCTATTTCGTCAATAGATAGAAATAGTCGCGAATCAGTGAGAATACCTCCCTTAAGAGAATGGGGTTCAGAAGGTCGCAAGTTCGAATCTTGTCGCCCCGACATTTTCGAGAAATCAGCCCTTCGGCGAGAACGCCGGAGGGCTTTCTCGTTGTGGGGATTATAGAATTACGCCATCAAGATCCCATTTGAAACAGATGATTTCAGAGATTCACCATACGACAGCGTAATCCGCCATAAACTATTGATGACGATTGGTGACTTTGCCGCTAATCCACATATCGCCACAGGTCCGCCACTGCCGGGGTGACGTTGGGCTAGGAAGCGTAGGTGCAGGTCTGCCCCGCAGCCATGTATTTCCACTGGTCTACTGCGGCCGGGGCCACTCGTCCTCGTTTCGATGCTCGGCGCTTCACTCGAAATGCACCCAATACTCTCCTGTGTGGCCCTGAGGATCGAGTCGTAGCGAGTCTCCGGCAGATAGTTCGTCGCTGCTCCAAGAGCCCTCCCCCATCCAGAACAACACCGATTCTTCGTTCTGGGGTGTTATCAACGATACCTTGCATTGGCCACTGTCCATACGAAGGTATAAATGGACGTAGACCGGCGAGCCGGCGCCACGCGGGGCATCAATGGTGATCGGTGCGCCTTGAAACCGCGTCATGTCCCAGGGCCAAGGGCCCCAAACCGGAGACGAGAGCCACAAGGTGGTGAAGGCAACCGTCAAAACGAGGACTAAGAGCGCCAGCAGCCAACCGATGATTTCCCACCAACCGAGCGCTCGCGAGCGCCCGACAAACGTCCGCGCACCATTCGAGGCCGAGACCTCGCGGTCGGCCGGATAACCGAGCGACTCCAGTTGCGACTGCTTGATCTCCTTCAGAACGCGGAGCAGCACGCTCATAATCCGAGAGACGAAGACCGCCGCGATCCCGATCCCGTAGCTCAACAACATCACAACTGCATAGACAATCATCGCCTTTGTTGTGGAGGCCAGCGTGAACTTTATCACGGCGAACTCGAATACAGCCATGCAAAGCAACAATCCGATCATTCCTCGCCGTTCCGTCCACCTCAATCGAAGGTTAAACCTTGAGACAGCCTCCGCAGCCAGCCGCCTCGCCTTCTCGGCATCGAAGTTCCCGTTTTCAGCCAATGCCTTTTTCAGTTCGTTTGCGTTTTCACTCATCGTCTTCCTCCAGGTATTTGCGTAGCCGTTGTCTTGCGTTAAAAAGTCTGGACTTGACCGTCCCTTCGGGAATGTCCAGGATGCCGGCAATCTCCGCCGTGTCGAATTGTTCTTCGTAACGCAGCGACAGGATCGCCCGATCCGGGCCGGACATTTGTTCCAGGGCCTCCTTCAAGGAGTTGTGTTGCCGCCGGGCAGCCGCGGCCTCTTGCTCTTCGCGTTGCATCCGCTCGGAATACATCTCCGTGGCCTCGCGCCGCCGTTGTTCGCGGCGTACCGAGTCCCGGCACTTGTTGCTGATGATCTGGTACGCCCAGGCCGGAAAGGCGGCCGCATCGGCCAGCCGGTTAATCCCCCGGCTGATGCCGATCCATGCTTCCTGCAGCGCATCCCAGGCGGCACTGTCATCGCCCGTCAATCGCCAGGCATGTTGCCACAATCGCCGTTGCCATCGACCGATTAATGCCTCGAACGCCTCGGCATCGCCCTCTTGACACCGCAACACCAGCAATTCGTCGTTGAGGCGATCATGTTTGTTCATCAGATACGTATAGGTCGTTGCCGGTGAGGAATCGGTTCATAAGATGATAAAAAACTGTCCAAACTCTACGCAACATGGAGAAAAAGTCCAATTGGCATCCAAAAACTCCGATATCGTAAACCCAGACGTAGCAAGAGGTTACATTGAGATATTTTGCTGCAAGACAACATCGGCCTTGGTGTTATCGGCCTTCAACGTCTACCTGTACAAACGTTGCATATTGCAATGCATCCGGATAGAATTAAGCTAGATAGTCGATAGGTATTCTTCGGTCGGATTCCCTGCCCCATCCGGCCACGCCTGTCAAATACAGCCCCTGTGCCCGGTTTACCTGGACATGGGGGTTTTTTGTTATTTTGATGGCTGACCGCCATGCAGAAAAGATCATATCGCCCCGACACTGCAAGCCCTTGCGCGACAATGACTTACGCAAGGGCATACTTTATTAGGGATTAAAAACCGGGGAGATCAAACCTTTGGCGGCGGGGTAGCGGTTACAGTGCTATAGATAATATACCCAACCATGAAAATTACCCACGCCGTCCAGCCTATGGCAGACACGTAAACATACCAATTGCTCGGATAGGCTATATAAGCCAAAAAAGCCTTTTTTATTGCTTCCATAAATACTCCTCCGACGTTTTTCTAAATCTCCTTCTTTAGTTGATATACAGAATTAAAGCTAATGTATTTTAAATTAAAAAAGGCGATTTGCAAAGTCTGTTATTCACTTTAATTATACATTCGAATCGATCCTAATTGGTGGGCTCATAAATTACTTTTTCGGTTTTTCTTTCGGAGCAGGCGTTGCCGGGGCGCTCGGCTCGGATGGAGAAGCCGTCTGTTCTGTTAGATATTTCATCAGCGTGGCGCCGACGCCGTCCAACGTGCCTCCGCCGCCGACGGCCAGGATTTCCGGCATGATTTTTATGCCCCGTTCGGCCAACGCGGTGGCGACGTTGATGACCGCGGTCGGCCCCTGGCCTAACGCGCGGACCTGGGCCTCAAAACCCTTTGCCCGGGCAAGTCCCACGGCCTCGACCTCGGCCCCTTTGGCGCGGCCCGTTTCGGCTATGTAAGTCGCCTCGCCGTCGGCCTGGTTTTTGCGGGCCTGGGCGGTTTGCGAGGCGATTTCCACGCCCACCTGGGCCTGGGCCAACTGGGCCTGCATGTCGGCCGTGCCTTTGGTCTTTTCCATGTCGATACGGATTTGCTGCGCCTCCTGCTGCATCTGGTACGTCGCCTTCTCCTGGTTGGCGATCTCGCGTTTCGTGAGGACCTGGACCAACGCCTCCGGCAGGACCACGTCCTGGATGTATACGCCGCGGGTTTCCACTTCGTATTGACTGAGTTGCATGCGGATGTGCTCCAGCGCGCTTTCCTGCACCTGCTGCCGGGTTTCGATGAACTTGATTGCCGGCATGCTTTGCAGTTTATCGCGGAAATGATTGCCAACGGCCGCTTGCAGCACTTCGTTGACCAGGTTGCCTATCGTGCCCACCATGCTAATAACGCGCGGGGCCGTGGTATCGGGCACGTGGATCTGCACGACCAGTTCGATCATGAACACGAAGCCTTCCCGGCTCTTGGCCTCGATCTGCGACAGGCGCTCGTCGAGTTTGTGGGCCTCGCTCACCGCCTCCGACCAGTTGAGGCTGAGGATGGCCGTGGGCACTTTCTCGGCTTCGTAGCATCGCGGATTAATGGCGTATTTGCCGGTCCGCAGCGGTTCCTGCCATATACCGCGATGGCCCGGCCGAACGATCGAGCCGAACTTAAATGCCGAGCCAGAGGTGTCTTGGGTCGGCAGGCCGACGTATGCCTTGATTACCGCCACCTCGCCTTGCTTGACGACCAGCATGGGCACTTCCTCGACCCGCACCAGGAACGGGTTCAAGAGGTACGCCCCGTAAAGCAGCGTGTCGTGCTGCAGCCCGATCTTTCCGCCGGCCTTTAAAAAAGCGTCAAAATCCTGGTAGTTGTTGTGTTGCACCGATTTCGACCCGATCAAGGCCTCGATGAGCATCTGATCGGGGGCGCTCTCACTTTCCAGCCGCTTGATGTCGTCGAACTCGCTCAGTCGGCCGGCAATGGACCCTGACGGCAAGGGCTGGCCTTCCAACGTTGTGACGATGCCGCACGTATCGATTACGCCTCCGCCCTCGGACGATAGCGGCGTGAGTACCGTAACCCTCAACTGATCCTCTTCCAATCCAAAGGATTGGAACGTGAACTTGCCGTAGGATTGCAATCGCCGGAACTCCTGGGCCACGGGCTGGCCGTACACGCGTTCGCGGGTAATCACCAGAAAGCCCACCGGATGCACGGGCATAAGACTGCCCGGCGGCAACACCGGACGCTGCACGCCTTTTTGTCCGCCCGCCTTGAGCCATGCCCGCAGGTCGGTCATCAAGTTCAATTCGCTCAGCGACTCGGCCGACTTTGCCCCGACCGGAAGCGGCCGGCCCACTTGCGCCACGACCACGCCAATCTCTCCGGCCCGGACCTGGACCCAAGGATATTTTTCTACCGCATACATTATCCAAAACTTGAAACGCCAACCGGGCATTAACAGATCGGCCTGGTAACCGGCCTCGCCATGAAATGCGATGGGATTGTCGTCGGGCAGTTTTTTCAATGAGAACCGCTTTGTGACCAGCCCGACCGACGTCGGTCCGATAATCCTGATCGAAGGCACCACCAAAATCACGATAAGTGCCGCAAGGATCCCTAAAGTCCAATACAAAATCAACATGGCAGCGACTCCTCAATGGCAAGTGTGTGTGAATTAGAGCATCTATAAAAATTGCGTGTGCCACGACCAACCTTCGGTTGGTGCCCGGCTTGCAAGCAGTGTAATAATTGTCCAAAACCCATGGGGATAATAAACCCCACGCGGTAACGAATCCATTATAATCCCCAGGTGGTAGTCTATCAATTGGCGTATTGCCAGTGTTATTTTGGATGGTAGACTTAGAAATTATAGTTCGAGCTGAATGGGCCAGTAGCGTGCAATTGCCTTTTTAGGCTGATTTAACTGGAGTATTGCAAAAAAAATAACAAAGTCCCCTCTCCCTCTGGGAGAGGGTTAGGGTGAGGGCTTTTCAGCGAAAAACGCTACAAAGAACCATGAATCTCGCTCTAACCGGATGGGTGGCCGAGCGGTCTAAGGCGGCAGTCTTGAAATTCAAAGGGGCGGTTCTTGTACAGTACCCACAAAATCCGAATAATACCGTATTTTACGATACTTTTCCGATGTATGCCGCTTTCACTTGTACAGTGTACAACTGTGTAAAAATGGGAGTGGCAGGTGTCAGTGACACCCGTTGTACACCTACTGAACAGGCATAGAAAACCCGGCTGCCGGTCGATCACCACGGCCGTCGAGGGCCTGGGCATCGAGGCGGCTGTTGGGGACCATTCCACTACTTGTCAGAATGTCAAGTACTCTTTTTAGATCGTTTTTTTACTTTGGTACTCATAAGGTTTTCGGTTGACTTTTTCAATGATTCTTGCATTTTTTCGTCTTCAGTAAGCACCCAATGGCTTTCCGTTAGTTCCAAACCTAAATATTTTCCGAGAGAATCCCACGCTTTAGGCGATAAACCACGCTTTTTTCGCATGAACCTGGAAATTGTAGCTTCTGCAATGCCGGTATTTTTCGCAATTTCATATTGAGTTTTTCCACAAGCTCGAAGTACATCGCGCATTTGATCGGTTAAACTTGGCGGGCGGGGCATAAAACCTCCTGAGGGAATAATTATTGACATTGTGACATGGCACTTGTCAGAATGTCAAGAAATTTGCACGGAAGGATCACCACGGCTTGGGCGTCGAGGTCCAGGGCCAGGAGGTGCCGGCCGTCGAGGTGATCGGCTTGGTCTATTCGGGCTCGGCGCTTTCCGGCGGAGTGAATCTCGATCGACATTTTTCACAGTAGCGCCCGGCAATAACCTCCTGCTCTCCACATCCTTTGCAAGTCGGTTGCCAGGTGGTTCCCAGCTTTTTTTCAATCCGCTCCGCAACTTGATCTTCACAGGTGGGGCACAAAGACCACTTACCGCGGCCGGGGGCCATGTTGCACATGCAACATAAACCACCTTCAAGTCGGGATATGATCGAACTCATGAAACGGCCTTCCAGTTTAACGCCTCTTGCGTTCCGATGCACCTGGTCGATGTCCAGGTCATCGGGCCTTACCGGGGCTAGGATCGCGTGCTACAGCGTCGCGGCGTCATTCTGCAAAGGTTATGCTCGATTCGACGTGCTCGCCAACTAAAACAACCGTATCGGGGCTTGTGCCCTTGACGAAAACGGTGCTCAAATCCACCGCCGAATAGTCATGCGATTCGCCGGCCGCAACCGTAACATCGGTTGAACCGTTGCCGGTAGTTGCCTTCATGTATGCCGATGCCTGGTTTGCTGCCGGGAAAGTCAAGTTACCCTTGAATAGCGTATTAGCGGAAAGCCCGAACAAGGTCGCCAGGTCGGTAAAATTAGCCGGCAGTGTTGCCGTGCCGTGAATCGCTGCTTTGCTCATAATTAAACTCCGATTTGTAAAGTAGCGCCGCCGAGTTGCGCGTCGGCACCGCCGATGTGCTTGTCTGCGCCGCCGATTTGTATTATGGTTGGGCCGTCCAGGTCGATGCCGGCGCCGCCGTTGTATAAGTAATTTACATCGTCTTGCGAAAGTGCCTGATTGAAAACCATGAAATCATCAAAGACCGCCTGCCAAAAATGTCCCCCTGCATACGACCCGATTGTAAAATTGCCGTCACAAAGCCAGTCGGAAAGTGAGATTTCAGCTTGCGAATTTGCCCCGAGTTCGCCGTCCAGGTAAATGTTTATTTCCGCTTTTTGTGCATCCACTTGTTTATAACTGACCACCACGAAATGCCACTCGCCCGATGAAATCAAAGTGTCAACCGTGTTGCTCAAAGAATTATTTTCGTAATTCACTGAGTAAAAAACGTTTATAAAAGGATGATTCGGCGGAGTTGCACCTAGGTTCAGATAAAAATAACTTCGCCCCTGAGAATCAATCAAACCCGTTACCATGTCGTAATCAATGAGCGGTAACGCAGGATTAAACCAAAACGCAATGGAAAAATCTTTGGAAAATATGTTTTGAAAAGTGCTGCCAGTGTCGATGTAGTCGCTTGTGCCGTTCAAAGCTAAAGCGCCCCCGACTTTGCCGGCCGCATGCATCAGGCTTGTGTTTCTCTGCGCCGTGCCGTTTGAAAAACCTTTGGCGTCAAGTACCACAGTGGTTGGCGCGTTGTCATCCAGTCGATAATGACAGACACAGGCGGTTTTTAAACTTTCAATATCCATTTTCATTTTCCTTAACTTCTCCCCGGGCGTCGGGCTTGGCAGGGCGCTGGATAGTGATCCGGCCTTGTGCGTCAACTGACAATTCTCCTAGCGGGATCTCCTTATAGACCGCTGTGTCAACGCGGGTCCGTTCGGAGTGAAGATCGGGGGGAAGATCGTGAAGATCGTTTGGCATTTTTTTACCTCTCACATTCGGGGCAAAGATCATAGGTTACTGCGAATCCCGGAGGGGGCTCGCCTTTTTTCCATTGCTTGCCGGTGCGTATTTTCTTGCACGTTTCGCATACGGTCACGATTCGCAAGGATTTTTTTGCCGATTCGTCGGCTCTGGATTTTCGGTGAAGTTCTTCCGCTTGCCGCCGGGTTTCTTCATCGGTTTCGAGTTCGCGGAAAAGTCTGACCTGCTCGCGCCATCGGTCAACAATTTGACTGAATAAAGTCAGCAATATATGCTCGCCATAATGGGATCTCAGTTCGCCGATCTCGCGGACTATCACTTCGATTGCTTCCTCGTTACATGAAAACTCCGCGGCAAGAACTAAAATTCTTTCGAGTTCATTATCATTAAGCTTTGGCGGCTGAATCTTTTTGGAACACCATGCAACCACGTCGCGGGCGTCATAGCTTCCGTCCGGTGATCGGATCAAGTCGGCAGCATCCCTCAGGGTCCGGGGGGAAGTAGACGCAAGCCACGCGGCCGCTGCTTGCGTTAAATGCTGCATCGTTGCAACCTGTTTGCTAGCGTTGTCAGCCACGGGATGAGCCTTCAAGGTTTGAGGGGGGAGGGGAAGTTCATTTTTTGGAGTTCAAAAGTGGTACATGCGCGAAGTCTGGCCCGCCGTGGCCGGGAACCCGCGCCCCCGCCGGCCGAAAAGGACCCTGGGTCGAATGGGGAATAGTGCTCTGTCTTTGCATGTTCGTTACCTCTTTCAAAATCTGTGAGGGGGCTGACCCGCAACCCCCTCACTATTGGCGAAGGTGAGCCAGGAGTATGGATGCTCACCACGTCGCGACGTTGCCGGGCCCATTGTATAAAACCCGGCTTAATCTTCTTGATCCTTTTCCAGTGAATATCGAAACGAAAACTCACAACCGCAGTATGAGCAAGTCGCCTTGCCCACGTTGAACCACGCCCCCGGCTGACAATCTCGGATGATTGTCGTATCACATGATCCGCAGCGCGGACACGGCGGCGGTTCTGGCTGTTGCGCCATGATGCCTTATGCTCCAACAGAAAACACGCCGCCACGGTAATCGACCGGGCACATTGCAAATCCTTGATGAATGTCAAACGACAGTCCCCATCGACCGCCAACCCCACCCGCGCCGCCAAGTTGGGCAGTTCGGATAGCCGGCCGTCGATTACCTTCAAGATAACCAATTGCAAAACACGGTGAAGATTTTGCGCTGGTAAAGAGCGCCCAATTCGTTGACGATCCTTGCCAAACTACGCCGGAAATCGGGTTGACCACGCCGAGATTACTGAGGCGGCTTGTCACCCGTAGTTCGATGTCAGTTTTG
>JBEKZY010000031.1:0-32899 GCA_049509395.1 Thermoguttaceae bacterium | reverse complement strand
CGATGTCCCAGCCCCACGCGTTCGAGCAATTGCCTTGCCCTGGGCTTGTTGGGCCGGCCGCGGGCGAATCGCATTGCCAAAAGCACGTTCTCCAGGGCCGTAAAGGCGGGCAGGAGGTTGAAGGTTTGAAATACATAGCCGATCCGCTCGGCCCGGAACCGGTCGCACTCGGACTCGCTCATCAGCGTGAGGTCGAAGTCGTCGATGCGGACCTTGCCGGAGTCCGGCCGGCTAATGCCGGCAATGACGTGCAGCAGAGTGGTTTTGCCACACCCGCTGGGCCCGACCAGGATCACCTGCTCGCCTTCGGCGACGATAAATTCGGGCACATCGAGTATGTGCAGTTCCGTCCCGTCCGGCTGGCGGAAGGTCTTTTTGACGTTTCTGAGGTGTAAAATATCGGGCATGGGATTGATATATAAGTATTGAAGTAACTATACACAATTTAATATACGGTATGGGCGGGCGGTTGGTTTGGTGTAAGATATCCAAGATATGGGATTAATGGGATTAATGGGAGGCCTATAGGTGCCGGATGAATAATGGCGAACCCCACAATGGAGGGTTTAAAACCAACAATATACCAAATATGCCATCTTGTTGTGATCTTTTAGCATACATGTCATCCTGTTGCTATGAAACCATTTGACCGCAATCATTCTTAATGTAAAATCAAGATCATGAGAGAAGTAATCTTATATAAAGGCGAAGATAATTACTGGGTCGCTGAGTGTCCCAGTCTGCCGGGCTGTATTTCCCAGGGAACTACACGGGAAGACGCCATAAAGAACATTAAGGAAGCTATCGAAGGTTATATCCTCGCCCTTAAGGACGATGGCTTGCCGATTCCCGAGGAACGGTTCGAAGCCATGATTATTGCCGTATGAGCAAATTACCCCGCGTATCTGGTCGCGATGCCGTACGAGCCTTGGAGAAAATCGGCTTCTATATCAAACGGCAGCATGGGAGTCATATCATTCTTCGCCGCGATAATCCATTTGCTCAGATCGTTGTTCCCGATCACAAAGAACTCGATCGGGGCACACTTCGGGCAATTCTTCGCCAAATAGATCTTTCGGTTGATGATTTTTGCTCGTTGATATAGACCAAAGATGGCATCACGGCGAGGAATTATTCCCGGCAATATTTTTTGCCTGTTTGGCAATCTCGGTTAAAAACAATCGACGGATAGCGTCATAACCTCGGGCGTTGGGGTCTTCCAGGTTCGAGGCGTACCAGTAATACGGATCCTCGGGACGATAGTGGGCAAAGGATGATTCGGTGCAATGAATCCCGTGGCCGAGGAACATTTCGTACATCGGAACTATATGGACCGATTTGTGTTTGTCCGCCGTGCGATAAATGGCGGCATTGTAGGCCTTTTGAATGGCCACGCCGTCCGGCCAGCGGGGAAGGCCGGCGTTTTGGGCGTCGCCCACGCCGTCGCTGGGATCGTAAATATCAGCCAGAAAGATCATGCACCCGCCGGGAAAACGTTGTTCAATGATTTCGATTATTTGGTTCAAACGGTTTTCATAATTCTCGATCCATGGCCGAGCCTGTTCCAGGGTCGCCCCGTACATTGCCCCTTCGCGCGGCTTAGATCGGCCGTAATTGTGGATAAGATCGTTGCCGCCGCTGGTTATTACCACCAATCCGAATACATCGGCCGGTTGGCTTTCCAACCGCTCTTGGACGATGTCCAAGTGAGTAATCGAAGTGCTGCCGGACATGGCGATATTTTGTTTCTTAAGGTTGGGCAAAACGGCCGAAAGGTTTATTCCTTGCATGGCCGGATCGTCATCGGCCGGATTTTTAAGCAACATCTCGAAATAAGTGTGATCCTTGGGAACGCCAAAACCGGCCGTGACGCTGTCGCCCACGCCCAAAAGCAAAACCTTTCGATCGGTCCAGGCGCTGGAGAAGTCCTGTCGAGACATGTTTGGTCCGGCCGGACCGCTGCCGACCGGCTTGGGGGCAAATTTATTGCGATATACCCAAGCTCCCGTGATGAGTACGGCCCCGATTAACAGCAATGTCAGCAGTCGAAGTTTACGCATGATCGACCTTATCTCCGCCGGTACATTTGTCTTTGGATGTCGCGTCGGACTTCGGCGCTTTTCATGGCTTCGCGTTTATCGTGTTTTTGCTTGCCTTTGCACAGGCCCAACAGCACCTTTGCCCGGCCTTCCTTGAAATACATTTTCAAGGGCACCAGGGTCAGGCCTTTTTGAAAGGCCAGTGCGGCGAACCGCTTGATCTCGCGGCGGTGCATGAGCAGTTTGCGCGGGCGCTTGGGCTGGTGGTTGAACTGATTGGCCTCGGTGTATTCGGGGATGTCGCAGGCGATGAGCCAGACTTCGTTGTCTTTTACCCGGGCGTAGGCCTCCTCGAGCGAGACGTGCCCTTTGCGCAGACTCTTCACCTCGCTGCCGACCAGCGCCAGCCCGCACTCCAGGGTGTCGATGACCAGGAAATTATGGTGGGCTTTGCGATTCTGGGCGATCGAGCGCTGGTTTGGATCCTGATCCGATTTTTTCCCTTTTGATTTTGCCACGTTATTTGATCTGCGATAGCCGGCGGCTAACAGCCGCCGGTGGAATTTTCGTCTATTCCGGCGGTCGTTGACCGCCGGCTAAGAATGTCACTTATTGGATATCAAATATACTCCGTAGGACAATTTTCAAAATCGTCCTACAAAATCGCTCCCCTACGGGTCGCGGCTAAACATTAATCATTCACCACCCCCACCCACCGCCCACTGTCCACCGACCACTTTTCCTCACCCCTATCTTTTACCCGGTTTGAGGGATAAACTCAAGTTCTATTGTGGTCCAGGAAACGAACAATATCGAAAAGTCGGCCCCTGCGATGGAGGCGTTTTTTCTCGATCGCGTGGCCTTTTCCCGGTGTTTGGAAGTGCAATGGCGGTTGATCGAGGAGGTTGGCCGACGCGACGACGGGCAGATCGTGCTTTTGCTTTGCGAGCACCATGATATTATTACAGTTGGACGCGGGGGTTCGCCGGGCGACGTGAATCGCCAGAGCCAGGTCTTAAAAAGCCGGGAAATCGAGGTGATTTATGCCAATCGGGGCGGCGGGTGCCTGCTGCACTGTTCCGGGCAATTGGCGATTTATCCCCTGGCGCCGCTTGTCTGGCACGGGTTTACGGTGGGCGATTTTTTGGAACGGCTGCAAGTTGGGATTATCGAAACGCTGGACGACCTGGGCATCCGCGGGCATATCCGGCCAGGCAGGCACGGCATTTGGGGGCGGACCGGACAATTGGCGGCCGTGGGCGCGGCCGTGCGAAATTGGGTGACCTATTACGGGGCGTATTTGAATGTCGATCCGCCCCTGGGCCTGTTCCGGGTGGTAGAGTCCGATACGGTGGATCATACACAGATGAGTTCGATGACGGCCGAACGCCGCGGACCGGTTAGAATGACTACCGTCCGCGCCGCGTTGGTCCGGCACCTCAGCGAGGCGTTTGGATGCGACCGGTATCACCTGTATACGGGGCATCCGCTGCTGCGGACGATAGCGTCGGTTGAAAAATGAACGTTAGATTGCAAATTGTAAAATGCAAATTGCAAATTGCAAATTGAACAAACGGTAAGTTAGTGCAGAAAGAATATGTCTTACTCCATTTCCCATTCCCAATCCGCCGTCACGTCGCTTCCGCGATGGCTGAAGCGAAACGTGCCCAAGGGCGATGCCAATCATTTTACGGCGAAGTTGATCGGCCGGTTGGGTCTGCAAACCGTTTGCGAGCATGCGCGGTGTCCGAACCGCATGGAATGCTATGCCGAGAAGACGGCCACGTTTATGATCCTGGGCGATATTTGCACGCGGGGTTGCCGGTTTTGCAGTGTGAAAAAGGGAAAGCCCAAGGAGGTCGATTCCGACGAGCCGCGCCGTGTGGCCGAGGCTGCGAAAACTTTGGGGCTTAAACACGTGGTTGTGACGTGCGTGACGCGCGATGATTTGCCGGACGGCGGGGCGGAGCATTTCATTCGAACGATTGCCGAAATACGCCGCGCGACCTCGGCCACGGTCGAAGTGCTGCCTTCGGACTTCGGCGGCAATGCGGCGGCAGTAGACCAGTTAATCGAAGCAGCGCCGGAGGTCTACAACCACAATACCGAGACCGTGCCGCGATTGTTTGCAGAGGTTCGCGGACGAAAGGCCGATTATCGCTGGACCCTCGAGTTGTTCCGTCGCATCGGGCGGAAAAATCCCAATATCCAACTCAAAACCGGTTTGATGCTGGGGCTGGGCGAAACCGTGGAAGAGTTGTTCGATACCCTTGCCGACCTGTTGGATGCCGGCTGCCGGATGCTGACGTTGGGGCAATATTTGCAGCCTTCGCTGGCCCAAATGCCGGTAGCGCGGTATGTGCCGCCGGATGAGTTCGACGAGATTGGCAATGTGGCCAGGCAAATGAGCTTTAAACACGTGGCCAGCGGTCCGTTTGTCCGGTCGAGTTATCACGCGGGAAAGATGATTGATAGTGGACAGTGGACAGGGGACAGTGAAAAAAGTTTATTGATTGTCAGATAAGTAATGTCGCATTTTTTCATCGGAGCCGGGCCGTGTCGGCCCGGAAATGCCGGGGCGACACGCCTCGGCTCTTATTTTTTTCCACGACATTCTTTCTCTGATACTCAAATAGCCCCGGCACTTGTGCCAGGCGAGTTATTATTTCATGCCGCAATACGAACTTAGACTGCCGGATTTGGGTATCGATGATCAACCGATCATGGTGAGTTCGTGGTTGGTTAAGCGGGGCACGCAATTAACCGAGGGCGAGCCGGTTTTGGAAGTGCTTTGCGGCGGAGTAACGGTCGATTTGCCCGCTGCGATGCATGGCATTCTGGTGGAAAAAATGGTATCTGACGACGAAGTTCTCAAAGTGGGTCAAAGATTAGCCGTTATTGAAACTACGGATACGTAGGGTGTTTGAAACACACTGGCAATTCCATGTTGGGGCAGCAGTTAAGCTGCTGCCCCAACATTGGTGCGTTTCACGCACCCTACCAAATTTCGCGAAACCGCAAACGGTTCATTTATTCTTCACTAATTCCAGCGTTGCCCACAGGCTTGGATCTTCCTGGTAGGGCAGGGGGCTGCCTACGGTCAGGGTTTGTTCGCCCAGTTCGCGGTCGATTACCGCATATGTGAAGCCGAGCCGCGGGTGTTCTTGAGGGTCGAAACCGGTAAGCGCGTCGCCCGGTATGTTTGCTTCGAGGAGATAGCCGTCGGCTTGTATTTTGCCGCGGACATTCAATTGTTTGGGTTGGATGGGGCGGGAGTGTTCTTTGGCCCGGTTGATTGGCAGGCACTGGGCCATGGGTTCGTCGGATCTATCGCCGGCGCCGGCGGGCAAAAAAATGAGGTGATGGCAATAACGGCCCGCGCGATGGACGTTGTGGACGTTGCGGGTGTCGATCCAGACCTGGAAGCAGTCGGAGTCCTCGGGCTTGGACGCCCGGCACCAGGGGGCTTGGCTCTTGCCAGTCACGCGAACTGAAAACGCCAGGCCCGAGAGGTTCCAAGCAGCGTGGACCTCGGCAATTTGGTGCCGGCCTTCCAATTCGGCTAAATTCACGAGCCGAAATCGCTCCTCCAATTCCGCGCCCCCGGCGGTCCACAGCCGCTCGCGATACAAGCAGGGCAAGGAAAAGCGGAAAAGGAACCGGTTTGGGATTAATGAGTTGGACATTGGGATTATGTGTAAATTTGCAATATTATTATTCTCGTTCCCACGCAGGAGCGTGGGAACGAGGAACTGCCGCCCCAGCAGTTATTTTATTTTCCTCGCACGGCTTTGAGGTGTTTTTTCAAAAAACCCGGCAGGTCGCCGCGGGAAAGATCGGCGATTGCGCTGAACTTTAGGTGCAGCATATCGTAATTCGGCCGATTGCCTTCGACCCATGGCTCCTGGCCCAAATCGGTAATCTGGCCCAGTGTAAAGCGGCCTTTGGGGCCGACGAGGTGCAGATAAACGGCGTCGAGTTTTTTGGTTTGCACGGCGGCCCAGGGCTCTTTTTGCTGGGGGACGAAGATGGGCACGACTTGTTTATTGTTCCAAAGGATTTGGGCTTCGGGGGCCGTGGCAATCAACAGGTCGAATAGTTTTTCCAGGACTTTTTCGTTCCACTGGATGTCTTTGCCCAGCGTGAAACCCTTGCGGGAGAAATGCCACTTGCGTCCGAGTTGTTTCCAGGGCTGGAGGATGTTGGCATGTTCCTCGACGCGTTTGGCGAATCGCGCGAAGCCCTGCACCGCGCGATCGACGAAGGTCCAAAACTCGGGGCGATCGATCTCTTCGAAACTGTGAACCCTAAGTTCGATTTCCTGCCACGGTCCGCGGAGGTTTCTGCATTTTACCCTGGGCTCGGTGCCGTAAAGGGGCAGGTCGGGCATGTCGTTGAGCGGTTTCAGGTCGAGTTTTGCGACCAGATCTTCCTGCCGGAATGTGCTGCGGGTGGTGCGGAATTTCATCTTCAGCAGCCATTCTTCGCCGGTGATGGCATGGAAGAACCAGCCGTCGGATTTTTTCCGCCCGCTTATTTCCACCACCGAACGCGAGTTCCAATTGGTTTCGCCGAATAGCTCCGCGCGCTGCTGGATGCGGTCGATTGTCTCGGATAGGATGCGGCCGTTCCAGCGGCAAGGATTGCCGGTGCGCCCGACTCGATCGACGGTATGCCAGTGTCGGCCGTCGATTTCCCAGGGCATTTTGGCGTCCCGGCCGACCTCGGTGATGTCGCGGTCTTCGGGTTTGTCGGCCATTTCGGCGGCAAAGTCGAAAATTTTTCGCTTTTGAAAGGGTCCGGCGGTTAGTATGGGGGCCAAAACCTCGCCGGTGTAGGAACGGTAGGGAGTGCCAAGTGTGCCACTGGCTTTGCCAGTGCCGGTTCCCTCGGGCACATCTGCCCGGGCTAAACGTTTTCCTTTGCGCGCGCTCCCCGACCAACCTTCGGTTGGTGCCCGGTCGCGGCTAAACTCTGAACCCTGAACCCCGAAACCTGAACCATGCTCTTTTGCATGGGCGACGATGTCTTCGGGCGTGCCGGCGGCGATGACGTAACCGCCCTGGTCGCCTGCCTCGGGCCCCATGTCGATCACCCAATCGGCCGATTTGATCACGTCGAGATTGTGCTCGATTATCACGACCGTATTGCCCAGATCGACAAGGCGGTTCAGCACGTCGAGAAGTTTCGCCAGGTCGTCGAAGTGCAGGCCGGTCGTTGGTTCGTCGAGCAGGTAAAGGGTCTGGCCGGTGTCGGGCCGTGACAGCTCGGCGGCCAGTTTTACGCGCTGAGCCTCGCCGCCGGAGAGCGTCGGGGCGGACTGGCCGAGAGTGAGATAATCCAGGCCCACGTCGCAAAGGGTTTTTAGCACGCGGCGGATTTTGGGGATGTTTTTAAAGAGTTCAACCGCATCGGCGCAAGTCATGTCGAGCACGTCGGCTATCGAGCGGCCGTGATACATGACGGCCAGGGTTTCGGGATTGTAGCGCCGGCCGTGGCAGGTGTCGCACTCGACCCACACGTCGGGCAGGAAGTGCATCTCGATGCGGAGCTGTCCGTTGCCTTCGCATTTTTCGCACCGCCCGCCGGGCACGTTGAAGCTGAACCGGCGCGGGGTGTATCCCCGCAATTTGGCCTCGGGCAGTTGGGCGTAGAGCGAGCGAATCAGGTCGAATACGCCTGTGAACGTGGCCGGATTCGAGGCCGGCGTTTGGCCCAGGGGTTGCTGGTCCACGCGGATCACCTTGTTGATCAGTTCGATGCCGCGGATGGCGTCGTGCGCGCCGGGGAAGGTTTTTGCGCGATGCAGGGTGCGGGCAAGCGATTGATACAGCACGTCCTCGACCAGCGAACTCTTGCCCGAGCCGCTGACGCCCGTGACCACGGTTAAGGCGCCCAGGGGAATGCGCACGGCGAGGTTTTTAAGATTGTTATGCCGGGCGCCGATGATTTCGAGCCAAGCAATTTTCCCCGGGGAAGGAAATTCTTTAAGCCCACGGGTTGCAACCCGTGGGCTTAAAACGACCGACGGCATGCGGCGATTTGTGGGCACGGGAATGGCTTTTTTTCCGGAGAGATACGGGCCGGTGACGGACCCGCGGCGGCGGGCGACTTGAACGGGGGTGCCGTGGGCCACGATTTGCCCGCCGCCGCGGCCCGCACCGGGACCGAAGTCGAGCAATTGGTCGGCATTGGCAAGCACTTCGCGATCGTGCTCGACCACCAGGAGCGTATTGCCCAGGTCGCGGAGTTTTTTCAGGGCCGTAAGCAGGCGCCGGTTGTCGCGGGCATGGAGTCCGATGGTAGGCTCGTCGAGTACGTACAGGACGCCGCACAATCCGCTTCCGACTTGGGCCGCCAGGCGGATGCGCTGCATTTCGCCGCCGGAAAGCGTTGGGGCGGGCCGGGCAAGGGTGAGATATTCGAGGCCCACGTCGACCAGGAATTGCAGGCGGTTGGAAATCTCTCGGGCAAGTTCGCCGGCGACTTTTCGCTCGCTTTCGCCGGGCTTCCAGGAATTGAGATCTTCCAGGAGCCGGGCCAGGGGCATGCGGCAGAGTTCGTCGATTGTGCGGCCGTGAAAACGCATGGCCGCGGCGTCGTCGCGCAGGCGGCTGCCGCCGCAAACGGTACATTCAACCTCGTCGACGAGGTGCTCCAATTTCGTGCGCAAGGATGGCGAGATGCGGCTGGCTTCCTCCAAGGCCTTCGGCTCGCGGCTAAACTTTTGTTTTTTCCCTATGCTCTGACCACTGATCACTGACCACTGACCACTGACGTCGAACCATTGTTCACCTGTGCCTTGCATTATAAGGCGGCGGTGTATGCCGCCGAACTGGTCGAAGGGCACGTCGGCTGGAATACCGGTCGTCCGGCAAAAAGCGTCCAGCATCTGGCGGGAGATGGGCCCGCGGACGTCGGGCCAGAGGGCGACCGCGCCTTGGGCAAGGGTCAACTTGGGGTCGCTTAGGAGCATGGCCGGATTCGTTCCGGTCTGCACGCCGAGTCCTTCGCAGGCCGGGCACCATCCCAGCGGACTGTTAAAGGAGAAGTTGTGCGGCGAGAGCGGCTCGAAACTCCGCCCGCAACGCTCGCAGGCGAAATGCTGGCTGTGTACCGTCACGGACCAGGCGGTTTCGGGCTGATCGTCGCGGGGATAAGCGACGTGCATCACGCCTTTTCCAAGTGCAAGGGCGTTTTCCATGCTGCCTGCGATTCGCGAGCGGGCGTCGGGCCGGATGGCCAGCCGATCGATAAGCACCTCGACGTTGTGTTTGCGCCGCCGGTCGATGGCCGGTGGATTGTCCAACGGATAAGTCTGCCCGTCCACGCGCACTCGGACATATCCCAGGGACCGCATTTCCTCCCAAACGGTTTCGTGGCGCTCGCCGACGTGGACTTCCCAAGGGGCCATGATGTAGATCTTCGTGCCGGAGGGATGATCCATAATCTTGGCGATGATTTCGTCGGCCGACTGTGTGCCGACGGGCAGGTCGCAGGCCGGGCAATGCGGCACGCCCAAGCGGGAGACGAGAATCCGCAGGTAATCGTAGATTTCGGTTACCGTTCCGACCGTGCTGCGGGGCGTGTGCCCGCTGTGCTTTTGCTCGATGGCGATGGCGGGCGACAGGCCCTCGATGTGGTCGAGCCTGGGCTTTTGCATCTGGGCGACGAACTGCCGGGCGTAGGCGCTGAGGCTTTCGACGTAGCGGCGTTGGCCCTCGGCGTAAATGGTGTCCATGGCCAGTGAACTTTTGCCCGATCCGCTGGGCCCGCAGCAGACAGTAAGCTGATCGCGGGGGATATCGACGTCGATGTTCTTGAGGTTGTGCTGTTTTGCGCCGCGGACTTTGATGAACTTTGTTTGTTCTAGTATGCCACTGGCTTTGCCAGTGCTTTGCACTTGCTTTGCGGCACTGGCAGAGCCAGTGGCACCCTGCGCGCTCGCCGTTGGCTCGCGGCTAAACTTTTTGTCATTTCCCGAATCCTGAACACTGAACCCTGAACCCTGAACCCCGAACCCTGAACCCTGAACCCCGAACCCTGAACCCTGAACCTCGAATCCTGAACCCTGCTCTATAAAGACGTGCCGCAGCATCTGGCCGGTGTAGGATTTTTTGTTTTTGGCGATTTGTTCGGGAGTGCCTTGAGCGACTATGAGCCCGCCTAGTTTGCCGCCTTCGGGACCGAGGTCGATGATCCAGTCGGCGGTTTTTATGACCTCGATATTGTGCTCGACGACCAGCACGGTATTGCCGGCCCGGACAAAGTCGTGCAGGACTTTGAGCAAGAGCTCGATATCGGCGAAGTGCAGGCCGGTGGTGGGTTCGTCGAGCAGATACAGCGTGCGTCCGGTGCTGGTTTTGACCAGTTCGCGGGCGAGTTTGATGCGTTGGGCCTCGCCTCCGGATAGGGTGGGCGAGGGCTGGCCGAGTTTCATGTAGTCCAGGCCCACGTCGTGCAGGGTTTGCAGCTTGTGGGCGATTGCAGGGATGTTTTCGAAATGTGCGAGGGCTTCCTGGATGTCCATTTCCAGTACTTCAGAAATCGATTTTCCCTTGAAACGGATTTGCAAAGTTTCACGGTTGAAGCGGTGCCCCTCGCAAACCGGGCAGGTGACCCAGATGTCGGCGAGGAAATCCATTTCCAGGCGGTTGGAGCCATTTCCTTCGCAGGCCTCGCACCGCCCGCCTTCGACGTTGAAGCTGAACCGGCCGGGTTTGTATCCCCGGGCCTTCGATTCGGGCAGTTGGGTGTAGAGCTTGCGGATCTCGTCGAAGACCTTAATGTAAGTGGCCGGATTGCTGCGCGGAGTGCGTCCGATGGGCGATTGATCGATGGAAATCATGCGGTCGAGGTGTTTCAGGCCCTCGATTCGGTCGTGCGAGCCGGGGTTGCCTATGCCATGATTCAGGTCGCGGCGCAGGGCCTCAACAATTATATCGTTGACCAAAGAACTCTTGCCGGAGCCCGACACGCCGGTTACGCACACGAATACGCCCAGGGGGATTTCGATGTCGATGCCCTGGAGATTATTGTGTGTGGCGTTGCGGACGATGATTTTTTTTTCGTTTGTGGGTCGGCGCTGGGCTGGGATTTCGATTCGCCGCCGGCCGGAAAGATATTGACCTGTGACGCTGGCTGGATGGTCGGCGATATGTTGGAACGCTCCGGTGGCCACGATCTGCCCGCCGCGGACGCCGGGGCCGGGGCCGAAATCGACGATGTGATCGGCGGCGCGCATAGTATCTTCGTCGTGCTCGACCACCACGACCGTGTTGCCTTGATCGCGGAGGCTGCCCAGGGTGTGCAACAGTCGGTCGTTGTCGCGGGGATGCAGTCCGACCGATGGTTCGTCGAGAATGTAGAGCACGCCCACCAGCCCGCAGCCGATCTGGCCTGCCAGGCGAATGCGCTGCATCTCGCCTCCGGAGAGCGTGGGGGCGGTGCGGTCCAGGGTGAGATAATCGAGGCCCACGTTTTTGAGGAATTGCAAGCGGCCGCGGATTTCCTTTATGGCCTCGACGGCGATGGCCTGGCCGGTGGCGTCCAATTCCAATTCGGAGAAAAATTCCTCGGCCTCTGTCACGGGCAGTGCGCAGACCTCGGGCAGGGTGTGCTCGGGATTATCGCGGAACATGGGCGAGCGGGTGGTGAGCGAGACGCGGCGGGCCTGGGGATTGAGCCGCTGGCCGTTGCAGGCCGAGCAGCCCAGGATGCGCATGTACTTTTCCAATTGGCGGCGTTGCAGGCGGCTTTTGGTGGTGCGATATTGATCGAGCAGTTTTGGGATGATGCCTTCGAATTTGCCGCCCCATTTGTAGCCCGATGGCCCGCTCCGCCATGTGAAAGTAATGTGCTCGTCGCCGGTGCCCCAGAGCAGGGCGTGTTGGACCTTCGGATCGAGTTCTTCCCAGGCGGTTTCCAAGACCGCGCCGTGAGCGAGGCCGTGCTTGCGCTCGAGCGTTTCGGCCACGCCGCGATAGATATGCCTGCGCCAGCGTCCCATCTCGCGCCATTTGCCGGCCAGATCGATACAGCCTTGCTGAAAGGAGCGAGAGGGATCTGGAATGAGCTTTTCCGGATCGAAGGTATAAATGTGCCCCAGTCCGCTGCATTCCGGGCACATCCCTTGGGGATTGTTGAAGCTGAACATTTGCGGGCTGGGCGGCTCGAAACTCAGATTGCAATGCGTGCAGGCATAGTGGGCGGAAAGGGAGATGTCGGAAGGATGAGGGATGAGGGATGAAGGATGAGGGGAACCGGGTAACACTGGTTCTTGAAGCGGTGGGACGAAGTCCCGAGAGGTTTTGGCTTTTTTTTGCCTTTCTTGGTCAACCTCTTGCGGAAGAGCCGCCCAGGTTCGAGAACCTGGGCTACCCTCTGATCTCTGAACCCTGAACCCTGAATCCTGAACCTCGTCTGCATCTTCCATGGCAACAACCAGATTGCCGCCTCCCAGGTGCAGGGCGAGTTCCACGGCTTCGGCCAAGCGGGGGCGGATTTTGGGGCCGGAGACGAGCCGGTCGACGACCACCTCGATGTTGTGCCGCATCTGCCGGTCCAGGTGCAAATCGTCGCCGAGGCGGACCACGCGGCCGTCCACCCGGGCGCGGACAAAACCTTGTTTTTGCAGATCATCGAACAGGTCGCGGTATTCGCCTTTTTGCCCGCGAATCAGGGGCGCAAGCACGAGGAACTTAGTGCCGCCGGGCAGGGCGCCGATGCGGTCGAGGATTTGTTCCCGGGTTTGGGCGGTGATGGGGCGTAGGCATTGAGGGCAATACCCCCGGCCCACCCGGGCGTATAACACGCGGAGATAGTCGTGAATCTCGGTAATCGTGCCGACCGTTGAGCGGGGGCTTTGGCCGGCCGTTTTTTGCGATATGGAGATGGAGGGGCTCAGGCCCGCGATACGATCCACGTCGGGCTTGGGCATCTGGCCTAAAAACTGGCGGGCGAAGCTGGAAAGACTTTCCACGTAGCGCCGCTGCCCTTCGGCATACAGGGTATCGAAGGCCAAGGAACTCTTTCCAGACCCGCTGACTCCGGTAAAGCAAATTAGCCGGTTTCGAGGCAGGATCAAATTCACGTCCCGGAGATTGTGTTCCCGGGCACCCTCGATTAGTATATCGGAAGCCGCCATATTTACTAGGCTTTACAATGGTTGGTAGAAAACCATGTATTGTAAAGCTACTTGGAAGGCCAGGGCAAGCGGCAAAATGGGTAAAAGCTCGAAGATTCAAGGACGGAATGAAGGATTCTGAATCGCAAATTGGTTGAAAGAATATTTCAATGCCGACTTCCCATTCTATTCCATTCCTTTCCCTAGTATTACCATTCATCCCATATCAAAACGGGCGGCCCGCAAACATTCTCTATATTACGCGGTTTATCCGATCGTTATTTTAAGACTTTTATTCAAAGTTAATTCTACCGGCATAATCAGCCGATTCGGTAATTGAGGAGTATTTATTACTTTCCTCAAAACCGATACAACCGTTAAGCTTTATGATATCCACAGAGGGGGGATTGATTATGGCCGCCAGACGAGCCGAAAAGTTGATTTTTGGGGTGGTATTTGTTTGGTCATTTATTCTAAGTGCCGCATATACTCTTGCGGCCGCTCCGGTATCCGCCGAGGGAACTGCGGAGGAGATTCCGACGCCGGCAGCAGCTGAAAAGACCGAGACTGTTGCTCCCGCCGCTGAAGGCGGCAATCTTGTCACTGAACAATGCGGCGAGCCCGGATGCACGTGTGATGGAGTGCCTTTGTGCAGCCCGCCGGGACGGTTTTGGATCCGCGGCGATTGGATGATGTGGTGGACCAACGGCTCTAATTTGCCGCCGCTTGTGACCACCAGTCCGCAGGGAACACCACAAGCTCAAGCAGGCGTATTGGGACAACCGGGCACGTCAATCCTATTAGGCAACTCGACCGTTTATACCGACGGCCGACCCGGAGTACGCATCACGTTCGGCGGATGGTTGGATTGTTGCCACCGCTGGGGCTTGGAGGCCGATTGGTTGACCTTGGGCGGTAAATCGACAGATTACGTTGCTTCATCGACGGGAAATCCGATACTTGCCCGGCCGTTTTTCGACGTCGAGTTCAATCGTCAAGATTCCCAACTCAAAGCGTATCCGGGCGTGGTGACGGGCTCGGTGGATGTTATCGGAAACGATAGTTTTGAATCCGTGGGCATGACATTACGCTATAACTTGTGCTGCAATTCCTGCGGGGAGTGTTGTGCGGAGACTTGCGACGCCGGGTGCGGCGCGCAGTGTTGCAATCCGTGTTGTTTAAACTACTGCCGAACCGATTTGCTGATTGGTTATCGGCATTATTCGATGGGCGACAACCTTTCCATTGGTGAAGACATATTCGACACCCAGGTTAACTCGCATTTCCAAATCACAGACATTTTTGACACCCGCAACGAATTCAACGGCACCGAAATAGGGCTAAATACCGAATTGCGCCGCGGGCGCTGGTCCTTGGGATTGCTGGCCAAGATGGCGATGGGCAATAACCACGAGACCGCCATCATCAACGGCACGACCACTATCAACAACGGGCAAACGACGATCACCTACCCAGAGGGCATTTACGCCGGGCCGTCGAACTCCGGGGTTTATACCCACGACCAATTTGTCGTGATCCCGCAATTTGGGGCGGAAATGGGTTGTCAGCTAACTTGCCGTTTGCGGGCGTTTGTAGGTTACAATCTTATCTACTGGGCGCCGGTGATGCGGGCCGGCGATCAGATCGACTTGAACATCGATCCAAGAAACTTCGCTCCTCCGGTGGCAGGCGCTTTGCCCTTCCCGCAATATTTGGCGCGGCAGACGAATTTCTGGGCACAAGGCGTTAACGTAGGCGCGGAACTCAGGTTCTAAAGGCTTTAATTACTCACCACGGAGAGACGAAGGTCGCGGAGACGGCGGAAAAGATTGGGAAAAAAGTCATCAAGCCCACGGGTTGCAACCCATGGGCTTGATTTTTTTCAACCAATAGCGGCATTTTTTTATGCTTTGGCATGCTTTGACGCTGATCGGAAAATATCTATAATTCTTTATTGTTTTTACTCCGTGTGCTCCGACTCTCCGTGGTGAGTTTTTTTCATGCCCGCCGACGAACTGGCCCAACTGGAATTGCTTTCCGAGCTCGATGCCCTGATAGCGCGTCTGGATCGTTGGGCTGGGGCCGCGCCCGATTGGCAGCCGGCCGAGACCTGCCGGGCGATGGTCCGCCGGCTCCAGCAGCGGATAGCGGCCATGCGGGTGCGATGGGAAGCGCCGCTGGTCGTGGCGCTTTTGGGCGGCACGGGAATGGGCAAAAGCGCATTGATTAACGCGTTTTTGGGCGCGGAAGCGGTGCGGACCGGGCGCCAGCGCCCCACCACTACCCGGCCCACGCTCATCTTGCGCGGCGACATCACGCCGGAAATGCTGGGCATCGATCCAGCCGGAGTGGAACTGATCGTCCGCGATCTGCCCATGCTCCGCGATTTGGTGCTGGTCGATTGTCCTGATCCGGATACTACCGAAGAGACGCCCGACGACTTTCCAAAAATATCACCTGTTGGGGCGACAGTTAAACTGTCGCCCCAACAGGTGATGGACCAAGCGGCCGGTACGGCTGCGGCACAAAACACCGACAGCAATCTGGCCCGGCTGCGGAAGATATTGCCTCATTGCGACGTGCTGCTGGTTACTGCCACGCAGCAAAAGTATCGCAGCGCCCGGGTGGCCGAGGAATTGGCGGCGGCGGCCGCCGGGGCAAGATTGGTTTTCGTGCAGACCCATGCCGATGCCGAGGACGACGTCCGCGACGATTGGCGCGCGGTGCTGGCCGATCAGTATGCGGCCGGACACATTTTCTTCATCGATTCGTTATCGGCATTGGCCGACGCCCGAGAAAATCGCCAGCCGCGAGGCGAATTCGCGCAATTGGTCGATCTTCTATTGCACGAACTGGCCGGGGCGGCAGGCAATCGCATCCGCCGGGCGAATTTCCTCGATCTATTGGCCAATACGCTCAGCGGCTGCCGAAAGCGGCTGGATGAAGCCGCACCGCCGGTCGAACAAGCCATAAATGCCATACACCAGCAGCGCGGAGTGCTGGCTTCGCTGTTGGCCAAACAGATGCACGCCGAACTGTTGACAAGCCGCCGATCCTGGGAGAACAGATTGCTGGCCGAGACCGCGTCGCGCTGGGGATTGAGCCCTTTTGCACTGGTGTTGCGGATATATCAAGGATTGGGTAATTGGGCCCTGGGCGCGCTGTTGTTTCGGGCCCGGACTCCTGCCCAGATTGCCCTGTGGGGAACGCTGGAAGGCGTGCAGGCCTGGCGAAAACGGCGGCAAACCCGCCAGGCCGAGCAAGGCCTTGATCGGGCGGCGGCGGGCTTTTGGGATCAGGCCGATATTCACAAGGCCGGGCTGATTCTCGAGGGCTATGCGACCGAGGCCGGAGTGGATCGCCGCTTGGTCTCGCCTTCTGCCGTGGCGGCGGAGTCCGAATCGGCTGGAGCGAATTTTATCGCCCGGGCCTCGGCCGACCTGCAATCGCTAGTGGCCTCTCTGGCTGCGCGCCACACCGGCTGGTTCACGCGATTCTGTTACGAAGCGCTGTTTTGCGCGATGATCGGGTGTCTTTTGTTTCGTTTGGCGAAAAATTTCTTTTACGATTCCTGGCTCGCGCCCGGCCCGTCGCCGGCATTGGGATTGGATTTTTATCTGACCGCCGGTTTCTGGCTGTTGCTGTGGTGCTTTTTGCTCATATTCGCCCTGAGCAGGCGATTGCGCCGGGGACTGCGCCGCGAAATCGATCGATTGGTCGTCACTTGGCAATCGCCTTCCACGGCGTCGGGGCTGTTCGCGGACTTGGAAAGCCAGTGCCGCGGCGCGATTCAATTCCGCCGCGATCTGGATCCGCTCGATGAGCAGGTGAATCGATTGCGCCGGCAGTTGGCGCTGCCGGGCGAGAAGATCGGGCATCGCATGTAGGGTGTGGGAAACACACCTATTGATCTCCTAGGGAAACGGCGTGTTTCACGCACTTTTGAATGGTGCGTTTCACACACCCTACGCATTTGCGCCGCATGTCAGAGAAAAATTCTTCCGGCACAAATGTCTGGTAAACAGCGATAAGCTTACTTTTCTTTCATCAAAAACTGATATACAATGATGGGTTACCTCTGAGAAAGTGAGACGATGGCGTTTGTCGACGAAGTGGAAATCCAGGTTGTGGCGGGCAAAGGGGGTGACGGTTGCGTCAGTTTCCGCCGGGAAAAATTCGTACCCCGCGGCGGTCCGGACGGCGGCGACGGCGGCGACGGCGGCAGCGTGATCCTTCTGGCCCAGGAAGGCGTCGACAGCCTTACGGCCTTGGCCCACCTGAAACTTTGGAAGGCCAAGGACGGTCAGTCCGGCGGCACCGCGAATTGCCACGGGTCATCGGCCGAAGATCTGATCATCCTTGTTCCGCCGGGCACGGTGGTCCGCGACGCGAAGCACGGGCATGTGATCAAGGACCTGGCGGCGGACGGCGACCGGGTGACCGCGGCGGCCGGGGGCAAGGGCGGCAAGGGGAACGTGCGTTTCAAATCGGCCACCAATCGCGCGCCGCGGCAACACACGCCGGGCGATGCGGGCGAGGTCCGCACCCTGCGCCTGGAGCTCAAGGTGATTGCCGACGTAGGGCTGATCGGCAAACCCAACGCCGGCAAGAGCACGCTTTTAAGCCGTCTTTCCCGGGCCCGGCCCGAGATCGCCGCTTATCCGTTTACGACCAAGTATCCGTATCTGGGGATCGTGCAGATCGACTGCGATCGCTCGTTCATCATGGCCGACATTCCGGGCTTGATCGAAGGGGCTTCGGAAGGCGTGGGATTGGGGCACGAGTTTCTCCGCCACGTCGAGCGGGCCGGGATCCTCGTGCACCTGGTCGAGCCCATGCCGGGCGATGACAGCGACCCGTCGGAAAACTATCGGGCCATCCGAGCGGAGTTGGAAAAGTACGACGCCGATCTTGGCCGGCGGGCGGAAATCGTGGCTGTGACCAAGGCCGATCTGCCCGGCGCGGACGAGGTTCGGCAAAAATTGGCCGGCGAACTCGGCCGGGAAGTGTTGTTAATATCGGCGGTCACCGGGCAGGGATTGAACGAACTAGTCGGCGCGATCGCCAAACAACTGCAAGGCGAAGCGCCGGCGTGGTAAATAAATTCACTTGATATTCGCTTTCCGTCAAGAGAAAATGTAAATAGGGAATACATATGAAAGATCTAAAAGATATTGGAGCAATTTATGCGATATAAAGTTATTTTAAGTAAAAATGAAGACGGATATACTGTAAATTGTCCGGCGCTTCGCGGTTGCTGGAGCCAAGGAGCGACAGAAGAAGAAGCATTGGAAAATATTCGAAGCGCAATTGCTGAATATTTGGCGGCGGTAGAGGATTTAACTTCAGGAGAAGAAGTGCGCGAAGTGGAGGTGGCGGTTGGTTGACATACCTAGCATGCCGCATCTGCGTGTTGTGAAGGCATTTGAAAAATTAGGTTATCGCATTCTACGCCAAGGCAAGCATATTGTCATGACCGATGGAAAATCTATTGTCACAATTCCTCGCCATAACCCGGTCAATCGTTGGACTTTAGCCGGCATCATCAAGGAAGCCGGATTGACAGTAGACGAATTTCGCAAACATTGCTGATTACCCGTAATAATGACTCAATATTTTCTGGCAGTCGATATTGGCAACGCACGGATGAAAATCGGCGTGTTCGGTTCTTTGGTGGGCGATGCCCTGCCCGAGCCGATTCGAACTCTGCCGTTAAACGGCGATGCACCGGAATTTGATTCTATCGGATCTTGGCTGGAGGATTTAGCGGGTGAAAAACTGCCCTGGTTTTTGGCCAGCGTGAATCGGGCCGGCGCGCGTAGGCTTATCGACTGGGTGCGCGGGCACAGGCCGGACGATGCCGTGACGCTGCTTTCCGCGGGCGACCTGCCGCTTGTTGTGCGGCTCGAGCGCCCGGATATGGCGGGCATAGATCGGCTGGTCGATGCCGTGGCCGTCAACCACTTGCGCGAGCCCGGCCGGGCGGCGGTGATCGTGGACGTGGGCACGGCCATTACAGTCGATCTGGTCGCTGCCGACGGGGCTTTTTTGGGCGGGTCGATCCTGCCGGGATTGCAGATGTCGGCCCGGGCGCTCCACGAATTCACCGATCTTTTACCGCTTGTCGACATCAGCGAGTTTTCCAATCCCCCCCTTGCGTTAGGCACATCGACCGAAGCCGCCATGCGATCCGGGTTATTTTGGGGCGCCGTAGGGTCGATCCGCCAATTAATTGATGAATTAGGCCGTGATGCAGGCGAACCCCCCCAAGTTTTCCTTACCGGAGGCGCGGGTGCGACAGTGGCCCAATTACTTGCTTCCAGTGCCAGATATATAGTGCATTTAACCTTGGCCGGCATTGCCTTATCGATAACCGGTAGATAAAGCCCCTGTTTTCTATCAAGGCCTTTTGGGACGGATCTGATTGAAACGAAAAAAAACATCGATTTTTAATTGACTAAAAAGGCGCTTTCCATAGAATCTATCTATAGCGGGGATGGAATTTCGTATTTCTGACGAGCAGAGATATCCAATGGATATTCCATCCGATATTTGCACGGTTTCCGCGCGTCTTGGGGGGTATATCGTTTGTCCTGCCGGCTTGGCGGCGATAGCAGGCAAATTCTCTGCGGGTTCTCATAGCTCTTTTGTTTCATGCTTTTTTTATGTGAAAGGAGCGGATTATGAAGCTTTCAGCACTTGCATGGGTAATATTGGCGGCGCTGGTTGCCGTCGGTTGGGGCGGAACTGATTCGGACACTCCGGCCGGAAAACCCACAAAAACACGCGCCGCGGCAAAAATCGTAAACGATGTTTTGCGGAGTGAGGCGCGGGAGCCGATAGCCGATCGCGCCGAATTGCTCAAACCCGCTTTGGAGCAGGCGCCCAATTACGAAGACGCCATGTGGCAAAGCGGCTATGTCTTCGATCCCGGGCAAAAGGAATGGTTGCGCTATGACGAAGTGCCGGCGATAGTAAAGAGCGACAATCGGGTATCGGCCTACCGGGCCATGCGGCCCAAGTATGCGGAAACGGTAAACGGACAAATGGAGTTGGCCCGGTGGTGCCTGAAACGGAATCTGAGCGATCAAGCCCGCGTCCATTTGACGAAGGTTTTGGAAATGAATCAGGACCAGCAGGAGGCCCGGCGTTTGCTGAATTACCGTTTGGTGGCAAACAATTGGGTGAGCGAAAAGGAGATTGTGGATGCCCAAGAGCAAGCCAAAAAAGAGATGGCCGCGTTTAATAAATGGAAGCCAAAGTTGGAGAAAATCGGCACGAATCTCAATCGCGGCAAGCGCCAAAACGATGCCGCGCGCCAGGAGCTTATGTCGATCCGCGATCCGGAGGCGGCTTGTGCAATGGCAATTGTTTTATGCGCTGACGGCGGTCCACAGGCTATGACGGGCATCGAAGCGCTGAAAAATCTGCCCGGGCGCGAACCTGCCGCGGCTTTAACCCAACTGGCTCTGTTCATGCCCTGGGACCCGCCGGGCAAAGCGGCCGCGATTGCGCTTGGCTCGCAAAAAAAACACGATTATGTGCCGCAGTTGCTCTCCTTGATGCAAACCCCCGTGCAGTCGCAAGCGCAAATCTACCAGTCTTTTGGCAGTGGCACGCTCCTGTATCGCCAGGTGTTTTATAGCCAAGGGCAGGACCAGAAACAACTGGCCGTATTGGATACGCCTTACCAACACGTATTTGCCGGACCGCCGAATACCATAAGCCGGATCGCGCAAAATCCCCAGACTGCCTACAAGCATAATACAATGGAAGAACAATTGAGCAACGCGATTATTCGTAAAGACGCCATGGAGCAATTCCAGGCCGATGCCATGCAAAAGGCCGCGCAGGTCGAAACGACCATGTCGCGATATAATATGAAGGCTGAAGCAGTGAATTCGCAATTATGCAATATTCTTTCACATGCAATCGTAGATTTGCCAACTGGAGGAAACACGCCGCTTCCGGACCAAGAAACAGCGATCAATGACAATCTTTCGAAATCGCCTTCCGATTGGTACCAATGGTGGAACGACTACAACGAAGTCTATACGCCCGAAACCCCGCCGCAACTGGTCTACATAAATAATCCGACAAAGACCATTGCTTCAAGACCGACGCAAGTGGTATATAAGCCCGATCCTTCGTTGAAGTTATCATGTCTGGTGGGCGACACAAGCGTATGGACGGAAATGGGACCGGTGTCGATCAAGGAAGTGGCCGTGGGCGATCGCGTATTCGCCTGCGATATGGAAACGGGATGCCTGGCGCTGAAACCTGTGCTGAAAAAGACAGTTCGGCCCAAAGAAAAAACCAGCAATTTGGTTTCAATAAGCACCGGCGGACAAAAGATTCTTGCCAGCGGCGGCCATGTGTTTTGCGTTGCCGGCGAAGGCTGGGTCAAAGCCCGCGACCTGGAAGCCGGGATGCGCCTGCACACCCTGAATGGAACGGCAAACATCGAGGCCGTGGGAACCAGCCAGGCGCAGGAGACCTACAACCTGATCGTAGCCGATTTCCACACCTTTTTCGCCGGTGAAGTGAAAACCTTGACCCATGATAATACGATCCGCCAACCGACCAACATGGTCCTGCCCGGATTGTCCAAGCAGGCAGCCGATTTGGCGCAGAAATAATCAAAGATATACAACCGCAATTCGACCTACTCGGATGCCACCGGCTTTTTGCCTGCGGTTTGCAGCACTTGTAGGTTATGCTTCGGCATAGCACGCCGGTCGACTACTCTTAAGCATACTTGTGTAATGCTGAGGCATAATCTGCATAACTTTGGGAATCGTTTAGGTGTAAGGAATTTTTTTGGCTGCCGATGCTTGGGCTTTGATTCCAGTCTTTTGCTGCATTGTCCCCGGCCCTTTTGATTGTGCCTGCAATTTTGCCGCAAGCAGCGTGTTCTTCAGCAGCATGGCGATGGTCAGGGGGCCGATGCCGCCGGGAACGGGAGTGATGTGGGCGGCGACTTCTTTTACGGATTGGAAATCTACGTCGCCCACCAGGCCGGCGTCGGTGCGGTTGATGCCCACGTCGATTACCGTTGCGCCGGGCTTGACCATGTCGGCGGTGAGGAACTTCGCCTTGCCGATGGCCACGATAAGGATGTCGGCCGTGCGGCAAATTTCAGGCAGGTTTTTAGTGCGGCTGTGGCAGACGGTTACGGTGGCGTCGGCCGTGGGACTGCGCTGCATGAGCATGATGGCCATGGGCTTGCCGACTATCTCGCTGCGGCCCAGCACTACCACGTTTGCGCCGGCGATTTGAATATTGTTGCGAATGAGTAGTTGCTGGATCCCCTGTGGAGTGCAGGGCAGAAATCTTGCTCGGCCTTGAACAATTCGCCCCACATTCTGGGGATGAAGCGCATCGACGTCTTTTAAAGGATCGATGGCCTCGAGCACCTGGTATTCGTTGATTTGCTTGGGCAAGGGGAGTTGCACCAGAATGCCGTGGACTTTCGGATTGCGATTGAGCCGGTCGATCAAGGTCAACAATTCGGCGGTAGTGGTTTCGGTTTTTAAAGCCTGCAATACGCTGCCCATGCCGGCCTTTTCGCAGGCCTTTTGCTTATTGCGGACGTAAGTCTGGCTGGCCGGATTTTCGCCCACCAGGACGGCGGCCAGGCAGGGTTTTATGCCTGTTGCTTTTTCGAACGCGGCAGCGTCTTGGGCGGTCTCCGCGCGAATCTGCTCGGCTAGGGCTTTTCCGTCTAAGATTACGGCAGTCATGGGAAGGATTGGAGAAAAAGGGTTCGGGGTTTAATAAAAATCATGAACCCTTCATTGCGTCTCGACCACTTGGACGCGGCTGCCGCCGCGGTCGTATTTTACGTAGCCGTCGATCAGGGCGAAGAGCGTATAATCGTTTCCCCTGCCAACGCCTTTGCCGGGATGAAAAACAGTGCCTAACTGCCGAACAATGATGCTGCCGGCCTGAACGTATTGTCCGCCGAATCGTTTTACGCCGCGACGTTGGCCGTTGGAGTCGCGACCGTTTCGGCTGGAGCCTTGGCCTTTTTTATGCGCCATGATAATCGCCTTGAGGGTTCAGGTTGGGTTTACCTTGAAGCGGAGAATCCTTCTTTTTACCGATAGACCCACTCGTAGTCAACCCTGCCTGGGATTCCGTAGCGGATTTCGCCCTCGGATTCGTAATATTCGTCGCCTGGACGCCAGAAGTTCAATTTCAGAGTTTTTCGCTCTAATTTCCGGCCCGTGCCGATGGCGTCGCCTTCCTTATACTCTCCGGGGGTATCTTTCCACCGATAGGCGTTAGTCAGGCCTGTGACGTAGACCGAAAATTGCACGATTTTTGGATCGATATCTTCCCAGGTAGCCACGCCCCAGAACGTTTGACCGACTGGGATTTCGCGATTCATCTCCACGGACGTGAGGATTTTTTGGCCATACCCTTCCCTTAACTGGATGGCGGCGGCGGCCACGGGTATTACCCGATCCGGATAAGACTTGGTGTATGCATCTTTATCTTTTTCTTTTAGCCGATTGTGGCCTTCCAATAGGAATTCGGGGATGAAATGGATGGGCTTATCGACGGACTTGATTTCGTAAACCTTTTGTTTGTCGGCAAGTTCGTTTTCATAAGGCAAGGGTGCATCCTTTACCGGCACCATGATTTTGCCCGTATTGGTCACTGAATACACCATGTACCAAATCAGCTTGCGTTGCATCATTCCCGAGGGCTGAGGCACGTCGACCGAGATCATGCGCACCGGTTTGAATTTGAACTGCAGGGCCCAAACTTCATGGCGGAAATCGATGTCTTTGGCCCAGTTAAAGCTCTTGTCCACTGCCAGCAACTCCACCACGTCGTGGCGGGAGACGGTTTCGCCCACATCTTGATCGGGGTCGATGGAGATCATCACGCCCGGGGCCAAGGGCGAGTTGGGAGTTTTTTTTGCCGGTTGAATTTCCAGTGGTTTTGCGTCGGCCGGCTTATCGACCGATTCGTTTGCCTTTAGCGGTTGATCGGCGGATTGTTTGTCATCCGCGGCCATTAAAGGCTGGCAAAACAAAATCACCGTAACGATAGAAAACCACATCGAAGTGCGTAGATTACAATTCATGAATCAAGTCCCGCTGTTAAGGGGGTGTTATTTATGGCACGATTTTAAACTTGGGTGGATTTAAAAGCCAATTTTCAGACAATCATCCCGTAAAAGCCATCCTACATAATCTCAGCCTATTTTCCGCAATTTACTTTCTTAAGTATAGATAGGATAAATAAGCGGCGTCAAGGATATCGAATACCCCTATAAGGGTGGGTAAAAAAACGAAATCGCTTATTGGAATGCCTGGAATTCCATGTAATTCAAGTTTTCCATAGTCAATGTTATGGGTGGATAGATGCGGAATTTGCATAAAGTATAGCGAGTAAGTCCTGGAGATTGCTTGATATTTACGTGTAAACTAATTAGGATCGAATAGAGCACGGTTTGAATGTCTGGATCGGGGATAATCCCGCTTGGCAAGCCCCTTATTATCGGTAAGGAGTAAGTGGATATGTTTCGCATTTTTGTTTTGTTGGTCGGAGGGCTGGCATGGCTATGGTCGGCAACGTCGCAGGCACAAGAGCCCGTGTTATTGCAACTCTACGGCAAGGGCGTTCATGAATATTTTTCCGGCGATTATACCAAGGCATTCCAGCAGTTGACCGCCGCCATTGCCGCTGGCAGCCATGATCCGCGGGTGTTTTATTTCCGCGGTCTGGCATATTTGAAATTTGGCCGAAGGCCGGAAGCCGAGATGGACTTCCGAAAAGGGGCCGAATTGGAAAGCAGAGACATCAACAAGTATTACAACGTGGGCCGGGCCCTGGAACGCGTGCAAGGCTCCGATCGGCAGTTGTTGGAATCTTATCGGGTGCAGGCGCGGATGGCGGCGTACGAAGAAACGGAAAAGATTCGCAAGGCCCGGTACGAGGCGCTTCGACGTGAAGAGGCCCGGGTTTTACTGCAGCAGGCCGCCGAGGGCGCCGCGCCGCAGGCCAGTGAATCGACTGAAACTATTCCAGCGCCGGCCGCTGAATCAACCGGCGCGGAGGCGGCCACGGAGACGAAAGAAAATCCAGCCGGCGCACCCGGTGAAGAGAAAATGACCGTAGAGAAAAAAGCCGGCGCGGGCCCAGCGCCCGGGGTTGAATCTACGACCGAAGATCCTTTTGCCGCAAAAGCGGCCGAGGAAAAAAAGCCCCCCGCCGAAGAGAAGCCGGCGACGGAAACCAAACCGACGGGCAAGAGTATTCTTGGCACCCTAATAAAAAAGGCCGCCGACGCGGGCAATAAGGTTACGGCGCCGAGGTCCGGCGCGGCTGAAAAACCGGCCGAAAAACAAGCACCGGCCGATAAGCCCGCCGAAATTAAAGAGGCCCAGCCGGCCGATCCATTCGCCAAATAACGGCATCGCTAAGCCACAAGCGGTTTCCGGGCAAGATTCTTTTCATCCGGCGCAACCGTCATAATCCCACCTTATTCAGGCGTCCTTTTTCAATGCCATATTTAAGAGTGTGGATGATGCCGTTTTGATTCGATACCCACCTTTGTCACTAATGTCACTAACCGGCGGTCAACGACCGCGGAAAACACGAGAATTCCCACCGGCGGCTGTTAGTCGCCGGCTATTGCGTGTGAGATTAGTTTTTGATTCTCAATAAACCCAGCATTTTACACCGTTTGTTTTCCACTCTTCATAATTATGTTTTTTCGCCGCCGCCGCATAACGCCACTTTCCGACCGAGGTCCGCTCAAGGTGATGTTTGTTATCACCAGCATGCCCGTGGGCGGGATGGAAGCCTTGTTGGTGGAATTGATCCGCCGCTTGGATCAATGGCGGTTTGAGCCCGAATTATGCTGCCTAAAATACTTGGACGTTTTGGGAGAAGCCCTGGCGGAGGAGATTCCCGTTTTTACGGGATTGTTGAAACACAAATACGATTTTGCCGTGTTGTGGCGGTTGAGAAAACTGATGCGTAAGAGGCGAATCGACGCCGTGGTGACCGTGGGCGCGGGCGACAAGATGTTTTGGGGACGCCTGGCGGGCCGGCTGGCGGGCGTGCCGGTAATCTGTTCGGCGTTGCATTCCACCGGCATGCCGGATCGTGTGGAGTTGCTCAATCGGCTGTTGGCGCCCTTGACCGACGCCTTTATCGCCGTGGCCGAGACGCATGGCCGGTATCTGGCGGAAGAGGAGGGTTGCCCGGCGGCCAAGGTTCATGTCATACCAAACGGCGTGGACGTGGAAAAATTTCACCCGCGCTGGCCGGTTGCTTCCTTGCAGGAGGAATTTTGCTTGGCGCCCGGTTCGCCCGTGGTGGGCATAGTGGCGGCGCTGCGGCCGGAAAAGAACCACGAATTATTTTTACAGGCGGCGAAACTGGTTCATGAGGCGCTGCCGACAACAAAGTTTTTGGTGATTGGCGACGGTCCGCGGCGCGCCGAGCTGGGGTGTTTTGCCCAAGATTTGGGTTTAAACGAGGCGGTGCGTTTTACAGGCACCCGCGGCGACGTGCCCGAAATGCTGTCGCTTGTGGACGTGGTATTGTTGACTTCGCACATGGAGGCCAATCCGGCGTCGATTTTAGAGGCCATGGCCTGCGAGAAGCCGGTAGTTGCCACGCGGGTGGGATCGGTGGCGGAAACGGTTTTGGACGGCCGGACCGGATACCTGGTTCCGCCGGGTGAAGCCTATGAGCTTGCCGGGCGGACGCTGGATTTGCTATGCCATCCGGACCACGCCGCCTTGCTAGGCCGGGCCGGGCGGGAGCACGTTATTGCCCATTGGTCGGTGGATCGGATGGTCAAGGGGTATCAGGATTTAATTGCCGATTTGTACGAAAAGAAGGCAGTGGGCAGCGGGCAGCGGGCAATGGGCAGTAAAGATTGGAGCCAGCGGCGGCCGGTAGACAGTGATAAGTTTAGCAGCGACCGGGAACCGAAATAGTTTCGGTGGGGGAGGGGCCTGCGAAAGCGCAAGCGGTTCTTCTACAGTTTTCGGTAATTTATTCATTCATCCTAAGCTTTTCATGATTCATCCTTTACCTCTACAAAAGGGGTATTGGCTGGTGCGGCAAGGCAGGTTACCATGTGGAATTGATAGGTGGCTGAGTTATGGACACGAATTTGACCAGGGATTTTTTAGCCTTAATGGCCCGACTCCTGAGCGGGGCCAGCACGCGCTGGATCGATTCCCAGCCCGACACCTGTCAGCGGGTGTATTTTGCCAATCATACCAGTCACCTGGACTCGATAGTGATTTGGTCGTCATTGCCGCAAGCGGTGCGGACGATTACCCGGCCGGTGGCGGCGAAAGATTACTGGATGGCCGGTCCGATCCGCCGCTGGTTTGCCACCCGGTTGTTTAACGCGATACTCATTGATCGCACTGAGATCAAGGTTCATCAGAGCCCCGTGGACATGATGATCCGGGAGATTGGGCAGCAGTACTCGCTGATCGTGTTTCCGGAGGGCGGGCGGAGCGACGGGCGGGAGATCGGAGAGTTCAAGAGCGGGCTGTATTACCTGTGCAAGAAGCGTCCGGATTTGGAATTGATACCCGTGCACATCGACAATATGAATCGCATCCTGCCCCGCGGCGAGGTGCTGCCGGTGCCCATGCTGACTTGCATCACCTTTGGACCGCCGATGTGGCTGGAAGCGGGCGAACCCAAAACCGAGTTTCTCGCCCGCACCCGCGAAGCGGTCAGGCGATTGAAAGAGGCGTGAAACCATGTTTAATGACGGTCGAACCATAGGTCTGGTCAGCGCGGTGTTGGTGCTTTTAAGCTCAGCCACGGGAGTGGTGCAGATGCTGAAGCACCGGCCCGAAAGCGGGCTGGATCCGGCCATCATCGAGACCTTCCAACTCCGCGTGCGGGCGTGGTGGATCTTGTTTTCGGTACTGGTTGCCGCCTTTTACATAAGCCAGACGGCCACGGTGGTGCTTTTCGGTCTGATTTCGTTTTGGGCGCTGAGGGAATTCATCACGCTGACGCCTACCCGGCTGGGCGATCACCGCACGCTTTTTTGGGTATTCTTCTTTTTCACGCCGCTGCAATACGTTTTAGTAGGCACCGAGTTTTACGGATTGTTCAGCGTGGTGATTCCGGTATACGGGTTTTTATTCATTCCCGTGGCCATTGCCTTGGCCGGCGATCACAAGCGGTTTCTGGAGCGGACGGCGAAGATCCAAGTCGGTTTGCTGATCTGCGTTTACTGCCTGAGTTATGCGCCGGCGTTATTAACGCTGCATACGACGCCGGAGGCCAATCGCACGCCCGAGCAAAGGGCCGAATTCGCAAGCGAACAGGCACGCGAGTCTTCGACTCCCAATCAAGAAGAAATCCTCAATCCGGGCGCCCGAACCAGATTGCTGTTTTTCTTTGTGCTGATGGTGCAACTGAGCGATGCATTGCAATACCTTTGGGCGCAGATTTCCAGCCGGCACGTGATCGTGCCGGCTATAAATCCAAGCCGCACGTGGGAAGGATTGCTGGGCGGGACGGCCAGCGTGACGTTGATCGGGGCCATGCTGTGGTGGGCCACGCCCTTCCAGGGGGCCAGTTGGTGGATGGCCGGCGTGATGTCGGCGGTGATCTCGGTGATGGGTTTTGCCGGCGGTTTGACGATGTCGGCCATTAAGCGCGACCGGGGCGTGAAAGATTACGGCACGCTGGTCGAAGGCCACGGAGGCCTGCTGGATCGGATCGACTCAATCTGCTTCGCCGCCCCGGTGTTCTTCCACTGCACGCGCTGGTGGCTGGTACTGAATCACATCATATCGCCGATACCGTAAATCACATCGTTAGACTGCTTTTGAAATCGAATTCAGAATCAGTCACCCGTAAAACTCATTTGCCGGTTCGCTTTTAGCTCATGCAATCGCTTTTATGAAAACTCATTAATTCTATCCGCTTGGATCCGAGACTTTCCGGTCCGTTCATGTCCAAACGCAAGAAAGCTTCCGAGAAATATCCACGCAAGGCCGGATCGCTAATCCACGTGCCATGGGAGATGTACTTCCATGTGTCGGCAGGGGTGGTGCTGATCGCCGCTGCCGCAGCGCTTGTTTATTTACCCGCCGCAAGCGGCGGATTCATACTGGACGACAACAGGCTTCTGACCGAAAACGATCTGATCAAGGCCTCGGACGGCCTGTACCGATTTTGGTGTTCCGCATTGGCGACCGACTACTGGCCGGCGACTAATTCCTCATTATGGATCGAATGGCGGCAATGGGGAATGCACCCCACAGGCTATCACCTCACAAACTTGATCTTGCATATCGTCGAATCATTGCTGATTTGGGTTGTTTTGAGGAAGTTGTCTGCTGGCGGCGCTTTTTTGGCGGCGATGATCTTCGCCGTGCATCCGGTGAACGTGGAATCAGTCGCTTGGATCGCGCAGCGGAAAAACACCATGGCCATGCTGTTCTTTCTATTATCGGTTCTATGGTATTTGAAATACCTCAAACTCGCTCCCCTTCGGCTCGCGGCTAAACTGTCCACAGTTGACCGTCCACTATCTGCTGTTTCATCCTTCATCCTTCATCCTTCATGCTTTAATATCTGGTATTGGCTTAGTCTGGGGGCGTTCGTGTTGGCAATGCTCAGCAAGGGTTCGGCGGCGGTCTTGCCAGTGCTGTTGCTGGGGATAGTCTGGTGGCGGCGGCCTTTGACGCTTTGGGACATATTGCGGATCGCACCGTTTTTTGCAGTTGCCGTTTTGCTGACGATGGTGAATTTATGGTTCCAAACGCATGGCACGGAAATAGTGGCCCGGAGCGCCGGTTATACAGAACGCCTGCTGGGCGCCGGCGGCGCGATATGGTTCTACCTTTACAAGGCGCTGTTGCCGATAAATTTGGCCTTTGTCTATCAGCAGTGGCACATTAAAGCCGGCAATTGGCTATGGTGGCTGCCTCTTTTTGCAGTGCTGATCGTTACAGCAGTGTTGTGGCGATTTCGAGGAACGTGGAGCCGGCCATTTTTGTTTGCCTTGGGATGGTTCTGCGCGGCGCTGGCGCCTGTGCTGGGCTTTGCGGACGTGGGCTTCATGCGCTACTCGCTGGTTGCCGACCATTATCAGCACATCGCCATTATCGCAGTGGTTGCACTGGCGGCGGCGTCATGGAGCGCATGGCAAAAGCATGCGCAAGGCGCAGCGCATCGGGCGGCAAATGTCATCGCAGTCATAGCGGTGGCGGCTCTCATGTTTTTGACATGGCGGCAAAGTGAATTATATCGCGATGCAATGACGTTGTATCAGGACACATTGGAAAAAAATCCGGATTGTTGGATGGCGCAAAACAACCTGGGACACGCTTTGGAAATCGCCGGCCGGCCGCAATTGGCGATCGAATATTTCCAGCGGGCGTTGCGGCTAAATCCCGACTTTCCCGACGCACACAGCAATCTTGGAAACGCGCTTTTCGAAACAGGCAGATTGCAAGAGTCGATTGAACATTTAGAGCAAGCTTTGTCGCTGAACCCCAACCACGCTGCAGCCCACAACAACCTGGGGGCTATATTGGTCCAAGCAGGCCGGCCGCAGGAAGCGGTCGAACATTATAAGCAAGCGTTGAAGTTAAAACCTAATTTTCCTGAAGTATACACTAACCTGGGCAACCTCATGTACGGGAAAGGCCAAATGCAGGATGCGATCGAGTATTTCCAGAAAGCCCTGAGTTTTAGATCCGATTACTCCGAGGCTCAATACAATTTGGGCAATGCCCTGGTTCAAGACGGACGGCCGCAAAAGGCAATCGAGCATTACCGGCGGAGCCTGCAACTGAAGCCCAACCAACCCGTGGTCCTCTACAGCCTTGGCATCGCGCTGATGCAAATCGATCGCCCGCTGGAGGCCGCTGAGCAATTCCGGCAAGCCTTGCTGTTTCAACCCGATTACATCGAAGCATATTTCAATTTGGCGTTGGCCTATGCCAAAACGGATCAGCCCGCCGATGCCGCAGCCATGGCCCAAAAGGCTTTGGGTATTGCGCGATCAAAAGGAGAGAAAGAATATGTTAAGGAAATAGAGCAGTGGTTGGATTCGTATCGGGCAGGAATGAAAAAGTAAGGAATGAGGATTGATAGGCAATGGGAAGGGGGCAATGTACCCTGCGAAACTACAAGCGGTTTGACTCTTGAATTGGGGGCTGTAAGAAATTTTGTGTCAAGCAGTGGCACGGACTTCCAGTCCGTGAAGAAACACGGCCAAGATGGCCGTGCCGCTTTACCACGCAGCAAAAATCCGTACAGTCCTTAAATTGCCCTCCTCGGTTTCCTCGCTTTGTTCATCCTTCGTTTTATCTGGCGCTCCATTCCAAAATGACCTGCCGTGGTTGTTCGGCGTCTTGGGGGCGGGCGACTTGAGATTGGAAGGGATCGGCCTGCGGAGGCTGGGTGGGCTGCGATTTTTGCGAGGCTGTTGCATCAGGTTGGTCGGCGGGAGGCTGGGCTGCTTCGGCTTGCATTGACTGCCGGGCGCCGGCCGTTTTCCATCCGGAAGCAGGCGACACGGATGAAGCGGATGCGAGTCGCACGCCGCCTGGACTACTTCCAGGCGAAGCGCCCGGGTTGTTGGCGGCCATCGCGGAATTAAACAGCGAAGCAGGCACGGGAACCAAACGGCCGACCGGAATCACGGTCGACGGAGAGGAGCGATTCGCACCTTGCTGCCCATACATCGAATTCGGCTCTACATGCCCGGCGGCGGAGTTTGCGGCAAGCAATTCGGGCGCTGCGCCCGCGGCGGGCTGAGTATTGCCCGGCGTAAGAGGCGGAGAGCCTTGTTTGACCCAGGCGAGCCAGGTATTTTGCAGTTGGCCCAAGTCTTTCACGCCGTAGTTGCGCTCCACCGCGGCGGACCAATCCTTGTTTTTCAGTCCGTCGTCGAGGAATTCAATATACTTGCGCCGCCCGCCGATTTGTATAAGATATTCGGCCAGGGAGTAACATTGCGCGTAAAGGGGCATGACGTCGGGCGGATACTCGGTCATGGCGAACATTTTGCCGAAGGCGATGCCCCGGCCGGTGCGGAGGAACTGATCGAGCATGCGCTGATATTTTGTGCGTTCGCTGATATTTTCCACGGTTGTTGCGCCGCCTTCGTCGGCCCAGCGCGGCAGCGGTTGGCGGAAATGGCTGGCGTAAATCATGTGCGTGACTTCGTGCGGCAGGACCGAATCGAGGACGCGCTGTGGCGAGCCCTGGATGGTCATGCGCCAGCCGAATACTTCGCCGTGATCGAAAACGAAGGTAGTGGCCCCGCCCGCGCCGAGGTTTGGCCCGACGTTGACCGTCATGGGGCAGGGCTGCGACCAGTTGGGCATGGGCTGCCCGAGCCATTCGATGGCCAGATCGTGTCGGTATTGTTCGGCGGCCTGGGCGATTTGGGCGGCCAGATTGGGGTCGGAAGTTTCGACGATGAAATTGGCACTGCGGTGCCGGGCGCCCATCGAAACCAGCAGAGCTGCCGTCAAGGCGACGGCCCGAGTTATGCGAGCGTCCATGCTCTTTCGTTGCCTTTCTTGTATAAGTTAGGTAACCGTCGGTCACTTCCCTGCGATCCGACGTCGTGCCGGCAACTGGGATGACATTTAAAAGTTTAGCCGGTAATTTAAGTCTCTGTTTTGGTTTCGCCAGCCCCTTACCCGACGAACAAATGTTCGTCTGCATCCGGCCCGCAATGCCAAAAAACAAAAAGAAC
>JBEKZY010000309.1:0-10581 GCA_049509395.1 Thermoguttaceae bacterium | reverse complement strand
TCTGGCCGATGCCCAACCACAAGGCTTCATTGCTATTCCACCGGTTCACGCAGTGCGCATTTTTTTTCGGCGGAGGTTTCCACGGGCGAAATTTAACGTAACAGTGGGACGGCGCTGGTTCTGGGGCGGATCGACCTTGGAACAACTTCGGGAAAAGGGGACAGGTCCAATTTGCGGGCACCAACCGAGGGTTGGTCACGGCCCGGAGGCGGGCACCGACGCGCAGCGTTGGTCGCCGCACAAATTGGACCTGTCCCCTTTTCCGGCCGGCGACATGGCTGAGACCATGGCCGATGATCCGGCGGCGATTATCTTTACCACCGGCAGCACCGGCCCGCCAAAGGGCGTGCTCTTTACACATGGCAATTTCGAGGCCCAGGTAGATCAAATCCGCCAGCGTTTCGACATCCGGCCGGGCGAAATCGATTTGCCCGCCTTCCCGCTCTTCGGACTGTTCAACTGTGCCATGGGCGTAACCGCCGTGATCCCGGACATGGATCCATCCAGACCCGCCCGGGTAGATCCCGCTAAAATTATCGAGGCCGTCCGCGATTGGAGCGTCACCCAGACCTTCGGTTCCCCGGCAGTATGGAATCGCGTGGGCCGATACTGCGAAGAACATAAAATCCGGCTTTCCACGGTCCGCCGCGTGTTGTCCTCCGGCGCGCCGGTTCCGGTCGAAGTGCTGCGGCGAATGAAAGATTGCATACACCAACAAGGCGACATGCACACGCCCTACGGCGCAACCGAGGCCCTGCCCGTGGCGTCAATCGCGGCAAGCGAAGTGCTCGGCGAAACGGCCGAAAAAACCCGGCAAGGAGCCGGAACCTGCGTGGGCCGAAAATTTGCCCTCATCCAGTGGAAAGTGATCCGCATCGTCGATGGACAAATCCCCTCCATCGATGACATCGAAGAATTGCCCCCGGGCGAAATCGGCGAATTGATCGTCAGCGGCCCCCAGGTTACCAAGTGTTACGTCACCCGCCTGGAAGCCAACGCAACGGCAAAAATCGTCGATAACACGGCTTTTACCCCCGGCGCCCGTGCCGGGAGTGACCGTGCTAATTCATCGTTTAGCCGCGAGCCAACGGCGAGTGAGCAGAGAAGTGCCAACGAAACAACTATTTGGCACCGCATGGGCGACGCGGGCTATTTCGACCGGGACGGCCGCTTCTGGTTCTGCGGCCGAGTGGCCCATCGCGTGCTTTCGCCCGGCGGCCCATTGTATCCGATCCCCTGCGAGGCCATTTTCAACCGGCACCCCGACATTTTCCGCTCGGCCTTAGTTGGCGTCGGCCCGCCCGATATACAGCGTCCAATAATAATATTAGAGCCCAAGCAACGCAAATTCCCAAAAACTCCGGCGGCTAAAAAAGCCTTGCTCGACGAAATCCGCCGCCTCGGTCAAACCAGTCCGCTTACAAAATCCATCGACGATTTCCTCCTCCACCCGTCTTTTCCCGTCGACATCCGCCACAACGCCAAAATCTTCCGCGAAAAATTGGCCCTCTGGGCGGGGAAGAGACTAGATGTTTAAACTTACTTACCGCTCTACACTCTTCACTCTCCACTCTTCACAGTGAAGCGGTAATTAAGAATGCGGGGGCCGTCGATTTCAGCGGCTCGGAGCCAGAGGGTTTTGCCCAGTAGTTCCTTGCCCTCCTCCAGGTCATAGGTGTGCATGTTTTGGCCTCGACCCTGATCGAGAACATCGACCATCAAGCGGCGGCGTTCGGGGGCAAATAGTTCGCAGCGGAAATTGACCGGCTGATCTGTGGAATTGACAAACCGCTGCTGGACTTCGAGTTTATTCTCCGAATTCAACCGGGTTTGGTACTCGATGCGGACATCGCCTAGGCCCATCTCGATATGCCTTAGCACGCTGAATTTATAAGGCCGATCGGCCTGGATCTGGAATTCAACGCGGACCGCATGGCGGCCGCTCGCGGCGGTGTCGGGAAAAGTAAGCGATATCGGCTGTTGCAGTTCTTCGCCGGCGGCAAGGTGAAAGTAGACCTGTTTCGGTTCGACTATCCAACCGCGGGGGGCAACGATGGTCGCGGTTCCCGACGCCTCGCCGGGGAAAGGATTTTTCACCCGAAAACCGTTTGCTTGCGCCAGGCCGGTTATGCTCGGCATCCGCTCCTGGTCGAAACTGAGATCGATATACCAACGGGCAATCGGCGTGCTCAGTCCGATGACGATGGCGGGGATAGCATCGGCCTGGACAACCTGGGCATTTTCGCGTTTATCGGGGGTGCAGGAGCGGCCCCATAAATCGACCTCTTTCACGTCTTCGCCTAAGTACAAAACCTCTTCCACAGGTTTTTCGTTCCAGAGGATCATTACGGCGTCGTTGGCGCGGACGAAGATCAGGTTTTGGCTGCCGCGCGGAAGCTGCATGGCGCCTAGGGACTTGGCGCCGCCCAGCTCCAGGGCCGCGGTCCGCCAGGGCAAAAACAGATCGCCCGGCGTACCGTCTTTGTTCATCAAGCCGCAATCGGCATCGAAGGGATCGGGACAAAAAACGGCATCCGCGCCGTGTATTTTCGCGGCCATCATCCGCTTAACGAGGTCTTCCACCCGGTCGGCGGTTGAATATGACGACTTGGAAAGAGGCTTTAGCGACACCCAGCGCAATTGCGGCGAATCCTTGGCCGTATCGAGATACGCGGCCAGTTCCTGCGGGGAAAATGGCTGCCGGCTGGAAATGGCCGCGAATCTCAAGGGGAGTTTCTTGCCGGCCGCAGGGCCAGGCAAAGCATTCCCGCAGTTCCATCCTGCTCCCAGGTTGATATCGTGAGCCGCGCGATCCAATTCCTTTTTAATTTCGCCGAGTTTGTCGGCAAAATCCGGGGCGGAAGACAGACTATCGTCGGCATCGTCGCCCAGTTGCCACCAGCGAACCTGCCCGGCCAGTTGCGAAAGGACGGGTTCCAGCGAGGGAAACCAGACTTTGGCTCCGGCCCCGAATATTTCAGCGGCAGAAAGCGGCCTTGAGGAAGGAAACTGCTCGCGCACTTCATCCGGGGGATCGTTTAATAAGCCCACTAGTTCTATGCCCTCGGCGTTGAGTTGCTCGCCGAAGTCGAGCAATTGATTCAGGGTTTGGCTGCCGTTTTTCGCCGAAAACCAGAGGGGATACTTGACCCAGTTAATGCCTGCCTGGCTTAAAAGTGGACTAAGTTGAGCAAGCGGGATGGGACGGCCCGCATTGGGAAGTGTCCAACCGAACTCGCCGCCGGCAGGTGCCCGCCGCGGTTCAAAGGCCGCCAGGGTCAAATCGCGGGATTGAAGGGCCGCGCCCTTGGCGAACAACTCCGCTTTTACCCGATAAAATCCCGGTCCGGGAATGGGCGGTTCCCAATTCACGGTGCAAGCCTGGGCGGGGGTTTTCTCGGCGGCGGCGCCTTGCGGATCGCCGCTTGCATCGCCGGCCATTCCACCCAACTTGCGCGTATCATCCGCCAGACAATGGCCAAGGGCGTCAAACAATTTGAAGGCGACATCGGTATTTTTATCGGCAAATCCCGAGGCAGTGCAAGTCACCTCAACTTTGGCGGGCTGAATGAAAAGATTGTGCGCTTGATTCGTTTTCATTTCCAATCGCGGCATACGGATAAGTCGGATGTCGGCAAAGGCCGCCGTACCCTTTAAATCCTCGGCGTCGCGCGGTTCAACGTGCAAGCCAATGACGGCCAATTTCGTTTCGCGGCTGGGAGGCGCGATCGGGCCCAAACTTATTTTCTTCCAGCCCCGCGAGTCGGTCGTTTTCTCACTTTCAAATGTAACCAGCGGATGCTTGTCGGCATCCAGGAACGACACCGATAAAAATGCGCGATCCATTTGGAGTTGCTCCGTGCGAAGCAAACCCTCCAACACGTAGCTATAAGGCGCGGCCACTTCGACGGGCGGGGTGAACACCGCGGCCCCGCCCCCGTCCAGATCGACCTGGAGACACTGCCGTGCTCCCGTCGAGGCATTTTCAGCCTGCTCAAGAATGGGCTGAATTTTGATCTTCACGTATCTGGGATAACCTGGCCCGGGCCGCCGCGTCCAACCGTCCGGCCAACCGTCGTAATTGGCGTCGCACGATTGATCGAAATTGCAATGAAAAACCTCGAGCGCCTGGGGATAACGCTCGTTAAGCGGGGTCTCCGCTTGAGCGGCCATCAACAATAACGGCAATAAGACGGAATTTAAAAACAGACCCATATGCTATTTATCGTCTTTTGCCGCCGGAACACTTTTATTTTGTGGTTTTTCGCCCGATATTTTTTGCCATTTGGCTCGTTGCTGGTCGGTTAGAGATTGCAGTGCGTTGTTGCGGGCAAAGCTGAGCAATTTTTGATATTGCTCCGGGCTAATGGCTCCATTCAATTGGTCTTCTACATCAGTAATAAGTTGGGACGTGGCGTCGACAATCTGTTGAAGATGCTGTTGCTGCTCTTCGGTTATGCCCAAACTGCGCACCACCTGGGGCATCAGAAAAACCGACGCACCCGTATTCTTGGGGATAATATGCGCTAATTCATCCATATAATTTGCCATGCCCCCCAGCGGCTCGGCATTTTTCTCAGAATTGAGAATTGTCGTCGCTTCCGATTCGGTTCCGGACGACAGCTTTTCCCAATCCGGCTCTTTTTTGTCAAATCTAGCCGTCGCCGCGATGCTTTTTGCAAGACCAGCCTCGTCGCCAACCGATTTGCCGCTCCAATTACGCATCAGCAATATGCCTATGACTGGTAAAATAACCACGGCGGTCACAAAGAGCATTCCAAAACCAACCGTGGGCGAGTGGGGAGGCATGACATTTTCCAAATGATCTTTCAGCATCGGCCACAACCAACCCTCGGCTTTTTTATCCGGATCGACAGTGTCGCCCAGTCGATACAGACCAAGCCTGAAACATTGCACTTGCTCATCAAGCAATGCGGTTTCTCCCGATTCAGAATGATCCATGGGCGCCACATATACCAGGCTGATTTCATACCAATCGTCGCCGGCGCGCAACAAACCGGAGCTGCCGATGTCGACGCCGGGCGGCAGCAACGACAGCACCGCGAACCCGCTGGCCGATTGATCGAACAACAGCACCGGCAGGCGAATATCGCCGAATCGCAGCTCGCCTTGTTGCCGCGAAATTGGAACGGCAAATCGATAAGCTTGTCTTTTTTCTAAACCCACGGATATTGTATTGGCCGGGTCCTATATTCTTTTACACATAGGTGATATATCAAATCTAGCATCCCCCTAAAGCGGCTGATGGTTGTCTCTCGTGGATAAAGATAATCGTTGTGTTTTAACGGAATTGGGAAACAAGATAATTTATCGATGTTGCCTTTTTGCATCATTTCCATCACGATTAGGGTTGCATATTCGTTATCAAGCAATTGTTTTCGGCCATACGATGTACACTGCCCCTTCCCCGGCTCGGTCTTTGTTGCGAAACATTATAGAGGGGGGGGCATATATATGTATGCTTTTGCTGTTTTTGCAGACCTGGTTTATCGAGGGTTTGGCGGCGCCTTGTCGGATAACCGGCGGTTCCATGGCCTTAACCTTGTTGGGCAATCATCGCGACGTGATCTGCGCCGACTGCGGTTTTGCCTTCTCTTGCGATGCCGCGGCATTAACGCCGGGTCGGGCAATATGTCCGAATTGCGGGTGTGCAAATAACGGCCTGGACTTGCTGCCCGATCTTGACGGCGATCGCCTTCTTATCGATCGTTCGGCATATCTTTTTCGCCGGCCGCGGCGTTGGGAAATCGCGGCCTTTCGACACCCCCGGGAAGCGAGTAAAATCGTGATAAAACGCGTGGCAGGCCTGCCCGGCGAATCAGTTCAAATTCAAAACGGCGACGTCTTCATCAACGGACAAATCCAACGCAAAACTCTGGACTGCCAACGCTCGATGGCCCTGATGGTCTACGACGCAAATTATTCGACCACCGTCACGCCTGGCCGGCCGGCTCTCCCGCCGCGCTGGCCTCAACTAAAGAAGATGACAATATTCCTATCGATTGGCTCGTCTATCATCATTGGCGGCGAATGTCGGACCAGGAGGGCGAAGTTCAAGAATGCCCGATTACCGACATCATGGCATACAATCAAAGCCTGCCGCGCCGCGAGGAAGACGTGCATGCCCTATACGATCTTATGCTCTCATTTCGCTTAATGAAAATAGCCGGTCCAGGGAAATTTTTAATCCGCGCAACATACGGGAAAGATCTTTTCCAGGTTGAAATCGATCATAAGGCCGGCGCCTATCGGGTAACCCGCAATGGACGCGAGATTATGGCCGAAGAAAATCGGATCGCACTGGTAAACGAGGATTTGAATATCGTTGTCTCATTGATTGACCGGCAGTTCTTGTTGGCCATAAACGATCAGACCGTTTATTGCCTGCCCATAGATGATCTGGTTTTGCCGATCGAACCCACATCTCAACCCTTCGCGATAGGGGTAGAGGGGCTGCAAGTGGCAGTGGAGGACCTGCGGATATACAGGGACGTATATTATACCCGTCCTATAGGTTGGGATAATCGATGGGCCCAGGACAAACCCGTCCGTTTGGGGGATAATGAATACTTCGTCCTGGGAGACAATAGTTCGATTTCCGAGGATAGCCGAACTTGGCCCGGTCGTCCTGCTGTGGTTGACAACTTGTTAATTGGCAAGCCGTTAATGATCTTGTTCCCAGCCAAATCAATTTCAATAGGTCCTTGGCAATTTCAGGTTCCCGATCCGCGCCGGATTGGGTATATTCGATAAACATAAAACTTATAGTGTTGTTTGACCGTAAACCTATTGATCTTTGCCTGGCAAATGGGCCATTAAGTAATGGGGCAGATTGCTAATCTGCCCAAAAAAGGAAAGTTGGCAACCTGCCCGCCGATCAATACTAACCTCTGAACCCTGACCTCTGACCTCTGAACCCTGAACCCTGCCCCTATCATTCATGTCAAAAACCAAATCAAGCATACCCTCCAAAGTGTCCCCGCCGGTTCCCGCAAAGTCGCTGTTTGCTCGTCATGCGCCATCGGCGGCATCGATTCGCGAGACAATCGAATCGGTGGCGATTGCCTTTATCTTGGCGTTTTTGTTCCGCACCTTCGAGGCCGAGGCATTTGTCATTCCCACCGGATCGATGGCGCCCACGCTGATGGGGCGGCATAAAGACGTAAAATGCGAAAAATGCGGTTATCCCTACCAGGTGAGCGCAAGCGAAGAGGTGACTCGGGAAGGCCAACCTAAAGATTATAACGATCAAATAGCATGTTGCACCTGTCCAATGTGCCGCTATACCATGGAAATCGACGGGCGCAACCCCCAACCGTCGTATTCGGGCGATCGCATTATCGTCAACAAATTTTCCTACCAATTCGACGATCCAAAACGCTGGGACGTGATCGTGTTTTACTATCCCGAAGGCGCGCACGACAATTACATCAAACGCCTGGCCGGGTTGCCGAATGAAACGCTTCGCATCCGTTTCGGCGACGTTTGGATCCGCAACGATAAAAACGCTACGGGAGGAAACGAGGGCCAAGAGGAGTTTCATATAGCGAGAAAACCGCCGGATAAACTGCTGGCCATGCTTCAGATCGTCTTCGACAACGACTATATGCCCGCAATCGCGAAATACGGCTGGCCTCCGCGCTGGCAATCCGATCCCGGTTCGAGCGGGGCGGCCGGCGATTGGACCTCGGATGATTATGCCGCCTACAGCACCGATGGCGCGGCGCCCCGCGATGTCTGGCTGCGTTATCGTCATCTGGTGCCGTCGTTCTCGGATTGGAAAACAGACGCATCAGGCAAGCCGTTTGTGGGAGATGCGATAAAACCGCATTTGATCACCGATTTTACGGCTTACGATACGGGACAAACAGTCGCGGAAATAAGGAGCATTTCAACTCATAATCCATACATACTTGGCTTGCATTGGGTTGGCGATCTGGCCGTTTCGGCCACCGCGGAACTGGAAAACGACAAGGGGCAAGTGATTTTGGAACTCGTCAAAGGCGGGCGGAAATTTCAATGCCGTCTGGACGCCGCCACCGGCAAAGCCGCGCTTTACATTAGCGGCGACGACATGCAATCCTTCCATCCCGCCGCACAGACGAAATTTCGCGGACCGGGGAAATATAATCTGATCTTTTCCAACTGCGATAGGGAACTGCTGCTCTGGATTAACGACAGCGTGGTGAAATTCGACCCGCCGGCCACATACGGCGATCTGAACAACTCGCACCCCACTCCCTCCGATCTGACGCCGGTAGGCGTGGCGTCGCAGGGCGCCAAATTGAAATTAAGTCATCTGAAAGTTTTCCGCGACATCTATTACATAGCCGTGGATAAAAAGATGGGGGCTCTTATGGACTATAAAACAATGCCTCAATTAATTTATCATGGAAAATTCGATCAATTCTTTTCCGATCCCTCACAGTGGAGCGATCTCGAAGAAAGCAATTTTAGACAAGTGGAATTCACCATAAAAGACGATCAATACTTCGCCCTGGGCGACAATAGCGCAAAAAGCCAGGATAGCCGGTTGTGGGAGTCTACTACCGGGCAAAGCAATCCCTGGGTAATCGATCGCGAATTGCTAAAAGGCAAGGCCCTATTTATCTACTGGCCCCATACGTGGGATCGGATCCCTTACGTAAATATTCCCTTCCCATATTTTCCCAATTTTTCCAGAATGCACTTTATAAAATAACATGCTCGAAGCCCAAGGATTGGTAAAAATATACGGCATGCGGCGCGTGGTCGACGGCGTGGATTTCCGCGTCGATCAAGGCGAGATCGTGGGGCTGTTGGGTCCCAACGGAGCCGGCAAAACTACCAGCTTTCGCATGACCTGCGGCATGATCGCGCCCAACGCGGGTACGGTTAAAATCAACGGCGTGGACATCACCACTTGGCCCATGTACATGCGGGCCCGCGAGGGAGGCATGGGATACCTGGCCCAGGAATCCAGCGTGTTCCGCAAATTAAGCGTCGAAAAAAATCTCCTCGGCGTGATGGAGATGTTGGGAATCGACCGGAAAACCAGAAATCGCCGCTGCAACGAACTCCTGGAACAGTTCGACATCAAACGCCTGCGCAAGGCCACCGCCTTGTCGCTTTCCGGCGGTGAGCGGCGAAGACTGGAAATCGCCAGGGCCTTGGTTTCCAATCCCAAAATCATTCTGCTCGACGAGCCGTTCACGGGCATCGACCCCGTAACAATCGCCAGCATTCAGAAAATCATCCGCCAATTGCGCGACGAGGGGATAGCCATTTTGATCACCGACCACCAGGTGCGGGAGACCCTGCAAATTACCGATCGCAGCTACGTGATCCGCTCGGGCAAGGTGCTTTGTCACGGTCATCCCCACGAGGTGCTTGCCAATCCCGAGGCCCGGAAATACTACTTCGGCGAAGACATGGATATCGGCAACAAGGACGCAATAACGCCTCACCGCGCCGATCACCAGCGCGGCGCCGAAGTCCACCGCCGGCGCTGAGACCTCCACTGGCACGCTCATGTCCAAGCGCAAGAGATCTTCGAGTAAAGATGTGCTCCAGGCCCGGCCGGGAACTTTCGCCTTTTCATCGCTGCCCATTAAGATGCCGGCCGGTGCGGCAATCATCGCCCTTGCCGTGTTCTTCGCCTACATTCCCTCCATAAACGGCGGGTTCCTCCTGGATGATGAGTTATATGTAACAAACACTAAAGTTATCAATGCCACCGACGGCGTGTATCGGATATGGTGCACCACTGAACCGGTAGACTACTGGCCAATGTCCAATACAACTTTGTGGATCGAATGGCGGCTGTGGGGGATGAAATCGGCGGGTTACCACCTTACCAACCTGATCTTGCATATCGTTGAAGCCCTGCTGATTTGGATTGTCTTGCGAAAATTGTCCATTCCCGGGGCGTTCCTGACGGCCATGATTTTCGCGTTGCATCCGGTGAATGTGCAATCCGTGGCTTGGATCGCCCAGCGGAAAAATCTAATGTCGATGTTGTTCTTCCTGTTGTCCATTCTGTGGTATTTGAAATTCGTCAAACTCGCTCCCCGACCAACCTTCGCTCCCTGCCCGGTCGTGGATAAACCGTCTGCCATCCACCATCCGCTGCTCAGTTTTTCATCCTTCATCCTTCATCCTTCATCCTTTCATTTTTGGTACTGGCTCAGCCTGGCGGCATTCATCTTGGCGATGCTAAGCAAGGGATCGGCGGCGGTCCTCCCGGTAATACTACTGGGAATAATTTGCTGGCTGCGCCCTTGGAATGAAAAGGCGTCCGTCATCGGACCACATTCAACGACAAGACGGAAGCTAACGCACATCACCTTGTTTTTCGCGGTTGCCGTAGTGCTAACCGGAGTGAACGTGTGGTTCCAAACCCATGGTATGGCAGTAGCCTATCGTGCAATTAGTTTTACGGATCGCCTCCTGGGCGCGGGCGGAGTAGTTTGGTTCTACCTTTACAAAGCTCTATTTCCGCTGAATCTAGTGTTCGTTTATCCGCAATGGCACATCGAGGCCGGGAATCCCTTGTGGTGGCTGCCGCTTGCTGCGGCTTTG
>JBEKZY010000308.1:0-6111 GCA_049509395.1 Thermoguttaceae bacterium | reverse complement strand
AATATGGCCGATTTAAGCATAAAGGTATTAAATTCCACTTAATCTACACTGCCGGAATAATCGGCAAAGTTTAACATAGACTTTGCACCGATTTGACCAGTTGGCTAGATTTTTATCCGACTGGGGGGAAAAGGGTAAAAAATAAGCCCTCAACTCGCGGAAAGGAGGTTGAGGGCTTATTTGGCCCGAGAGGCAAATACAATCGAGAAAAATATGATTTGAATTAACTCGTTCCCACGCGGAGCGTGGGAACGAGAAAATCGCTTATTCGCTTTTCAGCCAGCCCTGCATCCAATCAGGGCAACAACTAAATAACTCAAGCAATCAATACTTATTTTCATCCAAAGGTGGAACCAATGTAACACCCGTTGGATCCAAAATACCAGTCACAATGGTAGTGCCGGTACCGGATTCATATACGCCCTGGTCGAAGGGACACATCAATTGCATAAAAATAACCGGCTCGAGATCGGTACGTAAAAAGGTTTGGTGTCCATCGCAAAAAGACGATACAACCCCGCCGGGATGATTAGAGTACATTTTTGTAGCCGGGGTCGCCGTGGTTGCTTTTTTTATGCCATCAGGATCGGTGGGGTCCATGCCTGCCCAATTGAAACCGAGGCGTAGGGCATTAGTAACCGTTGTTGTTTGATAATATGTACTCGCAGTAATCCCAGTCAGTGCAGCGGGATCTCCATCAGCTATCGGATCCCCTTTAAGATTTCCAATGAGCGGAGACCATTTACCCTCGAATGAGTATACGGTGGGGGGAACCGATGCCGCATTTTCAGAAAGCATTAGGGTGCAGGATGTGCCGTCTTTTGAATCGATAAAACCGAGATTAACGTGAACAATTTGTTCCTGTTTAGCTGTAGGAGTAATAGCAGTATCCGAAAATTGATCGGTAAAAACGCCCTCGGCCGGAATCAATTGGGTGGTGGGATTACCATCTCCATCAATACTATTTTTCAACATTCGACCCACATTAACCCGGTAGGATAACCAGGAATCGTTTGCCGATGGGGGCGAATAACTGGGACAAAGGGCGGTTTTCATATAAATCGCCGGAATCAAATTATCAGGAGGCGGATAAGCGCTGTCACCAGGACTGATAGAGGGCCAGCGAACGAGATCTTTCCAGCGATCGTTGATGTCCATACGGCCGAGGTGAGGTAGGATGGCTACCCACCAACTGATTTTGCGTTGCTGAATGCTAGTGCCGCTGCCGGTGCGGTATTCGCCGACATAGCCCGGCAAATAGCCTTTTTCACTATCATGTTGATGTAATGCGATGGTAATCTGATGTTGATTATTCATGCACTGAGCGCGCCGACCGGCCTCGCGGGCCGATTGGACGGCGGGCATAAGCAAGCCCACAAGCATGGCGATAATGGTGATTACCACCAACAATTCGACGAGTGTGAATCCGCGTTTTTTCCAAATCATATTGTTATCCTCCTTTGGCCCTGTTATTTGCCTACTATTATAGTCGCAGAAAATGATGTCCACGTCAAGTAATTGTTAGAAATAAGGAGAGAATGACGACTAGCCATTGGAGGGGGTCGGGGATGAAGGATGAGGGATGAAGGATAAAGGATAAATTATGAAAATGCACGCGGTTTCGCACTACTTACGGTTCACTGTCCACTGCCCACTAGTCCTCAATCCGCCCCCATAACTTTTCTTAGGACTGGCAATTTTTGTAGTTCCATGCGAAAATGGACAGTAGGATTTAGGCGGGGGCGCGAGGTAAAAAGGTCGATATCCGATCCTCGCAAGACGACTTTAAAAGTCGTCCTACCGCGTACGAATCAAGTAAGACGACTTTAAAAGTCGTCCTACCGCCCGCATAAACCAATAAGAAGGCGTTTAAAGCCGTCTAACCAATATCTCTAATCCCCTACCAGGGTGTAAAAATGATCTCGACAAGAAAAGATCGCCGCGGATTTACATTGGTGGAAATATTGGTTGTGATTTTGATCATAGTGATATTGATGGGACTATTATTTCCCGCCATCCAGGCCGCTCGCGAAAATGGCCGGGCAACGCAATGCATCAACAATCAACAAGAATTGGGCAAGGCCATAGCCCAGTACGAAATGGCCAAGCAGCGATTGCCCGGAGTACTGAGTAACGTTAATCCCACTCTTTCGACTGCTTCGGCCAGAATTAATTGGGTGATAAGCATTTTCGGCGAAATGGGCCGCATGGATTTATGGCAAATTTATTCCACCGGCACAGGCCCCGGACCTGTCAAAGTTTCGCAATTAATCTGCCCCTCAAATAGCCTGGTCGATCCGGTGGGCGGATTGTCGTATGCCGTTAACTTGGGCGTTTACCAGAATGATGCAAACGGAAATCCCATTTTCAGCGTGAGGCTATTTCGCAATCGTGCAGCGTGGAACGCCGCTGCGACAGCCCCTTTATCGCAAACCGAACCCGACCAAATGATCACTTCAATTAGAACCTCAAATCGCACCGTGATGCTTTCGGAAAACACGCAAGGAAACATGTGGACTTGGGCTCCTCCTTACACGAGTCAGTATATACCGGGCGCCTATTCTATTGATTTGGCCCCTTTAGCTTTTCAATGGCCAATAAATGGAGTTACTAACCCAATAACCGGTGATCAAGTCAAAATAAAAGATGGTCCAGTAAGTACTAACCCAGTTCCCACAGGCCCAGGTTTATCCAGCAATCATCGGGGGATGATTAACGTTACATTCTTCGACGGTCATACGGAAAAGATTCCCGACACAACGGCCTGCTGGAACGATCCCGATAATTCGGTGATCGGCATACCTTAAAATTGCTTATTTCGCGGGCCTCAATCGGAGCCGGACCGTATCGGGCCAAACGCGACCACTGGTCGGGGCTTAATATAATCAGATCGCGTAGGAATCGAGCAAGATGACTATTAAAGCCGTTCCGCCAATATTTCTAATCCCCTACCAGGGTGTAAAAATGACCTCAACAAGAAAAGATCGCCGCGGATTTACATTGATCGAAATATTGGTTGTGGTTTTGATCATAGTGATATTGATGGGACTATTATTACCCGCCATCCAGGCCGCTCGCGAAAACGCCCGGACAACGCAATGCATCAACAATCAACAAGAATTGGGCAAGTCCCTGCTCCAGTACGATATGAGCAATGGTCGATTGCCCGGCGTGTTGAGTTTTGTAAATTCATCCGCTCCGACGACTTCGCCAAAGATCAATTGGGTGATAAGCATTTTCGGCGAAATGGGCCGCATGGATTTACGGCAAGTTTATTCCAGCGGCACAGGGCCCGGACCCGTCAAAGTATCACAATTAATCTGCCCTTCAAACAGCCTGGTCGATCCGGTGGGCGGATTGTCTTATGTTGTCAATTTAGGCGTATTTAATGCGGTCTTCAGTCCGATTATCGGAGGCGGAAGTAATTCACCTCTCGATTATAGCATGAGGCTATTTCGCAATCGGGCCGCTTGGGACCCCTATACGAACACATCCGAGCCCGACATTAGTCTCACATCCGTAAAATCAATAACACGTACGGTAATGCTTTCGGAAAAACTAGATGCAGGCCCCTGGAATTATATTCCTACAACGATTCCGGCTCCTGGATCGGGGATGCTTTCTCCCTTGTACCCTTTGGCATGTGAATGGGTTCCCATACCGCCAATCCAGATTAATAATTCCATTAGTCCCGGTCTGGGGAGCAATCATCGGGGGATAATAAATATAACTTTCTGCGACGGTCATACGGAAAAGATTCCCGAAACAACGGCCTGCGTGAACGATCCCGATAATCAGCTTATCGGCACGCCGTAAAGTTGCTTATTTCGCCGGCATTATTCGGGAGTTGGGGCGTGTGGGCCAAATCGCGAGCACTGATCGCGGGTTTATGAGATAAGATCGCGACCGACCAACCTTCGGTTGGTGCCCGTCGGGTCTTTACATTCTGAAATTTTTCTATTCCCAGTCCTCTACCGCGCTTGCCGAGCAACCGAGCATGCAATGCATGGAGCCCATCGGCGCCTGGTCGCGGCATAGCCCGGACACTTTTGCCGGGAGAGTTTCATGATGGCCTTCAGATTGCAGCCTGGGAAGCGATTCTGAAGGCCTCGATATTTTCCCGCAGATGTCCCAGCGATTTTGTCCCCGAAAGAATGTAGCCGTGGAACTTCTTCTGAAGAATGAAAGCATAGGCTTCGATTTGCCGGGCCTTTTTATCGGCAATTTGTCGGTCTTCGTCATACAGGAATTTACCCATTGCAAACGGGCGGTTGGTCAGTACGAGTTTATGTTTCTCTTCGGCCAGATCGATGATTTCGCCGAACCTGGCGTTTTCCAAGTTGTAGGGGAATTGGATAATGGAAAACACGTCGCTTTCGCAGACCATACGGCCGGATTCCAGGTCGCTTACGCTGGCCCCGAACCGGGAAATGCCTTTATCCCGGGCGTAATCCAAAGCCCGGCGAAGGTCGTCGCTTTTTAAGACTTGAGGAGTGGTTTTGTGCAATTGCAGGACATCGATTTCACCTAAACTGGATAAACTCCGATCAAGACTTGCCCGCAGGGCCTTGAACGAATGATCGACGTAAGAGTTCCGGGTTTTATCGTCCCAGTGATCGCCGAATTTCGTGGACACGGTGATGCGCTGCCTTTGCTCGCGGCTTAGGGTTCGCAAAAAACTTCCCAAGCGCTCTTCGCTCGATCCGTAAGAGGCCGCGCAATCGAAAAAATCCACATTCAAATCGTACGCGCCTTTGAGGAAATCGAAGACCCGGGCTTCTTCGGGCACTTCAACGTCCGCATGCCCCCATTGGCGACCGATGCCGATCAAGCCTAAACCTAGTTTTATTTCGGAATGCAGCATAATTCAACCAATAATAGAATCTTGAAAAATTAAGGCAACGGGGACGCGGAATTGGAAGCCGGCGGCGGGTTCGGCCGATCTTTCAGGCCCGCACGGTAGGAATTCAGCCAATCTTCAATCTGCTTGGCCAGGGCAGTTTGCCCATGAAATCGGGCGAGTTCCAAGGCCTTTTGGGCTATGGCGAGGGCCTGGTAGGGTTGGCTCATGGCGGCATAGGCCAGCGACAAATTGAAATAGGTCTCGCTGGAATCGGGTTTGAGCGACAAGACATGCCGATAATGTTCGATGGCCTCTTCAGGCCAGCCCGCTTGAACCAGCGAGGCGGCCAGGTTGATGTGGGCCTCGATGTAATCCGGTTTCAAGTGCAAGGCTTGGCGGTAATTTTCGACGGCCTGTTGATATCGCCCCACCGCTTTTAATGCGTTGCCCAGGTTGTAGTAGGCCTTGTCATAGTCACTCTGGAGCCGTAAAGCCTGGTTGTAATGTTTGATCGCCTCCTCGGGCCGGCCGGTTTGGAACAATATTATGCCCAGGTTGTTGTGGGCCTCGGCGTTATTGGGTTCCAGGCGCAGTGCTTGCTCGAAATGTTCGATCGCCTCGGGGAGCCGGCCCATTTTGTGCAAGACAATGCCCATGTTGTTGTGGGCCGTTGGGTAATCGGATTTCAGCGCCAATGCCTGCTCGTACTGTTTAATGGCCTCCGGTAAAAGGCCTAGTTCGACCAAGGCGAAAGCCTGGTTGTAATGGGCTTCGGGGTAGTTGGGCTTAAGGCGCAGGGCTTCGCGGTAATATTTAACGGCTTCCTGCGGTTGGCCTGCTTTATCCAGCGCTATGCCCAAGTTGTTTTGAGCCATCCAAGACGCCGGATTTTTATCCAGTATTGATTTGTAGAGCGTGATGGCGTCACGGTATAGACCGCTTTGTCGCCAGGTTAGAAATGCGAGTGCCGCTACCGTCATAAAAGCGACGGCGGCAGCCCAATGCGTTTTTTTCGACACATGGCGATGCCAAGCGATAAAGCCCGCCGACGCCAGTGCAATCACGCCGATGATAGCAATATGCTGATAGTGGTCGGCCACCAGCGAATGTTCCATGAAGCCGACGTCCTTAAGGCCCAGGACCGGGGCCAGGGCAACGCAGAAAAATCCCCCGGCAAACAACAATGGCCGACTCCAGCCCTTCCGATACCGCCACAGCACTGCCGCAAGAGCCAAAGCCGCAGCAAGCGGCAGCCACCACAATGGATT
>JBEKZY010000307.1:0-6613 GCA_049509395.1 Thermoguttaceae bacterium | reverse complement strand
GATAAGCGATGATTAGAAGTTTCGGCCATGGTCAGCGCCTGTTAGCGGAGATGGACTCGCAAAACAACAATCCGCCGACTCCTCCTTTATAACTTGCCGGATCACCCGCTGCAAGGAGGGGATAGGTGATAAGCGGAAGTTTGACCATTAATTGGGGCCGTATCTCTGTTAGCTGGAGTTTTGCAAATTGCTCCCCTCTCCTTTTGGAAGAGGGGCAGGGGGTGAGGGCATGGAGAAAGTAATTAAGCAAGGCAAAACATTTTTTTCCGGTCACAACCGTCTGCCGCTGAGTAGAAGTGTGTAGAAATAAATTCGAGGCCCAATCGGCAAAGAATGACCGGTTGGCGCCGTACAAATCCACTTTATTGGCCCTCAGGCGGCAAAGGAGTTTTACCATGAAACGGTTATATGACAATTTGCAAGAAATGATCAAGCGATCTCGTAAGGGCCGGGCATCAAAGCACAACAGATATTCTAAGCATTTGCGGATGGAATCCCTGGAAGACCGCCGGCTCATGGCCGCTCTGTGGGTCAATAGCAATATGGACAACAACATTTACATCCACGACAATTTTTTGACCCTTCGCGAGGCTGTGATGCTGCACAACGGGACCATTCAGGTTTCGCAATTGACCCAGGCCGAGAAGGCACAGATCAAAAACGGCACTCCGGGATCAGGCCTGGACACCATACACCTCGAGCAGGCGCCCCAAAAGATTTTCGATCTGAATTCCGCCCTGCCGAATCTGAAAGGGAACCTTACCATCATGGGCGCCGGTCCGGATAAGACGACAGTGGAAAGGAACCCGCAAAATTTTTCCTCATACTTCGGCATCTTTTGCGTGGATGCCAATGCCACCGTTACTTTCTCCAATATGACAATTGCAAACGGTTCGAGCAAAACTGCCCGGGGCGGCGGCATCCGCAATCGAGGAACACTTACGACAGTAAATAACTGTATTCTTAGCTATGACTGGGCAACTGTCGCGGGCGGAGGCATCTACAACGATGTCAACAGCAAGATGATAGTCAACGACAGTCAGATTTACCGCTGTATGTCCATGGATATGCATGAGGGCGGTGGAATCTATAATGAAGGTACGATGGAATTACATCGTTCCAGGGTCGAATACTGCGGCGCTTACAGCGGCGGAGGGATATACAACACCGGCAAATTGAACATATTCGATAGCACGTTTACCGGAAATAAGGCCGACGCCTATGGCGGCGCAATCTGTAATAAAGGCGCGCTGGACGTCTCAAACACCGGTTTCTTGTCAAACTCGGTTTCTTCGATTTTGACCGCCCCCGGAACCGTCAAAAATGGCGGCGGCGCAATCTACTCGCAGGGCGCTAACGGCGTACACATTCACAATTCCTGCCAATTCAAAGAGAACTCGGCAAACAACAATCGAGGCATTGGCGGCGCAATTTATTGCAGCGGCGGAAATTTGGTGATCGATACCGGCGTCAACTATTTCTATCACAATACCGCCAAAGTCGACGGCGGCGCCATCTACAGCGACGACTGGACCAAGATCACGGGGGCGAAATTTGACGTCAATAGGGCCAATAACCAGGGGGGCGCTATCTACGCATCGGGGTTTGGTTTCCAAGTCGATCAGTGCTCGTTCGGCGGCAACGACGCCGCATTTGGCGGGGCCGTTTGCAATGATACTAAAGGCTCTTCCAACTCCATGAGCATCCGAAACAGCACCTTTCAATACAATACCGCCGGCATTGGCGGCGCGATCGCCAACTACGGCCCGATGACCATAGATACTTGCACAATCTACCACAACCAGGCCCGATCCAACGGCGGCGGCGTTTACAACCTGGCTGGATGGCCGGGCTGGCCTTATAAGCTGACGATCGTCAACACCTCGATCGACGCCAACTCTGCAAATGGCAGCGGCGGCGGAATATGGAGCCAGGGAATCGTGTCATTGTCTTCAAGCACCATCTCGAATTGTTGCTCCGACCTCGTGCATGGCAATGGGGGAGGCCTGTTCAACTACACAAATTCCAAAATGGATCTGACCAATTGCACCGTGTGGGGCAATAGCGCTCACACCGGCGGCGGAATCTATAGCTTTGGCGACCTCGATCTTTTGTTCGATACAATAGCCCGGAATATCACGCCTAATGTCAACGGCATCGCCGGGGTATGCGAAGGTCCCGAAAACGGCTTATCGGCCCACCTGCACGCACATAATACATTGATCGCCGAAAACAAATATTTGGATCAAAACGGCCAACTGAAATCCCGCGATCTTTATACCTCGGCTGTTGACAGTGTCTTTACAAACTGCCTCATCGGTAATGGCAGCTTCACCGGCGCGAACCTCTCCCAGGGCAACAACCTGTATGGAACATATCTCAATCCGCTCGATGCAAAGATAAGCGATCTGGCCGACAATGGCGGGTCCACCAAGACATGCGCACTTCATGCCGACAGCCCGGCCTATAAAGCAGGCTCTGCCGAACCCAACGTTAAGAAGGACCAGCGTGGGATGACTCGGAAGGATACGCCGGACATCGGCGCTTATGAGCTTCATCTATATCAGTAAATTGGACATCGGCGTCTATGAGATGTTGCTCTCATGTAATGGTGCCGTGTCCTGTGGATAAGTCCCAAGCTCACACCATCCTGGCAGCAACTGGTGTATTTGGGACAAGACTTACAGTCCAAATCCTGCCATCGGGGGGAGTGTGGCTTAATGAAAAAATTTACTGCCAAACCGGTCACACTTGCTCATCAACCGGTAATAGATGATGGAATGTAACTTTAACCCCATTTTTTTCAAAGGAGACGTACTATGAAAAGGTTTATTTTGAAGCGAGTAGGCGCCTATACCGTAGTGGCGGCAGTTACACTGGCAATATGTGTAACCGCTACGGCCGCCCGGGAAGGAGCAATTGGTGGAGCCGCGCGAGGATCGGCTGGGAACATGACATCGTTCTCACAAGCCGGCTCGTTCGCTTCGCATGGGCAAGAGGCCAAACTCGGCGATATGGCCTCGATGGCCGGCAGCCAACTGTCATCCAACGTTGCAGGTTATGCCAAAGCCGGAAATTTGGCAGCCGCAAAGGCCGACCGGATCATCCCGATCACATCGGCCAAGACACTCAGTTCTAATACGGGAACCCTGATCCACGCGACCGGCGTTGCCACGGTGAACACAAAGACCCAACCGACGCTTGCTCATCGTCCGCCGCCTAATCATCCCCAACCTGGTCCTGGCCCTGGTCCGGGCCCTGGTCCGGGTCCGGGCCCTGGTCCTGGCCCTGGTCCGGGTCCTGGTCCGGGCCCTGGTCCGGGCCCTGGTCCGGGTCCTGGTCCGGGCCCTGGTCCGGGTCCTGGTCCGGGTCCTGGTCCTGGTCCGGGTCCGGGCCCTGGTCCGGGCCCTGGTCCGGGTCCTGGTCCGGTCCCAGTTCCGGATAACTTGGTTGGTTGCTCTGGTGGTTCGTGTTGCCCTTGTTATTCGTGTTGCTGTTGCCAGACCTGTCAGCCCGCCCCGGTCGCATGCAGTTCCTGTGTGCCACAGGCCGATAGCGGAGCGATTCCGGTGAATCCGCTCCCGATGGAAGCAGTTCCGGCCAATCCTCTGCCCATGGTGGCCCGGTCCATTGCCATCGTGAATCCGGCTGAGACCGGCGTAACCCTGCAGTTCCTCGTAGACGGCCAGCTCAAGAGCCTGCCCTCGGGGTCACGCTTGGAACTGACGGCAGTGCAGGCGGGTGTCCTCGATTATGACCGTGGGGGGTCGTTTGGAAAGACCCGCCTCGTGATGGCCGACGGCATCTACACCTTCGCTGGGACAGAGCGCGGTTGGACCCTGAATCAAACGCCGTATACCCCGCCGGAAACGGACCAAGTGGCGGCTGAGTAGCGATCGGAAAGCCGCATGAGGCGGTACGCTACCGCGATCCAAAATGGAGAATGTTAGGACGGGCAGCCCCGGTTAAGCGGGGCTGCCCGCTTCTGTATATACGGAGCAAGTTGGAAAGCTCCCATGATTATCTCCCACCCGCCTTGAATATGTGTTCACCCTAATCTTGCGAATCTGCAGGGTATAAGAGTCCCATCGCTATTTGGGCACAGCTTGCCGGTGTTCAGTGTTAGGCGCTCAAAGGATGCCTGGTTCGAATTTCTAGGCGCCGGCGATTCCAGAACGGGCCTGCTCGATGACTGCCGCCCGGGCGAGATGGCCGCCGCAATCTACGCTTTAACAACCGACAGGTGCTTTGATGTGTTTTTTATTCGCAAGGTCGTGGCTAAATAATATTAGATACAGCCGAAAAGAGTCGCCATGGTCGCGCTTTATATGCACGGCTATGGCGCTCTTTTTTATACGCTTTTCCTGTTATGCGGCCCTATTCAATACTTACACAATTAGCGGTTTTTATCGATCACAGCAAAGGATTGTCCGGTTTAAAATCGCCGTTCAACCTGGACCTGGACTTCGCTGTTGAACGAGCGATTATCGCCGGAGCACAACGGGAACACGCCCCCCACGCGGCAAAGTGTGCGATTAGCGAATTCCGCGTGCAGTCCAACTGTAAGATTTACAATATCTACCCGGTTGGCAAAATTCTCAAACGTGATTAAGAACGGGGGCGGATATGCGGTTTGTTCCACTACGTCTGTATTTTGTAACGTTGTTGTATAGTGAAATTCCAACAAGGCGGCCAAACCCGTCAGGCCGCAAGCACATGGATTCCGATATAGCCAACAGCCTCCTGAAAGGTCCAGGTACATCAAATTTTGTTCGTTAAGGATGCCGTATGTGCCTGAATTTACTATGGTTGTACCAAAAGCGTTTATATAATCAATGCGGTTCCCGTTGGTGGGAATGTCGACTTGGGCAAATCCTTGATAAAAGAAACGATGGTTGGGAGCACTAACAAAGCCTATGAAAGGCAACAGGTGTACCGCGTCGTTGTGGACAGTGAAGTAGTTGGTTTTTGGAGAAATAATACTGGCATATCCTTCCACGTTGCTTCCTGTAGGCGTATCGATACCAAGCCCGACAGCCACGGTAGTGTCATCCGATTCATAAATCTCGCGTTTGACGATCACGGCGAGGTTTCCCGTACTACCTCCGGAGATGCCGAAATCGGGGGTCTGAAACTCTGTCTGGCCGGCCAAGGGCATGCGAAGTTCGATAGACCAGCAGCAATTCAAACTTTTCTCCAGGCCAAAAGTATATCGATCAACGGAAAAGCTGCGTTCCGTTCTCGTTACTGGAAAAAGAGTGGATGTACCCATCTGCAAGGCGTCTTCAAAATGATTGTATAGGAAAAAAACTCGATCTTGAATCAAAGCATTGTCGTCTTCCGCGATTTTCACGCGACGGCTGGCTGCGGCCAAGGGTAGATCTGCGAATCCACTGGCTACAGACACGCTGCCGCCCACGTTGTTAAAGAAATCGCCGAACATGTTAGGGGTGCCGGCGAGGTGTTCGGCCGGAGGCGCGTTGCCGCCGAATATGGATGAAACCGGGTTGGGTTGCGGCGGTTGCCCTTCGGTCGGGCGCGATGGTGCTTCAGCAGAAGGGCTCACCGGAGGTTTTGGCGGCGGGAGCTTAGGTTTGCTCGGGGCCTTGGGATTAACTGTCGGCGGCGGAACTACGGGTGCCTTTGTGCTTGGACCAGCCTGGGCGACGGAGTCATCCCAATCCGGTATAACCGCGGCGGCCAGAGCATCGTGCAGATCATGAGTTTGGGCTTCATCGGCCCTGACAATACCGGCAAGTCCTGATAATACAATAGCCGCAATTAGCCCACGAATGGATAGAATCTGGCAAGACAACAACCGCATGATGTTTCCCCCCTCTCTATTGATTCATACATTAGCCCCGATTCTACTATGGCATCTCATTTCATCGTCGCAATCGACATAGGTAAGCTTTTGCAAGCTGTCCCTGTCACACCACCGTGCGTACGGGTCCGTACACGGCGGTTCGGCTGGTTAGGTCGTCGGCCGCGCAACCAGGATAGGCAGGCCAAGCGATTGAAATTCGCTGGCAAACCTCCTCCATTAGTTGCTCGGCTGACGCCAGGCTTTCTGTTTCGCGCTTCGTCGCGGGCAATTCGGTCCCTTCATCCGCGGCCATCGGGGCTTCACCCCTACTCTCCGCCATGAAGGCCAACATTAGCTGGTTTTTCCGCCGCTTGTCGCCCATGAGTCGCGCGTCTTACGCGCCTTTCCATTTACTCCCTCGCGGGAGGACCGTTTGGGCCTTCGGCTTACGCCTACTATGCCCGCTGCTGACTTCTGCGTCGCGGTCAGAAAGCCTCACGGCTTCCTCAGTCTGGTCTCCCAGACACGATGCAGACCTCCCGAGGTAAGTTTGACCGCCTTCCCCGCACACCTGCCGAATTTACCGCGCGGCTCCTTGATGGATATGGATTTTGCTGTCTCTTGCCAACTCATCCGATCCGCTCGGCCTCCGATCCGGTTTCTGTACGTCAGGTCGCGGTTTTGCTCCACGCTTCCTTCAGACCCCGCCTCACGGCGACGCCCTTGCGCTTCGCTAACCCTTCTCCTCCATCAGGTCGGGTAGAGGACTTACACCTCCAAACTGTCAAACATGCTCGGCATACAAAA
>JBEKZY010000306.1:0-6152 GCA_049509395.1 Thermoguttaceae bacterium | reverse complement strand
AAAAACAGCCGGCCAACGAGCAGAAGCCCGGCGCTTCGGATCAATTAAAAAATCAGCAGCAAACGCCCGGCGCCGGTCAGGGATCGGAGCAGCCCAAGCCTAGTCCCGAAGCGCAGGGCGCCAACCAACCAAGAGAAAAGCAACCCGGTCAACAGGGCCAGGATCAAAACAACAAACCGGAAGAAGGCCAATCGCCAAGCATTTCGCCCAAGCAATCAGAATCCAAGGGCGATTCATCCGGCGACCGATCAGGCGGCGGCCAGCAAGGCGGCGGGCAACAAGCGCAAAAGCCCGGCCCGGGCACGCCGGGTTCGCAAACTCCGGCCGACCAGGGCGGATCGAAGAGCAACGAGCCGGGTCCGGGCGAAACCGGCAACAAGCCCGGCGATCAAACTCAATCCCGCGATTCCACCGGCAGCGCGGCTAAGCAACAGGCCCCGCAGGGATCAAGCGGCCAAAAGCAGCCCGGCGATAATGGATCCGGAGCAGAGCAGAAACAATCGGCCGGATCGTCCACCGGGCAGGAGCAACAAAAACCGTCCGATGGCGGAAAGGCCGACAATCAGTTGGGCAAGTCAAATTCAAAAAGCGGCTCGGGCAATCCCGGAACCGGTGGACAAGAGGGCGGGCAAACCGACATCGGACCCCAGCCCGAATCGCAGCCGTCGGTTGCCGACGAGGCCAATCTGAACTATGCCCGCAAACAAACCGAACTCGCCCTGGAACATCTGGAAGACCAGTTGGCCAAGGACAAACCCGATTTGCTGGAGCGACTGGGTTGGACCCGCGAGCAGGCGCAGCGTTTCATCGATCGCTGGCAGCAGCTCCGCCAGTCGGCCGAGGAAAAAAGCCCGCGCGGCGAAGCGGCCAAAAAACAACTCGACGACGCCCTGAAAAGCTTTGGTCTGCGCCCCGGCACTACTTATCTAAAGCACGGCGGCACGAAAGCCGACCAAATCCAGGACCTCCACGATTCCGGCCGTTTCGCCCCGCCGCCCGACTGGGCCGAACAATTCCGCGAATACACCCGCGGCGTGGCCAATCAAGGCAAGGCGGCAGAAGACAAGGAACAGGGGACGGGGAATTAGGGGCTAGGGATTGGAGATTCGAGATTAGAGGTGGGCAGTTCACTGCCCACTTGTGCATACAAATGCAAATTGTAAAACCGCGACCAGCATCAGCGGGACATTTCCAGTTTTCCAACATTTATTGTGGAATTACTTTATTTACCGATATGATAAATCAGATCTCCGGATCCTTGCTTTTCATTCCATTCCCATGTCGCCCCATCATCTTTTTGATCCGGACCGACAGAATAGACAACGGGATTGCCATTCATAATTTTATAACGCATCGGCTGGCCGTTAAATGGATCGAGTGGAATAGACTTAAGTCCGGCTTCTGCGGTTGCATCGGATAAGTTTAAAGGCGGCTGATCGTGGACCAAGATAAATCGTTGCACGGCGACCAAGGATTGTATGCCCGCTAAGTGTGCCCGACCCTGAGTTTCAACGATCAAGAGCTTGACAAACATGGTTGGAAGGTCTGCCAATTGCAACGATACCAGGACGGCTCCCTGTTTATGCAACTTGGGCGCCTTTACTTGATCAAATCGATCTAATGCTGTCATATCATAAGATCTATCCGCTAGGTCAATGATCGTGGAATATAAATCATTTAAGGTAGAAACCTCTGTTTGCCAATTAGCTTGCACTAAATCTTCCGATGTTAATTTTATTGACGTACTTTTCAGATAATTCAAGTATTTTTCTTGGAATGGATGTCCTTTTGGAAACTCTTCACATATATTGCGATATATTATATATTCTATTCGAAATCCTTCACGGAAAGCCGGAATGGAATCATGCTCATGTTTTGCAAGTAAAAACAGCAAACGATCACAATCTTTTACAGTCAGATTATGTTGAGTTAAGGTGAGCTTGTTGATGGCGTCAAGTATACAATTCTCCAAATTGATTGATACGCATTGGGATACTTCGCATCCGCCAGGGCGAATGTCGCGTGCAAGCCGTAACATGCGATCGATTGCCAACTCAGCTTCAGCAAAATCTCCTTTCATTCGTGCATGATAGATCTGCTCTGTTTCCAGATCGCATATTTGTCCTGCCGCAGTTAAATGGGGAAGCCGTGAATATAAATGTAAACCGGTTAAAAATGCACATTGACTTTTTTGTTGTGCCTTGTCAATCAAATTTAAAGCCTGCTGTGAATTTTTCAACACGTGTTCTACGTCAGTCAACGGGATCAAATGCTTCTCAAATTTGTCACTGGAAAGAATATTATATATATCTTGTTCCAATTCTTTAACTTTCGGTAAGCGTTCCTGCCACTGTTCCGGTGGATATACGAAATCCATTACATTGCTTATTTCCGCCATGGCTTCAAAATACAAAGGCGCGGCATTATCCGCCGGGGCGGCGCGGCTTTCCAGGAACTTTTTCACGTCGAATGGTTCATCTTTGTCATTTCCCGCCCAGGCGGGAATATCGGTCGTGGCGTCGGGCAGCATTTGCGGCGGATATGTGCGATTGGTCGATGTATTATTCGATGCCGGTGGTTCATCGCCCGAACATTCGATAAATCCGCTTGCCAAAAGAACACCGGCAAACAACGCCGCGCATGCAGCGAAATTAAAACGCGCCATGCCTACCCTTCCTTTTCAAGAGGATTATCTGGATCAACCGGCATCAAATGAAATCAACAACCGTGAAGCGTTAAACTTATAGACTGCAATGGAATCTGTCAATAAACAGCCTGCATGCAGTTGGGGATCAAATCGCCTTTTTTCCACGTTTTGGGAGGGGCAGGAATTCGATTATTTCCGGAACACTAATTCTCGCTAATCAACACTAACGACTTTGTGAATCGGGGTTTAAGCATAATCGTCCGCCGATTTTTTGGTGTCAAAACGGCGTTTTTTCCACGATCGGGGGCGGGGGCTTGAGCTCTCTGCTCTATTCTTTGATCCACAAAGTACACGAAGTCCACTAAGCGCAAAGCATAGCAAATCGCCAAGTGGATTTCCAGTGCAAGAATTGGCCGCCCTATCCCTCACTAAGAATGCGAGCGACTGCAAATGTTATTGCCACGATGCAAAGTAATTTATCAATCGGATTCCCCGCCTGTAAAAAACTTCCCAAATGCAACTGGATCGGGAATGTTTTGAGCAGTGTGGCCTCAACAAATCTGTTTTATCCGAAATAGAACTCTTTATCCGATATCCCGTATTCCTCGGTAAGATGGAAGTGCCGGCGAATGGCTTCGATTACGGGGATTGGTTTTTCTTGGCCTTCGTTATGGCATTTTGTCGGATAGGTAACGCGGCGTCCATCAACATAACCGACAAACATGCGTTCCGAGCCTTTACCGCGTAATTTATCCTCGGCAATTCCATATTGCTTTAATCGCTTTCGCAGTTCGCGATATTTTAGAGGTTTCTTCATGGGTTATGAAAATCCATGCTTAGAATTTGTCAGAAAATATTTGGAATTCAATTATAAAATTGGATTGGAATCAGAGAGCTGTGGGCAACTCGCCCTAACCCTAACCCTCTCCCGGCGGGAGAGGGGACTTGTTGGAGTGGTTCTTATATAAGCACGGCCTCGCGAGCCTCAAAACTCTCAACCGGTGCGGAGGGCTTCTTTTTAATCGGCCGGTCTTTTGCCCTGGAGAACATGGCCCAGATTTCCGGCGGCGCGGCGGAAAATGCGGACCTTAAATCCTGGTTTTTAATCGCCGTCTTGATTTGGATGGACGAAAGATCGATCAAGTCCTGCAAAGCCGACTCCGGAGTATCGCCTTCGGCAACCAAATCCAACTCAAGACAGTGAGCGATCCACCATTTGCCATGCGGATATACGACCGCCCGCAATGGAATACGACAATCCGGCTTTTTGCCGCGGTTATTTTTTTTCATGTGTCATCCAGTTATATTAAGAGCTTATCCAAAATATTCCCTCACCCTAACCCTCTCCCAAACGGAGAGGGGACTTTTAATTATGTATTATATCACATCTGATAACTACTGCAAATCCAGCCCCGTCATGTACTCGTCTAGGGCCTTGCGCATGCCGGCCTCTTCGTCGACCAGCTTGGCGATCTGGGTGCGGAGGGTTTCGATTTCCGTTTCCTGATCGCTGAACTTTTTCACGTAATTTTTATACACGTCGCTGTTGCGGTCGAGCTGGGCCATGTTCTGGCGGATGCGGTTCTGGTCTTCGCCGATATCGCGGATGCGTTGTTCGAGTTGCTGCTTCTTGGCAGTCAATTGGCCCAATTCGGCCTTGCGCTTGACGATTTCTCGCAAAGCGTCCTTGACCTTGTCGCTGACGACTTTTTCGCTCAAGTAGAATTGGATCGAACCGTCGTCCATGTTAGTTAGCGCGATGTGCTGGCTGTCGGTGCGTTCTTCCTCGACGGTAAGCAGGGCCGGCTCGCCCGGCTTGGCCGTCACGGCGAAGCGGTACAAATCGCGGGTCTTTTCGGCCGGTTTTTCGGGCTTGACCAGTTTCCAAGAGGCATCCAGCGGATATTCGATCAAGACTTTCTTCTCGGCCTTGCCGGAATTCTTGACCGTGTACTCTTGCTGGCGGACGTATTTGCGGGTGGCGATCATCGTGCCCTTGAGTAGCCGGACGCTGAGTAATTCCTCCGGCCGGTTTTTGTTGAGCGGGGCGACTTCGGTGTCCAGGTCCACGGCATAGCTGATGAGGCGCTCGGCGCCGGGCGGGAGGTCTTCGATCTTGGCGTCGCCGGCGTAACTCCCGCCCTCGAAGACCGTGATCGGGCCTTGCATGAGGTGCAGGCCGGTGGTGTTGGTAAACTGCATTCCGGCCAGGGGATGCTTGGCTTGGACGTTCTGATTGTAGATCGACACCTTTTCGCCCTTCACGTCGGCGGTGACGATGGGCAACATGGCCGACTGCTGGCGCGGCAGGCTGACGGGGGTGTCGATTTTGTATTGGAACAGGCTGCCCAACTCGGCCGCCTGGGCCAGCGAATGCACGCCGCGGCCTCGAGTAATTGACACATCCAATCCTTCCTCCATTTCTTCGACTTGTAACCGTGGCTGATCGAGAGCAGCGGCAGCCGGAGCGCGAGCGAGCGTCTTGCCCAGCGTCATGCCGCCCCTGCTGCCGCCCCCGAAACTGTTCGCCGCACCGTATTGTTGTTTCAAATCACTGAATTGTTTCTCTTTTCCCTCCAGATCCTGCCCGTAAGTCTGCGGTCGCAGCGAAGCGAAAAGGTCCAATTGAACTTCCGGGCGGGGCACGTACAAGGGTTGATAAAGATCCATGACAAACGAGATCGGCCGGCCGCTCACGAGCGACAGATTCACTTTGTTCCAATCTTCTTCGGAGGTATTTTCCACGATGGCCCAGCCTTGCAAGAGCGGTTTATCAGCCGATTTGTCATCGCCCAGCACCAGGCGATAGGTGGTCTTCCACACCGGGGCTTCCTGGATGTAGCCGACTTGCACGCGGCGCTCGCCTTTGCCCAAAAAGCTGAGTTCGACGGATTTTTTGTCGGTGGCATGGGCCGAGGCCAAGAGGGCCAGGGCCTTGCGGAGTTCGGCGTCGAGTTTTTCGTTGGTCAACTTTAGCGTGCTGACGGTGTCCATGGGCACGGCCCGGAGGCCGGCGTCGGTCAGCAGGTTGAGGATATCGACGTCGATGAAGGTATTTTCGCCGACTTGCTTTTTCCGTGTTTCCACGCCCAGGATCACGCCGGAGAGTTTGTTGGGGGCCTCGAGTTCGACCCGTTCGCCGCGGACCTGCCCTAGGAGTTGGGCCAAGGTGGGATTGGCGGTCAGATCGACGGAAAAAGTCTTCAGGGTTTTTGTAATGGGATCCTTTGAACCGTAATTGACGGTGGAAATTTGCCCCCCGTCGAGATCCTGCACGACCATGCTTTTCAAGAGGTCGTTGATCTGATCGGTTTTGAATTTCATCTCCACGTTGGCATTGCCGTCGATCTTGCCGGAATGCTCGAAAAAGCCGACCCCGGAGTTGAACAAGACCACGCGTTTAAGGGGCAGGTTGGCGTTGTGGGGTTCATCGGCCGCGGACATTGCGGCGGCAAATAATGTAATTACGGCAATTGTCGGCAGCAAGGCAATTGTATGGGTACGC
>JBEKZY010000305.1:0-6177 GCA_049509395.1 Thermoguttaceae bacterium | reverse complement strand
GAAAGAGGACCGTGCAGCCCGAAGAGCTTTTGCGGCCGCTGCTTTCCCCAGCATAAATCCCTCTTTACAGAACGCTGAACTCGGTATTTCGGGTAATATGCCGGCAGGATCGGCCCAAACATCAACGCCAAATCCATCGCCCTTGCCGCCGATAGCTGCCGCTTCAAAAACCGAAGCAAATATATCGCCCCAACCAACCGATTATTCTTCTCAACAAGACGGCGGGAGAACCGGATTTGACTCGCCTATTTTACCAACTCCTGCAAATCCCGCCTCCAACATCCTTACTGCCTTCTCTTTGGACGATCCTTCTGTCGCATTGAAGCAAGACGTCCCGGCCGATCCGCTCTCCGAAGCGGGTGATGTGGTCTGGTATGTACGGCCGCCTTCCGGCGGTCAATACGGACCGGCCACGGGCAAATTGATGCGCCAGTGGTTAGCCGAGGGCCGCATTAGTCCCGATACCCTGGTTTGGCGCGAAGGATGGCGCGATTGGCAGCAGGCTGCGGCCGTTTTCCGCCAGTTACGCTCGTCCGATCCCTTAACCGATATTGCCAAGGCCGATGTTCCCTTCATGCAGCCAGTCTCCTCGCTGCTCGGCCAAAAATCCGTTCGCCAAATCCCCAATAACATATTCAGGTTGGTTGTCGTACTAATCATCCTGACCGCAATTATTATTACCTACTTGATTTACTGGGCATTTACTCGGGGAACGTCACCTGCCGTGGATAAGTCGCGTCCCCCCTCGACCCGTTTGGAACTTCGCGATACACTCAGTCCGGATCGCCTCTCATGAAATCTTTAAGGTCGCCCAATGAAAATCCAACAGTTCCTCGAACATCACGGGATCGCATCCAATCCCTTCGCCGACGAAGACGCCCAAACCGATCTGGTTTTCAAAGGGGCCTGCATTCGCACCACGTATCATCCTTCCTGGGATAAAATATACGGCGACCCAAAAGAGCCCGCTACCGCCGTTGTCTTCGGTGAAAAAGGATCGGGTAAAACCGCCCTTCGCCTGCAAATCGTCCGCCACCTGGCCGACTTCAACGCCGACCATCCCAACGGGCAGGTTTTCGTGGTCCAATACGACGATTTCAACGCCTACCTGGACCGTTTCCGCGATCGGTTTTCCCGCCGGCGCCGTCGAATGGATCGGGCGTTGGAACAATGGCGTCTGTGGGATCACATGGACTCCATCCTTGCCCAGGCCGTCACGCAACTGGCCGATCGGATCCTAGGAGTAAAACAGGCCCGGCATCCCGCCGCCCGCGACGAGGCGCTCCCCATCGGCGCGCTCGATCCCGCACAAGTCCGCGACGTGATGCTACTGGCGGCCTGTTATGACCAATCGACGGCCGAAAACACCTTGCAGCGCTGGCGCCGCCTGCGTGGAAAATTGCGATTCCCCATCTGGCGATCGAAATGGGATGTTGTATTGGGTATCGTCGTTACGGTGGCAACTATAGCTTTCTTCACATGGTTAAGAGATTGGAGCTGGTTTGTCAAAGTTTGGCCCTACCTCATAATCGCCGCCGCTTGGGCCCCATGGATTTGGCGATGGCTGAAATGCCACTACAAAGCCTGGCGGATTGTCCGCAACACCCGCGTGCTTAATCACAGCACCAACTTGCTGCGCAAAATCCTCCTCCAGTTTCCCGCCGGGCAGATCATAGCTCAACCGTTGCCCGCCTATCAACGCACCGACGACCGGTATGAACTCCTGGCAAAATTGCAGGGAGTTCTGCGATCGTTGCACATCGAGGGCATCATTGTGCTGGTCGATCGCGTGGACGAGCCTTATCTGATCAACGGCTCCACGGATTTGATGCGCGCCCTGATTTGGCCCATGTTGGACAATAAGTTTCTGAAACACCCCGGCTTGGGCATTAAACTCCTTCTGCCCATCGAATTGGAACGGCTTATCGATCGGGAAGACCGCGATTTCCACCAGCGTGCCAGGTTGGACAAGCAAAATATGATCCGCTCGCTGGCCTGGACCGGCCAATCGCTTTATGACATGGCCATTGCCCGCATTAAGGCCTGCGCCATTGACGGCAGCACGCCCAGTCTGGCTGGCCTTTTCGACCAAAGCGTGGATCAACGCCGGCTCATCGACGCCTTTGCCGGATTACGCGTTCCGCGGCATCTTTTCAAATTCATGTATCGACTGTTTACCGCACATTGCAATTCGCATTCCGACGAAAATCCGGTCTGGCAGATCTCCAGCGGCACCTTCGAGTCGGTGCTGGCCCTGTACCAACGCGACCAGGATGCCTTTGATCGGGGTCTTGGCGCGGGATAAAAATAAAAATCAAGGAAAAAAACTGCTTGCGGTTTCGCAAGGCCCCCCCATTATTTGCTCAAGGCCGGCTGCCTATCTCCCTTATTTTATCCAGCCGCCCCCTTTCGTCTTGACTCAAAACGTTCTTCTTGCAAAACTCCGCCGCTCGGCGAGTTTTATAAAAGGGTACTTTGCTTGCCTGAGCGGTTTTTTCTATTCCCATACTCTATTCTAAAATAAAACCTAAAATCAGCAGGAGACTAAATGATGTTACGAAACCATGGATGGTTGCCCATTGTAACATTGGCAGTAATTGGTATTTTAGGATGCGGCAAGTCGGAAGGACCGGTACGACAATCTGCCGGCTCCCTAGACCGCAACATTCAGTCCGCGGCATCCAGTAACATACCAGGCAATCGGGCGGCAGATACGCCGGAGGCTGCCTGCCGCGAATTCCTGGAGGCCGTGCGGACCGGCAACGACGAAAAGGCCGCACAAATGCTAAGCGAAGTAGCTCGGGAAAAAGCGGCCGCTTTAGGCCGCAGCGTTACCCCGTCGGCCAGCGATACGGCCCGATTTGCCATTGGAAAAGTCAAATTCGTCGGCGAAGACGGGGCCCAAGTGGAATCGACCTGGACCGACGCGGATAATGACGGCCAGGCTCATTCGGACAACGCGGTTTGGGTCCTGCGGAAAGAACAACAAGGCTGGCGGATAGTGGGCGTGGCGGCAACGATCTTCGCGGGCGAGCCGCCGCTAGTGTTAAACTTTGAGGATCCGGATGAAGTGTTAAAAAAGCAACAATGGGCTCGCGAAGAAATCCGCCGCCGAGCGGAAAAAGATAACCTTCAGGCAAAAGAACCGGAAAATGCGGAGAATTCAATGCGTAGGTAAAATGATAAAAATACTAGACTTTTTTTGATTTTTTCTTAACATTAACTGTTACACACTAAATATCATTCAAAAAACAATAAAATTTAGTTGCTTTTTTTTTCGGATAAAATAATCGCAACTATGTGTGAAGATTAGAGTTAGGAAATATTACTCCAAGAGAATTCCCCATGGAATTCTCTTTTTTTTATTTAGGGGGGCTGTACTGTATGCGTATTACAACCTAGCATTTTATAAACATTTGATGTATTGCCCCCAAAATGCCGGCTTCACCCAATTGGAAAATTTGCCCATACACTGGATTGACATCTGATTGAACTATGCTAGCTTAACCATCTAAGCTGTGCATCTGTTACCGAACGAATGATAGGTAAAGTTCAACAGGGCGTGATTTGCCGGCTGACATTTTCCTATTAAAAACAAATATTTTTTATGGAGATCTCCTCGGCTGGAGGCCGTCAGGGTCGGGGAGAAATGGAGTTTGTGACGGCGCATGTGCGCGTTCCTCAACGCTACGGTACCTGTTAGTTGGAGGTTTTTAGAATGAATCGAACGTATCTTTTGGGCATCGCGATATTTGTCGCGGTGCTGGGTTTGGCCCTTGTGGGCACTCAAGCAGTAGCAGGCGATTGCTGCGCTCCCGCAGCCTGCGCCCCGGCGGCTTGCGCTGCTCCGGCGTGCTGTGCGCCGGCTTCTTGCTGCCCGCAGTCCTGCTGCCCGCGTCATCATCGTGCACGGTCCTGCCGTCCACGGTCCTGCGAGCCTGTGTCTTGCTGCCCGGCGCCCTGCGCTCCGGCGGCTTGCGCTCCGGCAGCCTGCGCTCCGGCGCCCTGTGCTCCGGCGGCTTGCGCCCCGGCGGCTTGCGGCTGCAATTCGTGCTGCGAACCGCAGTCCTGCTGCCCGCGGCATCATCGTTGCCGCTCTTGCCGGCCGCGGTCTTGCTGCCCGGTAAGTTGCTGCGAAACGTCTTGTTGCGCTCCGGCGGCTTGCGCTCCGGCAGCTTGCGCTCCGGCGCCCTGCGCTCCGGCGTGCGCTCCCGCAGCATGCTGCGCTTCGTCCTGCGAACCGCAGTCCTGCTGCCCGCGTCGCCATCATTGCCGCTCTTGCCGTCCGCGGTCCTGCTGCCCGGTAAGTTGCTGCGAAGCTACTTGCCAAGGCACCTGCGGTAGCTGCGGTTGCGGCGGCGGCGCTCCGGCGTCCGCCCCGGCGACTGCCCCGACGAAGGAAGCTCCTGCACCGGCTCCGCCGGCTGCACCTGCGAAGAGCACCTAATTACCCTTCGTTAAAGTTGACTATAAAGAGCCGTTCGTGCTTGCATGAACGGCTCTTTTTATGCGCCATCGACATTGCGGCCTGCTAACACGGATTATTCAAAGCCTGAAATTTCCATCGCAAAGGGCGAAATGCCAACCAATTGCAAACGAAGGTAACTTGTTTGCCATCCCTCGCTTGCGCATCGGGCTAATGTGAATAAATGAATAATCCGTGCTAAGTTCATCAGTATTTTTTTCCCGAATGCCTTGACACACCGCTTAACTGTTGTATAATATGTACATCAGCTAATACACTGGTGAGACATGTATATATTCCTAAACCACCACAGCGGCGAGCCGATTTACCGCCAAATCGTCGAGGCGATTAAGTACAAGATCGTCTCCGGGCAGGTTGCCGTGGACGAAAAGCTTCCCAGTATTCGCTCTTTAGCCGAAGAGTTGAAGATCAATCCACGCACGATGATGAAGGCTTATGAAGAACTCCAGCACGCCGGATTGGTGGTAATGCGCCAAGGTCAGGGAGTGTTTGTCTCCGCCAACCAGGGAACGACCCCGGAATCCCTGCGTCGCAAGGCCATTGGCGAGATGGCCCGGCGTATGCTCTCCGAGGCCTTTCGCCTGGGGGCAAGCCGGGAAGAGATTTTAAACTACATTCAAGCAGAAGCCAATAAAATGGAATCCTCCCATGAATGATCCCGTCATAAGCATCGAAAATCTGCGTCGCGATTTCGGCTCGGTGAAAGCATTGGACAATCTGAACCTGGAGGCTACGAAGGGTAGTATTTTGGCCTTGCTCGGACCTAACGGGGCCGGAAAAACAACTCTCCTGCGGATTGTCATGGGTTTAATCGAACCGACCGGCGGCCAGGCGAGTGTCTTGGGCCGGCCGGCTTGGCCCTACTCGTATAAGCAGTGCGGGCGGATCGCTTACGTGGGCGACCGGTGCGAGCCGCCAAATTGGGCAACCCCGGGGCTCCTGGTAGCCTTGCAAGCGAGCACCTCAATGCGTTTCAATCGGGCTTTGTTTCGCGATCTTTGCGCCCGGCGAAATATCGACCCCCGCCGACACTATGGTGCAATGAGCAAGGGCCAACGGAGATGGATTCTCACCAGCCTGGCCCTTGCTTCCAGGCCGGAGTTGATCCTCTTGGACGAGCCGGCCGACGGGCTGGACCCAGCCGCTCGCCGAGACCTGTACGATTCTTTGCGCAACTACGTCACTGAGTGCGATGCCGCGGCCGTAGTGGCCACGCACGTCATTGCCGACGTGGAACGCATTGCCGACGACGTAGCCATCATCGACTCCGGCCGACTCATATTCTCCGCTCCGCTGGAAGACCTCCGCGAACAGGTCAGGCAAGTGGAGATTCCCGGCGGAATCGCTTTGCCGAAAATCGACAAGGCGATTTCCATACTCGGTTCCGTCCGCTCGGGCGACATGCAAATTCTATGGATCCGGCACGACGGAACAAGCGATGAAGCGCTGAGAGAAAAACTCGGGACCGGCGCCAATATTCGCACCATCGGGCTGGAGGAGATCTATCTTGCCATTGCCGAACATCGACATATAACGCAATAAAAAAGGTGGAAACATGAAAATATCTCTCGGATTGCTGCGAATGTATTGGCGTCAGTCGTTGCCGGCCACGGTGCTAGGCGCGCTCAGTCTGACGATTTATGTCCTTTTCCATCAGAATGTAATGATTTGGCGCGACTCGCTGCCGCTGT
>JBEKZY010000304.1:0-6190 GCA_049509395.1 Thermoguttaceae bacterium | reverse complement strand
GTTATAAAAAAAAGACCGGATTAGCGCCAAACGACGAGGCGTAATAAAGACGCCCGGCAAAACACGTTAGTGCATGCCGGGCGCAATGAGAAAACATGGTTTAAACTTTATATAATCGGAATTTCTTTACTCGGATTTATCCTTAACCTGCGGTTTTTCCGGAGGTTTTTCAGCCCCTTGGTTGATCGGTTTTTGGGCTTCCGACCTGTGCCGCAAAAGGGAAATTGCCCGGTACAGATCGCGAGGGGTGATAAATCCCTTTTTGTCCGCGTCAATGCGGTCGAAGTTTTTCTGAATCTTCGGCGGGGCTTCATCCTTAGTGAGTTTTCCGTCATGGTTCTTGTCGAACTTTTCAAAAAGCCTGGTAATTCTCTCCCTAATTACCTCATGGCGAGAACCGGGATAATTTGCCATGTCAAGATGTGCGGGCGGTCCAAAACCTTGCCCGCCAAACCAGCCGACCGGTCGTGCCCATTGCGGGCCTGGTCTGTGTAGAACGGCATGCAATAAATGCTTCAAGCCCTTGGAGAATTCCTCAAAGCTCAGTTGATTGTCATGGTTTGTGTCCAGGCGGTCAAAAAGGGTCTTGAGATTGAATCCCTGACGCGGCAGTCTTGCATTATAAGACAACAATTGCTGATACCAGTTTTGTCCATTGGGCGGCCAAGGACGCCGAGGACCGGCCCCATATGCCATCCCAGGAGCCATCCAAGGGGCCACCCAAGGATGATTGGGCCCTCCAAAATTGGCCTGCCAGGGACGGTTCGGCGGTCCCCAATGCCCATATTGCTGCCAGGGACGGTTCGGCGGTCCCCAATGCCCATATTGCTGCCAGGGACGCTGTTGCATGGATTCGAAGGCAGCCCAACGATGCGGAGGTCCATATCCGGGCCCAGCCCAGGGCCGTTGTTCTGGTCCGTTAAAGTGCGACCCTCTCATCCATGGCGGTCCTGCGTTAGGTCCCGGGAAATTACGACCTGCCATTTGCGGAGGCCTGCCGTCCGGTCCGCCCCGACCAAACGGCGACCCGCCCATTCCAGCGGGTTCTCTGCCTGGTCCACCGAAACCTTGGCCTTCCATCCATCCGTATCCCATTCCTGGTCCGCCGAATCCTTGTCCGGCCATCCAACCAAGTCCCCTTCCCGGTCCACCAAAGCCCTGTCCGCCCATCAAACCGCGCCCGCCGCCTGGTCCGCCAAACGGCGGTCCTGGCATGGTCGTAACCGATTCTATGGCCTCGGTCTCACCCATTTTTTGCAGCAGGGACTTGATTTGTTCGATTTGCGCCAGGGTGCCGCGAATCATGAGTTGCCGGGTGCTTGGATCAGCGTCGACTTGAGGAGCACCACTAGCGCCACCTTTTGATGCATCGCCGCCGTCGAAAAGCTTGTTGATCAAAATAATGGCCGTTTGCGGATCGACTATTTTCAGGCGTATCACCACCACTTGGCGAGCGTCGTGTTCCATCTGATCCAAGACGGCCCGAATAGTGGCGTGTTCGGCGGGCCGGGCAAGGACGATCAGGTTATTGGTCTTTGGATCGATATCCATGCGCACATCGGGCCAGCCAGCCAGCAAGGTTTGCAGCACTTTTAACGCAGTTTGCGGATCGGCCTTAGTGACGGAATAAACCTCCACTTGGACTGGTCCTTCCGGACCATCGGCGCCTGCTTGTTTTTGGGGCGGTTCTTCACCGGGTCCTTGTTGTCCCTGGAAATTAGGGCCGCTTCTATATTGAGACCTAACTCCCAGTTCGGCGAAACGACCGCCGAACGGCGGCCCGCCCATCCAACCAGGTCCCATTCCTTGCCTGCCATACAGCGATCCTGCCATCCCACCAGGTTGCCCTTCTGATCTACCGAAACCGCGCCCAAACGGCGGCCCCGGTATCTGACCGGATTGTCCTTCCGGACCGCGAAAACGCGGGCCAATCGGCGGTGAATTGGAATCGGGAGTTTTCACATCCAATTCTTTAACGAGTGCCTCGATTTTATCGGATAACGTTTGCGGTGCGCTCACGATAAGTGCATTGAGGCGGGCATCTACAGTGATGGAAAATTTTTTGTCTTTTTGATTACTAAAGACATGGTCGATGATTTTGGCCGTTTCCGCGGCATTGGCATAACGCAATGACATTATTGTGAGCTGGGAATCGGCTTTGACATCATGGTCTGGACTCTGCCGGTGCTGATTAAGTGCAGCGGTTAATTCTTCCTTGGTGATTTTTCCGTCGCCGTTGGCATCGGCCAGAAATAGCAATTGTTTAAACATTTCCGGCATGCCCGGAGGAAGTTCATCCCGAGTAATGAAGCCGTCGTGGTTGGCATCCAGGCGGTTAAACAACGCTTCAGGATTTAGCTCGGCGGGCTGGGCTTTAGAAGGCTCCGGCGGCCCGGCTGGATCTTCCGCCAATAGATATTGGGGAAGAAAAACGACAGTTAACCCCGTCAGCAAACAGAGAATTAGCCTGTGCATTGTCAGTCTCCTAAACTGAGGGAATTGAAGGCATTACAACACATTCCACAGACTCTAACCCCTGAAGCCAAGCGATAGTTCCGATAATTCCAGCAATTTCCAAAAACACTCCTTCGTGGTTTTGAAAAAATGGGGCTGGACCCGAACCGAGTTCTGTAAATGCCTAGTAAAAGAGGTATTGCGAGGTGACTGCCATTTTTTTCGCAATTTCTTTGTGATGGACTGCCGGATCGGCGAGCCGCAGATCAACGATACAAGTGCAAATATACGAGTAATTTAACATTAAATTCCGCCTCTCTCGCCCATTTCCTGCCTCCTATCTCCATTTCCCATCCCCCATCCCCTATTTTTCATTCCCCACCGCCTGTTTCCTGTGGCCTATTGGCTAGATAGATATTGTCCAGATTTCGGCAACCGCCTATAATCCCGCCGCACTAGAGGGTTTTTTCGTTATTGGAAAATTTTATTACCGTTTAGAACCCACGGCAGTGGAACTCCGTATAGTAGTGCAGGCAGCGGTTGATAAGATGGTTTTTTAAACCGCCTGCTACAATCGGATAGGACGATTTTTAAAGTCGTCTTAATTATGCTTGTCGGATTTATTTACTTTTTCCGCTTGGCTTTTTGAAGGCGGCGAGACAAAATAGGAGTAAGCGCCAGATCGCGCACAACAGATACAAATCGCGGATGAATTGTCGCATTAATTCACCGCGTCGCTGTGGCCGGAAAACACCACGCGATTAGGCAAGGCAACGCGAAAGAGGAAGTCGGGCCGTCAAAGGCGTTACAAGCAAAAGGCAGCAGGAAATCCGCACGAGCGAAGGGTTTTGAGTTTGATTTAATCCACGGCGCAACGCCGGCCGATGACAGCAGTGCCAACAATGATCAGCCCGTTGGAAAGGTCACGGCGGATGCCAAGCGAGGCGACGGTGGAAGGCAAGGTTTACAAGCAAGGACGCAATTTGACCTCGTCCTTAAGGAGAGACAGCGATGCACATTTACGGTCCAAATCAACTGCACGGCCCGCAATCGATCGGAGCCCCGCACAACGTCCGCAACACCCAGGCGCCCGCGAAAACGGAAAGTACGTCTGCGATCCACGATTCTGTGGAGATTTCCGATGCCGCGCGATTGGTGGAACAGGCCCGCGACATTCCCGACATCCGGCAAGATCGCGTTAATGAGATCCGCCAGCAGATCGCCTCGGGCACATATGAAACCGAGGCCAAACTCAACGCCGCGGTGGAACGGTTGCTGGACGAAATCGGGTAATAACTTTTCGGCAAAATATTCGGTTGACAGTTTTCAGTCAACAGTTTTACGTTGACAGTTCTCGGTTTAGCCGCGGGACTTGTACCGCGTGAAAAACAGGGTGCCGTGGCCACGCTTGCGTGGCCATGGGTGTTTTATAGTGCTTTACATGCCCACGGTAAACGTGGGCATGGCGCCAGGCGGTGCTCGGGAAACGCGGGCAAGATGCCCGTGCCACTTAAACTTTCACTTCTGCTTCAGCGATGCCAATCGTGCCGTATTTTGCGCGGATGGGGGCGATAACTTCTTCAAGGAATTCGTCCACTTGTTGCGGGGCGCGGCCGACGAATTGCGATGGTTCCATCACGGCCGTGAGATCCACCTTGGCAAAGGCCGGGTCGGCGGCCAGCCGTGCGATTAAATCGTTTTGGCCGCCTTGTTCTTTGACTTCCGCCGCCGCGGCCTGGCTGTGACGGCGGATACGCTCGTGCAGATCCTGGCGGTCGCCCCCTGCGGCAACTGCCGCCATGAGGATGTTTTCGCTGGCCATGAAGGGCAATTCGGCCGCTAAATGGGCGGCAATAACCTTGGGATATACCACCAGCCCGCCGGTCACGTTCTGGCAGAGGATCAGCACGGCGTCGGCGGCCAAAAAGGCCTGCGGAAGCGTCAGGCGGCGGTTTGCGCTGTCATCCAGGGTGCGCTCCAGCCATTGCACGGCCATGGTTTGGGCGGCGCTGGATTCGAGACTCATTACGAATCGGGCCAGCGAGCAGATCCGTTCGCACCGCATGGGGTTCCGCTTGTAGGGCATGGCCGAAGAACCGATCTGCTCCTTTTCAAACGGTTCTTCCAATTCCTTGCGATGGGCCAAAAGCCGGATGTCGGTACCCATTTTGTGGGCGCTTTGGGCAACGCCCGAGAGTGCGGCGAGCGCCTGGGAGTCGATCTTTCGAGAATAAGTCTGACCGCTTACGGCATGAGCGGAGTCAAAGCCGATCTTGCGGCAGATGAGTTTTTCCAACTTGTGGACTTTATTGTGGTCGCCGTGGAAGAGTTCCAGAAAACTCGCTTGAGTGCCGGTGGTCCCCTTTGAGCCCAGGGCCTTGAGACTTGCCAAACGATGTTCGATCTCGGCCAGGTCCATGACGAAATCGTACGCCCACAGGCAGGCCCGCTTGCCCACGGTGGTCGGCTGGGCGGGCTGTAGATGCGTGAAGCCCAGGCAGGGCAGGTCGCGGTACTTTTGGGCGAACTCGGCCAGGCGTTCGATCACCGCCACTACCCGGCCGCGGATCATCTCAAGCCCTTCGCGCAATAAAATCAGGTCGGTATTGTCGGTAACATAGCAACTGGTTGCGCCAAGATGGATGATGGCCCGGGCGTCGGGACAGACGTCGCCGTAGGCATGAACGTGGGCCATTACATCGTGCCGCAAGCGGCGTTCGTGGCGCTCGGCATTCTCGAAATCGATGTCATCCACGTGTACCCTAAGCTGTTCGATTTGTGCCCGGGTGATCGGCAGCCCCAGTTCGGCCTCGGCCTCGGCCAATGCGACCCACAGCCTGCGCCAAGTGCTAAACTTCCGCCGCGGCCCCCAAAGGGCGACCATCTCCGGCGAGGCGTAGCGGGTGATAAGGGGATTGTCGTATTGGATGTAGTCGTTATCGGTGGACATGGTTTTGTGTTTCCAGGCGGGGCCTGGGAACAAGAGCGATATAATAGTAATGGTACTTTGGGTAAAGAGACGGCAATAAGTATCTATGTTCTAATAGGTTAAGTGATTCAATTGCGTGATTTTTTTGGGGTCAAAATCGCAATTTTTCCACGTTTCCGGGGTGGGCTAATGACTATTCCTATCAAGCACGGCATTGATTTTTTGGTCACAAAACCGTGTTTTTCCACGTTGGCATGTTCACCGTCGTCATCTTTCGATCAAATTGGGAGTACACTGACAGGCCTGACCTATGTATGAGAGTTATTACAATATTGCAGCGTATTGATTGTAGCAGATCGTGCCGCGGATTTCTAGTAAAGAATTGGCCACCATGAGCAAATAACATAGGCCATTTATTATATATCACGAAAAACGCCATTTTTATCAAACGTAAATGGCCTGGCTGTCAATTCTTGATTTCAACAGTTTATTCATTCTCTCCCTGTAATGCACGATATGCACGTGTTTGTGAATAATTTCCTCGATCTCCAAGCGGATTCGCGACAGCGTTATTAAATTCGGCGGATCGATTTTAACCACGATATCAATGTCGCTGTCGTCCCGTGCCTCACCGCGGGCCACCGAACCGAAAATCCCCAGCGATTAGATGCCAAATTGAACCGAGTATCGTTTTTTGAAATCTCGCAAAACGGAAACGATTTCATCTCTACCCATTACAAATCTCATGATTAAGACTCAAACATCAGATTTGCCATATTTAATTCCCCGCAAATATTGATCACGCAA
>JBEKZY010000303.1:0-6194 GCA_049509395.1 Thermoguttaceae bacterium | reverse complement strand
TGCCGAGAATTGGATGTTCTCACGGCAACCGGCGGCAACAGTCGCCTTTGCCAGTTGTTCCACTTCGGATGACAACGAGCAATCTATGATCCTGGCGGTCTTTGGCGCTCCCAAGGCGTAGATGTCTTTGGGACCGGAATCCGGATAATCGTATTGCTCGTGGACCATGATTTTTTTGCTGGATTGATCTATCATGCCCAACCGTAATGGCAGATGCGTATCCGGATCGACGTAGGCTACGAATTGTGTTGACGATTGTGCATCTAATTCAATGTCCCGCCAGTGAAAGCGATATTCGATGTAGCGTTTTCCGTCATCCGTTATAGTTTGTTGCTGTTGATCGCAAATCTCATACCGGCCAGACCGGTTGGCGCCGCCAAGATTGCCTGAAAGCATCGCCGTCATGAAGAACTTGTTGTGTTCCCAGTGTGTCTTTTGGGCTGATCCACGGAGAATCGAATTTGTCTCGGGATAATAATACAATTGTGATTCTTTGGCGTAGTCGATCCAGGTATAGTATTCCTGCGCATAGTCATGACTTGCCGGCATGAAACGGCTTCCATTTACCGCCAATTTTTCGGAGAACCAGCCTTCATCCTTTCCCCCGTCATGCCACGTAGTGGTGTAATGCAGCCAGGATTTTTTTGCCACGGCTTCCACCACTTCGGCCCAAGTAACCGACGCGACCGGGTGCCAGTCGGGCCATATGAATAACACGACTATCGCCAGTGTCGCGGCGACGGCCGCGCCTATGAGCAGGCGACGCGATAGAAGCGACCGCCGGTGCGCTCTTACGCGAGAAAAAAGTCGAACGCGATCCAGAGCCCCGGCAATGTCTTTTTCCTCAATTGGTTCGCTAAGAACATCTTCGACCGATTCCAGCAAAACGCCGGAGAGTTCCGTGCGATGGGAAATATTATCTGGTTTTTGAACAAAGTCGTTCATTTTTTGGCTCCTTTTACTTTTTCCTCCAGCAGGGATTGGAGTTTAACGCGGGCCTTGTGCAAGGCCGCGCCTGCCGCGTTTGGTTCGATGCCTAAGATTTCAGCAATTTGCTCGTAAGATCGATCATCGAAATATCGCAGTGAAAACACGGCGGCTTGGCGATCGGGGAGTTGGGTAATCGCACTTCGCAATCGCTTGGCCAATTCGCCCGCGACCGCTTTATCCAACGGGCTATCCCCCGGATCGGAGACCTCGATCACGTTTAAAGGGTCGGTCCTACGCCGGCGGCGAAGCCGGTCCAAGGCCCGGTGAGTTGCTATACGGCGAAATAATCCGGCCCAATTGTCTATCTCTTGTTTTTTACGAAACTGAAAAACTTCCAAAAATACCTCTTGGACCACGTCTTCGGCGTCCGGTCCGGGGCCCAAAATTCGCCTTGCTAGCCGAAAGACAAACGGGCCGTGCTCGTCTACGATCTGATCCCAATTTGTCATGTCCGGCCTTTCGCAAGCGCTCATGAGTGCACTTTCTACATAATAGGCGAGTCAAGGCAGGCCAGAATTACCCTGAATATTGTCTTTTTTAGGAATTCCGGCTAAATGGCCCAACTATCTTGCCATGGCAATATGCATTTTTCCCGCTATAAGGTGGCATCGGCCGCCCACATTTCGGCAATATGCTCCCCCCATAGTAACGTTGCAGGTATTGCCTAACAACGTTACCCTACGCGACCAAAAAATGGTTCTGGCTGCATGTAGTGCTGGCATTGCGAAAAAAGGGCAAAGCACAAGGACAAGCTTAAATGAAAATCTCAGGCGTAGCGTTGATCGTCGCTTTGATGATCCTAGTCGTGATGAGTATTTGCCCCATCTGGGCCGAGGATGTCTTTTCAAACGGACCGATCTCCGGTCAGTCAGGGCCTTATAGTGCCGGCAGCGCGGACTCGCCGCAGTTGATCCGCGGGCCGTCGTCTTCGGATGTCTATTCCCGACCGGCGGCCAATTCCTCGGTGTATCCGCCCATGTTGTATCCGCCCACGGCATATCCACCGAATTCATATCCGCCGGCATCTAATCCGCTTCTATCGTCCCCGCCCGCATTGACCGGTCAGCAGTACCAGACTTTAACCGGCCCGGCCAATCCGGTTTGCGTTCCTCCCGACATTACCATGCCGGCCCTGGGCAACAGGCTGATCGAATCGACTTGGTACACGCGGGTGGACTATTTTAATTGGAATGAGCATATACCCGGTTCGGATGATGTCAATGAATATGGAACGTTGCTTACTTTCGGCTACATGCGGCGGGTGGGCATAGAACGCTTCCACGCGGCCGTTTTCGGGGCGACCATGATCTACAAGGGAAGCAGCGAGTCTGACAATGGCGACGGTACCTACACCGATGAGCCGTTAACCTCGGCCACGGGCTACCTCGGCGTGCTGGCCGAATACGATCTGCACATCGAACCCGATTGGTGTCCGAATCTTAGTTTTTTCGTGGGCGTCGGCACGCGGTTTTGGATCAGGGATCTCAAGGACGGAGTGACCGATTACGGCGATACATCCTGGGGATACCAGGAGTATTGGTGGACATTCTATCCTTACCTGGGCCTGGAAAAAAAGCGGTCGCTGGACGGCAACTGGGAGTTTTATTATGCCGCCCGCATCGGTTGCACGGCCATGACTTACCAGTATGCCACGTGGGGCGGCGTGCCCTTGTATCCCAAGGCGAGCCTGACCGGCCAATTGGAATGTGGACTGCGCGGGCGGAGCCTCTTTGTATCGGTCTTTACCGAAGTCTTTTCCTGGGGACATTCGGATGCCGTGGAGGGTTATTTCCAGCCCGATTCGCGGCAGTTTACCATCGGCCTGAAAACGGGCTTTTGCTTCTGATCTGTCCTAAATATCGAAATGGGGTACCCTTAAATTCCCGCGACTCTGTTGTATAACAAGCGGCAACTAAACATGCCCATACATGCGCGGGCATGATATCCGCTCCATGGACTTTGTGAAAATGCGGCGCTATTGATTGAATATCGAGCCGTCGATAGTGTGAGCCTTATTATCGGTAGAAGAAAAGCCGCCATCCATGCGGTTTGAAAGCAGTTCATGTGTAATGGCATCTATACTGTAACTGATGCTTCGCACTGAGCCGTCGCAAAAGGACATATTGAATGTCGAGATGTGGGCGCTGCCAAATATGTTATTTTGAGATGGAGAACCCGGCGGTGAATCCATTGCAGGTAGGTACGAACCCCATCTAAACCAGTCGTAATCAAAACCAGCGAACAAGGCTGTGTCGTTGCCATAATCTCCATGACCGTCGTAATAATGGCCTTTAATAACGTTCTTTTCGCCGATCAAGTAGGTATGGGCCGTCCCGTCGGTGATGTCCTTGACCTTAACCATGCTGGTCCAGAACGACACCCCATTCATAAAACCCGCGTTGGTAGGTTGACGATTGACAAAGTTAGGTGTATTGACATCCGGCCAATTAATTTTGGTGGTATCGATCAGAGCCGCATCGTCGGCAGGGGGCGGTGCATTATTATACCACCAATTTGTCGATCCGCCGCCGTTTCTAGTGCCTGCGTTGGCTGCATAGTCGCACCCGCCGCCATATGCATCACTGCTTATTCCTCCCGCATTTTGTGGGCGATCATTTAATATATACAGCACTGGTGCTCGCCGGGTAGGACAATAATATTCACTTATCACAGCTTGTGTCATTGTTAACAATACGTTCTTCTTAGGGGTGGTTGGTACACCATTGGCCAAATCGTGGAGTTGCTTTTGTTCGAGCCAAGGCAGGATGTTAAATGGCCAACTGCCCGGCTGCCGGCGGCCATATCCGCAATTCGGGTCGCCGCACCATTGCCAATACCAGCCCCCTGTAGGGAAGAATTTTTGTGCACTTTCGTGGTTAATGCAGGCGGTGGCAATTTGCTTCAGATGATTGTTGCATTCCATGCGCCTGGCTGCCTCGCGGGCTGCTTGGATGGCGGGCAATAAAAGCGCGATTAAAATGCCTATGATGGCAATAACCACCAGCAGTTCGACCAAGGTGAAAGCGCGTTTTCCGCGGAAAGCGATAGCAGGGGTATTGCCGTTAATCATAATGACCCCTTTTCTCCTTAATGATAAATATAAGAGCACTCTTGAATTCTAAATTATAATTAAGATTATAACAAGATTTTGCGATTCATGTCTACCCCCACCATGATAAAGTTGTCTCGTTAATAAGAGATATTTCCTTAGTGGTATTAGTTTAGCTGTAAAGTCATGCCAAAAATAGACTGCTACATGGTTATTCTTGTCCTCTCATAGTTCGGTTGCATAACAACCTTTGGGCGGAACCAAACAGCGACCGCCCCAACCGACCATCTCGATCAACGCTTCGCGTCGGTGCCCGATGCTGCCCGTCACGGCTTTAAATACACATTACGGACATAATCTGCACGCTACTTTGCCCCGAAGCAGAGGAGGTCGCCTTGGGTGGTGCCAATCACCAATCGGCCCGCGGCGACGGCGGGTGAGGCAAGAATTGCGCCCCCGGCCTGGTAGTCCCAGAGTTTTCGGCCGGTTTTGAGGTCCAGGGCGTATAGTCGGCCGTCGGCCGAACCCACGAAAACGCGGCGGCCGACAACTACCGGCGAACTATCGACCCGGCCCTTTGTTGCGAATGCCCACAAAGGCCGGCCGGTTTTGGAATCCAGGGCGCGGACGATTTTGTCCTTCGAGCCGACGATCACCGCTTCCGCCGTAACAGCGGCAGAGGAGATATCCTCCGAAACATCTTTTTCCGGCCGGCAGCGCCACAGAACTTTCGATAGCTTTGCGTCGATGGCGTAAAATTCTCCGCTCTGGGCGCCCAGATAGATTATGCCGTTGAAAATGGCCGGCGCGGAACCGGTGGGCGAATCAATTTCCACCTCGCTTAGCTGCTTTCCGGTTGTCAGATCGAGGACATGCAATTTTTGGTCGCAGCCGCCCACATAACATCGGCCGTCGAGCATGGAGCAAAAACAGCGGACCTCGTAGTCGCATTCGAATTTCCATGCCGGTTCGCCGGCGGCCGCGTCGAGGCAATAGACGTTGTAATCGCGGGAACCGAAAATCACATTTGTTCCGTGAAAATTCGGACTGGAATCGATTTCGCCGCCGGTATCGAAATTCCATAGCTCCTTGCCGGTTGCGGCATCGACGCAATAGAAGCGTCCGTCCGTGTCGCCGATCAGCACGCGCCCTTGATCCACGCCGGGCGAGGCTTTAAACGTGGAATGAGTGGAAAAGATCCAGCGCTTTTGGCCTGAAGCCAGTTCCACGGCATAAAGATTTCCGTCCAAGCCGCCGACATAGACGATCCCCTCGGCGATAACGGCGGTTGATTCGAATTCGCCTTTGGGCGGGGTGAAACGCCAGAGGAACTCCAGTTTTTCGGGCAGATCGCCTTTTGCCACGCCGGTGGCCTGGGCGTCGCCGCGAAAAAGCGGCCAGGCGTCGTTCGATAAAGAAGGAACCTTCGCCGCTTGGGAACCCGTGGAATTATCGGATGCCCCGGTTGGAACGCGCGATGTGCATGAAGAAAATAAAAATGACGAAGCCAGCAGAGATAATACCGTCCCGCGGAATAATTTTGTGTTCGTCATTCGAGAAAAAATATTCCGGGCGGGAAAAGGGGACAGGCGCCTTTTATGCGAAGCACCCGAAGGGCCGTTCCGGCAAAAGGCGCCTGTCCCCTTTTCCCTGGATTGAGCTTTTAGGAAGGCGGGACGTAATTCAAGATATGACAATGGTTTTTATCAGGGCGTATTCGGAGTATTGGCCGGGTTGGGCACCGCGCTTAGTTGCGAAAGGACCTGCAAAATGCTGTTTAAATGGGCCATGCGCGGGCCAAAACGGTCGACAAATTCGTTGAGCATGAATTCGCCTTCTAAAAGCGACTCGTAATTAACGCTGATTTCCTGGGTAAGGGTTTCCAGAAATTCCGTTTGCACCTTGCCCAGCGCCTCGGTGGCCTGCCGGCAACTACGCGCCAAATGAGGATTGGCTTGTTTCCATTGTCCAAGTTCGGTAGCGCGCTGTTTTCCAGGCGCGCTAAGCTGAGTGACAAGTTCCTCGAGCAATTCGTTTTGCCGGTCCTGGGCAGCGACTAGATCGCGTAAAAGCCTGGTCTGCTCGGCTAGTTCGCCGCGGGCCTGAGGCGCCGGTGGAAAGGCGTTGGGTGATACGTCGATCTGGGTATATAGTG
>JBEKZY010000302.1:0-6206 GCA_049509395.1 Thermoguttaceae bacterium | reverse complement strand
GGGACCTAGAGAACTGCAAAGCCTAGTGGAACAAGCCAAGATCGGCAACACGGAACCGCTATTGATCCTCCGCGATGGAAAGCAGATGGCGCTGAATGTAACCAGCGCTGAACTGCCATCCGAGACCAGTGTTGCCGGCAACCCGGCTATTGAAATGAAGAAAGGCGAGACAACCCGATTCGATAAGCTGGGGATTCAAGCGGAAACCCTGACTTCGAAAATAGCCGAGCAATTAGGCGTGTCGGCCGATCAAGGTGTTGTAATTACGGACGTTCGTTCCGGCAGCCCCGCCGACCTGGCCGGGTTGAGCACGGGAATGATAATCACCGAGGCCAACCGGCAACCGGTCAAGTCGGTTGAAGATTTCAGCAATGCCCTGGGGCAAAAACCCATGGAAAAGGGCGTGTTGCTTTTACTGCGTACCCCGGAGGGTAGCCGATACGTGGCTATCCAGATAGAAAAAGAATAAACCAGCTTGTCCGGCGCCGCGCGAGAAGAGCGGCATGTGCAAGCCCTGAACCTCTGGTGAGTTGTAGGAAAAGAATCTTTTTGCTCCCGTCTTTTCTCCAACCACCAGAGGTATTGATATTTTCGGAAACGATCGTTTGGCAAAAACTTAAAGATGCAGAGTCTGCTATTTGAATCAAAGCCGCGAAGCACGGCTCTGTAATTTTAGAGTCTGGAAGATCGGATCTCTTTGGCTTAGGCGATTAATTTTTCTGCCCCTGTTTTGTTTCTTTTAAGAGAATACCGTGTTGGTTCATCAGATTAAGTATCCAGGGGGGAGCGGTATGCGACTGCATAATTACATTTAGTCGCCCATGATTTAGGCAAAAGCTTTGGATCGAACGAATAAGGTTCAAAGGGACCTTTGTGTGGGACCATTCCGGGTCGATGCGGAAAAGGACGATCTCGGCCGAATGCGGTCCGTCTTGAACCAGGCGGGCCATGCCCGCAACCCGATCGCCAATTTTAATTACCCATAGAGAATTGATGGGAACATACTTATGGCCGGCTCGCCGAGATCTCTGCATCGTATTAGCGAGGTTCGGATTTTGGCGATTATTGAAAGCATTCCGAGCGAATTGAGGTGGTGCCGTGAAACGGTCTTTAGCGGGATGCAGATTCGACGGAGAACGATCCGCAAGAGTGCCAACTGTGTTATTGCTCATTTTTCGCTCCTTTTCTGATTATTTGATGAAGTATTTTTGGCCAAGTAGCGGTAATTAACCGGTTCTTTGCCCATATTGCGCGTACGTTAAATTTATAACTGCGGTTCTGTTTTTAAGTATCAGGAAAGTCACTACTAAAGCATAGGATATTCCCCTAATCCGCCGTCCAATTGGAACGCGCTTTATGCTTATTACAATGATCTGCCAACCTATACCAAACAACTCGAAGCCTTGGTGGATTACATTCACAACAATAAAGATGCGATGGATGCGCGATTCGTTCTCTCCTATCAGGACATTATGATGGGACATAAAGACGCTGCTAAATCGCAGCTCGAAGATATAGTCGCCAAGATACCCAAAGATCAAGTGGCTGTGCGAATACTAAAGGACTTGGGCGGTTCAACGCCGGCTGCCATCGAGAATCCCGCCCAGGGGGGCTTCACCCTCGAAACAATTAGACTAAGTTAGCGAAATGAAATTAATTGGTCGGAGCAAAGTGCTGGGTGGAATTAGCCATGATGTAAATCTATAACGGCATACAAGTTTCGCTTGGGAGGGGATAATTTCAAAAATCTCCTCGCTTTTTTATTGGTTGAAAAGAAAATGTTGTCGGGCCGAGAGTCGCCTGAGTAAGGAGAAATCGCGGAAAAAAGTCACCGAAAGTGAAAATAGGCAGGATACACGCGTTTTACCGGCAAAGGAATGCGAATGTTCTGGTAATAATTGATATAAAGTTCGGTTATGCCTTCTATGCCTAATTATATGGTTATGACGATCATCACCGGTAGGATCTAACCGGGCGATTTGGTAACGCCTGTTGAGCCGATATTGATACAAAGTCCGTTTTTGACTTCTATGACTGATTAGATGGATATGACGATAATCACCGGGATGAACCGGGCGGGCAATTTGGCATCGCCTGTTTTAGTGGAACAATTTTCCGTCTAAAGGATAGCAAGGATGCTCCGAGCACTTGGATCACGACAAACTTCCATGGCGGCCGCTGCCACGCTGGTTTTATTGTTCGCCGGGTGCACGAATCCATGCGAGTACGTGCGCAATGGCTTTAAGGTAGGGCCCAATTACTGTCCGGTTGCGGCCCCCGTGGCCAACAACTGGATCGATGCCGCCGACGTCCGCATTCGCAGCCAATGCGATGATATAAGCCAGTGGTGGAACGTATTCAACGATCCGGTGCTGAACAACCTGATTGCCTATGCTTACCGGCAAAATCTCACAGTGAAGCAAGCCGCTTTCCGCGTGCTCCAGGCGCGATATCAGCTCGCAATTACCAAGGGAGAATTTTTCCCCCAATTGCAAAACGCTTCCGGAAGTTACTCTCGCTTCGGTTCCACTCCAGGCGGGTTTTTCAACCAATGGAACTTCAACTTCAATCTGCAATGGGAGCTCGATTTCTGGGGCCGGTTGCGCCGGGCTATCCAACAAGCGGACGATCAGGTGGGGGCTTCCGTCGCGGACTACGACGATGTGATGGTCACGCTGTTGAGCGACGTTGCTTCAAATTACGTGCAGATTCGAACCGACCAAGAGTTGATCAAACTGCTAACCGAGAATGTGCAAGTGCAGACGAGCGTTTACGCACTAACGCAGACCCGTTTGGGAGTTGGCACACTTGCCGAATTGGATGTTCAACAGGCCGAAAGCACATTGAAACAGACAGAAGCGGCCATTCCTCTGGTGCTAATCGACATGCGCCAGGCCAACGATCAATTGTGCACCCTGCTGGGCATACCCCCGGCCGATTTAATGTGTATGTTAGGCAACGGATCAATTCCCACTGCTCCGCCGGAAGTAGCCCTCGGCATCCCCTGCGAAATGCTTCGCCGCCGCCCGGACATCAGGCGGGCAGAGCGGACTGCCGCCGCGCAGGCCGAACAAATCGGCATCGCCGAGGCTGATCTTTACCCCGTATTTTCCATAGGCGGCCAGATGGACTGGTCAGCCGGTAAATTCGCCAATTTGTTTTCCACCCAAGCATTCAACGGCAACGTCGGCCCCTCGTTTAATTGGAAACTCCTCAATTACGGGAGAATTGTGAATAACGTCCACTTACAGGATGCCAATTTCCAACAGCTCATAGCGGCCTATCAAAACACTGTACTCGTGGCCAACCAGGAAGTCGAAGACGGCCTGGTCACCTTCCTGCAAGCCCAAGAACGCACGAAGATTCTTAACGATAGCGTTAAAGCCGGAGAGATCGCCCGCGGCATCGCATTGCATCTTTACGAGACGGGTCCAACAGGCTTTGACTTCAACCGCTATGCCTTGATCCAACAGAATTTGATAACGCAGCAAAACGCCTGGGCGTCAGCGCAGGGGCAGATTGCCCAAGGACTGATTTCGGTTTACCGTGCGTTGGGCGGGGGTTGGGAAATACGACTTAATCCGCCGCCGGCTCCGGAGATATGCATGCCGGTCACTCCGCCGCCAGGCGTTCAACAACCCGGCGTCCCGGTTCCAGGCGCAGTGCCGATGCCCGAAATATTGCCCACTCCGCCAAACCCGACGACCAATCCCTATAATGCGCCGCAGCAATTACCTCCGAGGCCGCCGGATGTATCGACGACTTTTTCTAACGAGTCTAGTATCTCTTCCATGAAATCTATGCCTGTGGTATAAGACCCGGCATGAAGGAAAATATTATATGCCTCACGGACGAGGCACAGCAGCAGTTGCGGGAGGTGGTACAGTCGGGAACACGACCGGTGCGTGTTGTCCGACGGGCACGGATCATATTGAAGACAGTTGCTGGTTTTACAGACCTGCAGATTGTCGAGCATGTCGGATGTGCGGAAGGGAACGTCCATTACGTGCGCAAACGCTTGAAGTGAGGATCATGTGTTCAGAAGTTGGCAAAACATCCGACGTTTGGCTGGGTTCTCGGTTGCCGTGCCGTCATCCGCCGACCAACCTTTCCTTCTTCGCTTTGGCAGGGTGACGTGTTACGCGTTCGCAATCGGCAGCGTGGCTCTAGCCCTCTTGGTGACTCAAGGCATACGGCCGTTGCATGAACAACCGCCGGTACTCTTGTTCTTCGTGGCCGTGATCCTTACGAGTTGGTACGCGGGGCGGGCCACCGGAATCATGGCCTCGATTCTGTCGATGTTGGTATTGGATTTCTTCTTCGTATCGCCGGTTTATTCACTACGGATGGAGCTTGTCGAAGACAGATCGGATTTCGTCGCGTTCGCCGCGGCGACGTTGCTTGTGACTACCCTGCAACATCGTTGGCGGCAATCCCATCACAAGCTTGTCGCAATGGAACGCGACATGGAAAATGCACGGCAGATTCAACAGCGGATGTTTCCCTCCGCCCCGCCAGTGCTAGCGGGTTTTGAGGTTGGCGGGGCATGCTTTCCCGCCGAAGCCACCGGCGGGGATTTGTTTGACTACATCTCAATGCCCAATGATTGCATCGGAATCATATGCGGTGACGTCAGCGGTCATGGAATCGGGCCGGCTTTGCTGATGGCTCTGGTTCGTTCTTACCTCCGAGCGTTGGCACGCACACTCGTCGATCCGGCTGAGATCCTCACTGAGGCGAATAGGCTCATTCATGATGATATGGAATATGGGCGTTTCATCACTCTTTTTTTTGCGAGACTCGACCCGAGCACCCATGCTCTGGTCTATGCCGGCGCCGGGCACGAAGCCCATTTGATCGATGCGTGCGGAAAGGTTACTACAATGTCCAGCACCGGCCTGCCCCTGGGCATCCTGGAAGAAAGAGAAATCGGTCAGGGGCCGTCAATAATCCTAGAGCACGAGCAGATTCTTCTGCTGCTCAGTGACGGGATACTCGAAACGCGATCGGCTGGCGGCGAGCAGTTCGGCCTGACTCGCGTTCTCGAAACCGTAAAGGTTCATCGGCAGAAGCCGGTGCAGGAGATTGCCGAGGCGATCTACCAGGCGGCTCGTGATTATGCGGGAAACGTGGCGCAAGAAGACGACATGACAATTGTCATTGTCAGAGTCCGATGAACGGAAGATGAGAGGCTGTAAGAAATTTTGTGTCAAGCGGTGGCACGGACTTCCAGTCCGAGAAGAAACACGGCCAAGATGGCCGTGCCACTTCACCCCGACGTAAAAATTCGCACAGTCCCGAGAATTAATCGGCGGCAGGCGAGACTGATTGGTCGCAAGCAAGGGGTGATAAAAAGATCGAAACCGCTCGGCCGCGGTCATGTGCGGGCGAGCGGTTTGCTTGAATTCGATCTTCTTGGGCCGGCTTAAGCGACCATGTCCTTTAAGGCCCGAAGGGCGCGAACCTTTACCTTCACCGAGGCCGGCTTGGCCGGACGATCTTCCAATTGCTTGGTGAAAGGGTTCAGCCAATTTTTTTGCGGCGGCCGGGCAGGAACCTTTTTCTTCTCGATCTTTACCAGACCATGCAAGGCAAAGATGCCTGGTCCGCGACTGCTCAGATTCTTCTTGATTTCAGCAGTTAGCGCTTCGAGCACCTCGGCCACCTTTTTCTTAGGCAGGTCGGTTGCAGCGGCGATATTGCTGAGAATCTCGGTCTTTGATGGGGCTTTTTTGGCTGCTTTGGCCATAAACTATCTCCCTCCATGTATGGTTAATATGGAAAACAACTTGTCTGTCCGAACGTGTGGACATGATGATTTAAGTCAGTTTAGCGAAAAAAGCAACCCGTAAAATGGTAAAAACCTGGGATTTTCTGCAAGAAAAACATATTTTCAACGTTTTTTCCCGTTTTTTTGGGGTTTTTTACCGGCGGTGATCCGGATTCGGGATGAGTATGGGTCTGTAAGCAGAAACAAAAACCGATAATTGGGGTTACGAATAACGTAGAAACACGCAGGGTAATTGATAATAGTACTATAGAGTGAATATCTGCGTAAATTGGCATTTAAAATGCATTGAATTGTGCCCAATGGCGGCGAAATCTTGCCAATGACTTATAAATCATCTAAGATATTTAGTTGCTTGAAGTTACGCGATAATTATCCCCTCCGGGGTAGATTAGCATGTATAGAATAAATCAGTAGG
>JBEKZY010000301.1:0-6243 GCA_049509395.1 Thermoguttaceae bacterium | reverse complement strand
TTGATCGATTTATTGAAGAAATTCGCACTCGCCAATACGACGTCATAGGGATTACTTCAATCATCCCGAACATGCTGAAGGTCAAAAAGATGTGCGAGTTGATCCGGCAATATCAGCCCGATGCGATGATCGTCATCGGCGGGCATATTGCCAATGTTCCGGACCTGGGCGAGCGGATCGACGCCGATTACATAGTCAAGGGCGAGGGTGTGCGATGGTTCCGGCAATATCTGGGCGAAAACGTGAATCAGCCGGTGCGCCATCCCATGATCATGTCGGGTTTTGGCACCCGAAATGTCGGCATATCGGTGCAAGAACAGAAAGGCGAGGTTGCCGCCACGCTTATTCCTTCGGTGGGCTGCCCCATGGGATGCAATTTTTGCTCCACCTCGGCGATGTTCGGGGGAAAAGGCAATTGCGTTCATTTCTATCAATCCGGCGACGAACTGTTCGACGTGATGTGTCAAATGGAAAAGCATATGCACGTCCGCTCGTTTTTCGTGATGGACGAAAACTTCCTTTTTCACCGCAAACGCGCATTGCGGCTTTTGGAATTGATGGAACGGCACGGGAAATCCTGGTCGCTGGACGTATTCAGTTCGGCCAAGGTGCTCTGCTCTTATGACATCGATCAGCTTGTGCGCCTGGGTATAACCTGGGTGTGGATGGGAATCGAAGGCGAAAACAGCCAATACACCAAACTTAAGGGCGTGGATACCTTCGAGTTGGTTCGCCGATTGCAGTCGCACGGCATCCGCGTGCTGGGCTCGACCATCATCGGTCTGGAAAACCACACGCCCGAGAACATCGACGAGGCCTTGGATTACGCCGCCCGGCACGAAACCGATTTCCATCAATTCATGCTTTACACCCCGATTCCGGGCACGCCGCTTCATGCCGAACTTTCGGCCAAGGGATTGATGAAGGACGAAAGCGAATATCACATCAGCGACATCCACGGGCAGCTTATTTTCAACTACCGGCATCCTAATATCAACGACCAACAGTCGGCCGAGTTCATGCTTCGCGCATTTAACCGCGACTTCGAACGCAACGGCCCGAGCGTGGTGCGCATCGTGCGTACCACCTTGACCGGATGGCTGCGTTACAAGAATCACCCGGATGCCTGCATTCGCGACCGCTATGCCTGGGAAGCCCGCGAATTGGGCACTACGTTTTCGGCGCTGGTAGGAGCGGCCAAATTGTATTATCGCGACAATCCGGCGACGTACGCGAAAGTATCGGCGCTACTCAAAGATCTGCACGCCGAGTATGGCTGGAAATCGCGGGTCTATTCTGCAATTGGCGGCCTATGGGCGTTTCGTCAAATCCGCAAGGAGGAAAAACGCCTGGCCTCCGGTTGGACTTACGAGCCCAAGACCTTTTATGAACGCAACGCGGCCGTCGGAGATCGGCCGGAAGCCGATCTGTGCCATTCAGCCCTGCCTCGCGTTGCTCCGGTTCCCAAACCGGCGATGCTGCCAGTTACGATATCCCAGAGGGAATCGGTGGCGGTGTAACGGGATAAATCGTGAGACGGTTGATTATTGAGCCCCGGAAAAGTAACGATTTTTATTACCTGAGTATTAATTGCCGCTAAATTTAGCTCTTATCGCCCTGATGAATTCCGGCGTGGTGCCGCAGCAGCCGCCTATGAAGGATGCGCCGGATTGGACGAGTTGCGGAACAAAGGAGACGAATTCATCGGGCGTTTGAGTGTATACTGCCTTGCCATCTATCATCTGCGGCAGGCCGGCGTTGGCTTTGATCCAGATGGGTCTATCCGTGGCGGCATGCAGGCGGGCGCAGATGGGCGCGTAATCGGCGATGCCCCGGCCACAATTAGCCCCGATCACGTCGGCTCCGGCTGAGGTCAACTGCTCGGCGGCTTGTTCGGGCGTAACGCCCATCATCGTGCGGTCGTGCTTGGCCCCGGAATCGAAAGTCATGCTGGCCACAACGGGCAGACCGGTTTCCCGGGCGGCGGCAAGGGCCAGTTTGGCCTCGGTCAAATCGGACATGGTTTCGACAACAATTCCATCGGCGCCGGCGGCGGCCTGGGCCCGGGCTTGTTTGGCGAAAGCTTCCTGCAATTCATCCATGCTTACGTCGCCCATCAAAAGCATTATGCCGCTGGGCCCGATCGAAGCGAAAACCATAGCCTTGCCTTTGGCGGCTCTTTTGGAGATTTCCACGCCTATGCGATTGATCTCGGTTACCTTATCCCCCATTCCATGTCGGCCGAGGATGAAGCGATTTGCGCCAAAGGTGTTGGTTAAAATCACCTGGCTGCCGGCTTCGACATAGGCTCGGGCAACCTCCTCGACTTTTTCAGGTTGGACCAGATTCCAAGCATCCGGAGTCGAACCTAAAGGCATGCCGCGGATTTGTAATTGGGTTCCCCAGGCGCCGTCGGAAATCACCGGCCCGTTGGTTCCCCAAGCGCCGTCGGCAACCACCGGCTTGGCCGCGATGAGTTTTGATATCGTGGAGTGCATTATTTGAGGGTTCAGGGTTCGGGGTTCAGGACCCAAATGGATAATTTTGGTAGGAATTCAGAACGTCTTGATTATAGATATATATTATACCTTGCATAATGGATGAGTATATCATACACAAAAGTACGGAGTATGGGGTATGCAGGGCGAATTAACGGATAAGAATTATCTGCTGCCCACCTTTCCCTACCCTCTACCCCTGAATCCTGACCCCTGAATCCTGAATCCTTTATCCGGCAATGCGGCGGCTGGCGGGAGGGGCTGTGTAGTGATCCGGGGTAAAGCCCCATTTCCACATCCATCGCAGATAGGAGCGAAGGTGTTTGCGGGCGTCGAGCGAGAAGAATCGTTTGCTGCCCCTTTGCTCGAGGTGATAGCAATATGTTCCGCCGTGATACATGACTTGCCATCCTGCCCGGGCCATGCGCAGACACATGTCCACGTCCTCGAAATACTTGATGAAGCCTTCGTCGAAACATCCCACGTCTTCGAAGGCCTCGCGGCGAATCATCATGAAGCAGCCGGAGAGCCAATCGCAGGGGAAACTATCGGTAATAGCGTGTTCGCGGTAAAAATAGTTGTCCAGCGATTGCCGGAAGAGCCGGCCCATGCCCAAGCGGCGGGCCATAATCGTCGAGAGGCTCTGAAAGCGGCGCGCCGGGTAAGCGAAATCTCCGTCGGCATGATACAGCCCGCAGCCGGCAATGCCGCAATCGGGATGCGTGTCCATAAAAGCGACCATTCGGGTCAGGCATTGCTCTTCGGGATCGAAATACATGTCGGTGTTAAGCAGTAAAATGTATTTCGCCGTCGAGGCGTGCAGCACTTGATTGAGATTCGCGGCATAGTGCAGGCGCCGGGTATTCAAGAGGACGATCGCGTCTGAAAAATAATCACGGTAAGGCTCTACGCCATGTTCGGAAATATTGTCGATAAGAATCAGGCGCATGCGCAAACCATTGCCCGAAGCCTTTAAAGACGACAACAGGGGCGGCATCATATCGCGTTCGTGGGTATACACTACTCCTATGTCGAGATCCGGTCTTGTTTGAGGCAAGGGAATGGTGTCTGGCATGTCATACATTTGCAGATTATCTCCGGGTCGGAGTTGACGTAATAATACCGTCTTTATTGAAAACCGGCGGACAACCTCTGAGTATTGATAATTGTTTACGCCGCTTTCCTGCGCTCTTCTCGAGTCTCGGGCGATTGGGTGCGAATTTCTGTTAAAAACGGCAGGACCTCCGCATCGTCAGCCTGCTCGCATAAGCGATTGCCAAATGACTTGAGCATGTCGGTTAGTGCAATCAACTGACTTTGTTCGCGGGGTTTTTCCAATCCTTCGGCGGTAAGCTCACAAAGCCGATCGTCGCGCCGGCCTATCGAAACGGCTATAGACCAGCGGCATTTTTGAGTCTTATTGATTCCCGGGTCGATCCAATAACGCAGTCCGGTTATTGGACCGCGGCGAATTGTCAATTTCAAAAGGCGGATATTCCAAGGTTTAATCCCGGTTACAAGGGTTTGCCAGGCATCTTCTAGGGTTATGGCTGGGTGTCCGGTAAAGCTGGATTGTCCGGACCGGCGAGTTCGATGAAAAAACCTGGTGAAGGCTAAAAATTGTCTAAGCACGGTTTCGCGCAACAGGGAAAATTCGCGATGTCCGAATAATTTCATGCGAATCATCATTACAACCAGGACCATGGCGGTGATCCACGCCAGGGCGTCTTTGCGAAAAATCGTGGCTGCCGTGGCGGCGGCGCCGGTTGTCAAACACAACGCCCCCAGAATGCATAAAACTTGCCAAGGAGTCAATCCTCGAGCAAGAAGGAGATGGTGGATGTGCTCGCGGTCCGGCGAGTAGAACCGCCGGCCGGACAACTCCCGGCGGATCACGGCGGCGACGATATCAAACATCGGCAGAATCATCACGACCGCGGGCGCGGTGATGGCAAGCGTGGCCGAAGTTTTCATCGATCCTTGCATTCCCAGCACGCCCACAATCAGACCGATGACCATGCTTCCCGAGTCGCCCAGAAAGATGCTGGCCGGCGGACGGTTAAGCACCAGGAATCCGGCCAATGCGCCTGATAGAACCAAGGCAATAATGCTTACATGGGCCCGCCCTTCGCTGGCGGCGATCAGACCCATCATGGCTGCCGTGGAAAGACCGACCACCGAGGCCAGGCCGTCCATGCCGTCGATCAAATTCAGGGCATTTATGCAGCCGATAAGCCAGAGAACCGTGATCGGGATGGCCAGTGGGCCAAGTTCGATCCTGTATCCGAATGCGACTACCTTATCGATGCTGTATCCTGCAAGAGCGATGGGCAAAACCGCGCACACTTGCATGGCGATCTTGAAACGGGCATTCAGGCGGTAAATGTCGTCGATCAGGCCGAAAAGGCAGACAATACCGCCCGCAAATATAACTACCAGCGAAAGCTCCCACAGGCTTTGCCAGGATCCATAATTCAGATAATTGGCCGCCAGAAGTCCTAAGATCATCGAAAAATAAACGGCCACGCCTCCGCCCAAGGGCTTGATGCCGTTATGGAGTTTTCTCTGGCCGTCGGGCCGGTCGACGATTCCCCAGCGCAAGGCCGCCGCGCGGACGATCAGCGTCAGCACCAATGATGCCGTGAAGGTAATGGAGAATATCAAGGCCAGGGAGATCATGACGCAATCCGTTGCGTTAGGGCGTTACAGCCCTTGTTCTTTACGAGTAGTCCTTTTATCTTCGCGAGATCGTCTTGCAGCCGGTCTCGATGTTGACCGGTGGCAGGACTTCACCTCGGCATAAAACCATCAGCACGTCATCCGTTCCGCGCGGTAGTTTGGTTCGATCGATTTCGGTATATTCCATTTTTTCAATCTTACCGATAAGTTGTTTTGTATCAAACAATTCTTTGCGCCGCCTCGCCGACAGCAGAATTACGTCGGGCTTGAGCTGCTTGACTTGCTCCAAGACAGTAGCGTCATCCATGGTCATAGCCAGCGTGGCCCAGTTTGCCTTGGCATAATAGGCTACCACCGGCGTTACGCCTTCGGATCCAAATATCAGGGCCGAAGACCCGTATTGTCGGCGCACCCATTCGGCTAATTCTACTTCGGCTCCGCGGCGTTCGTAGGGGCCCGAAAAGGCGGCGCACCAACCCACAGAAGCGACGATTATCAAGGGAGCGAAAACGGCGGCATGCCGTAAAATCACTTTCCTTTTTAACTGCTCGGCAAAACCAAGCAATCGTGCGCTGAAACCCAAAAGCCCCAAGGCCGCGAACGAAGACCCAAACAACACCATGGGCAGAAAATAGCGATCGCACGACCCTTTCGCGCACCAGGCATGAATCCAGGTGGCCGACATGATTGCCAAGCCGGAGTAAAACATCGGTTGATGATCGCGGCGAGCCCAAACGCGGCGCCATCCCCACATCCCGCCCAGCATGAGTAATGCAAACAGCGGCGAAAGACCCTTGACCAATGCCGGAACATATATGGCAATCATCCGTCCAAAGGAAACATATAATTGGATTTGGAGCTTATCCCCCGCGGCATCGACCGGCGCGGGAATAAACAATCCATTCCACCAATAATGGATCAACGACAAGGGGGCAAAACGGGTCGTGACCCATTGCGAGTGATGCCGCAACAAAGTGAAATTGACCAATAGTATCAATGCGGGAAAGGCTATAATCGCAAGCACTCCGCCGGCCGCAAGTTTTGCTCTATCTCGGCCCGAGTTTAA
>JBEKZY010000300.1:0-6255 GCA_049509395.1 Thermoguttaceae bacterium | reverse complement strand
ATTCTGGCCCGAAGTAAGCGGAGTCAAACCGTTGTCAGGCAGATTGGCTGGCCGTTTCCGCATGAGAACCGGCGATTACAGACTCCAATTTTATGTCAAAACCAATTATATATTCATCGAAAAAATCGGCCATCGCGCCGGTTTCTATAAGGAGTAAAACGAAATGATTCGACAAATAATAGATATCAAGGGCAAACGTTTTGTACTGGTCGAGGAATCTGTGCTGTTAAATTTGGAACGACATGCAAGCAAGGCGGAATCAAGTTTGCCGGCTTATCCTCCAGCAGATGCAAAAGGCAATCGGCCCGCCCTGGATTACATTCGCGTCTCCATTGCGCGGGACATTATAAAAGAGCGGCAGGCTTTGGGTTTGACCCAGGAACAGTTAGCCAAACTGGCCGGACTTCGCCAGGAAACGCTCAGCAGATTGGAATCAGGCAAGCACTCCCCGACAGTTCGTACCGTTGAAAAAATTGATCAAGCCTTAAAACGGCACGCAAAATCAAAACGCAAACAACCGAAAAAAAGGTAGTTAAATCACGGCCGCCCGTCTGTAGGTAATTGAGGTCTTAAAAGCGCACGACTATACTATTGGTTGGCTATGTAACGATCCACTCTTTTGGGAACCTTGAAATTGGAACACACAACCATGGCGCAACAATGGTTATATGAATTAATGAGGCGGCATTTCAGACCGATTTCAAATTTGAAATTGCGAAACATCCCCCAACCCGCCACGATTTCGTCTTTTCTGGGCCGGACATTGCTGGCCATCATCATCACCACTGCAATCCAATTATTACCCATCAAACAAGGATTAGGTGCCGAAGGGCCGTCGGCCAATAATACTCTCTCCACGTCAAATGCCGCCGACAATCTTGAGAAGAAAATATATCAGTCGGTCAAGGACTTCGAGTATTCGGATCAGGTGGCGTCAGATTTTGTTAAGATGATCCAGCCTTGGAAATGCGATGTCTTGTATCAAAAGCTCTGCCAGGCGGCCGAAGATGTAAAACAAGAAAAGATTTCCTGGGATCAATATGCCCAAGTGGAGGAAGAGGCAGTCAACCAACTTGCTCAAACTATAAAAAAAGAGATAGCTCCCGCGGATACTAAAGTTGAGAGTAATTGGAAATATTTTGATTTGGCTATTGTTGTAAAAGACAAAAAGGCCCATTGTCTCGGTTATACCCAGTTATTTTATATTTTGGGCAATTCCATGGGATTGGCAATACAAGCCGTCGATGTTCTGGAACGTTCTAAAGGTCAATTGCCTGATCGCATGGGGCATGTTGCTTGCGAAGTTGGCCTGCATAATAACAAGACCATGCAAGTGGATCTAACGTTAAGAGATTGTGTTAGCAAAGAATTTTTATTAGCGGATGCGTACGCCAATGTAGGCGATAACTGGGAACTTAATGACAAAAACAATCCTCTAAATATCCATCCAAAAATTAAACTACTTGATAAAAATGGCCTTCTCGCAGGCATTTACAGTACCCGGGGAACCGTCTATATCAAATCAGGCAAATTAACCGAAGCTATTTCTGTCTGCACAAAAGCCATAGAACTCAACCCGAATTCTGCCATGGCATATTGCAACCGGGCAAATGCCCTTGGCAATTCAGGCAAATTATCCGACGCCATTTCCGACTTAAACAAGGCCATCGATATCGATCCAAAAAATGCCGTGGCGTATTGCAGCCGGGGAACCACCTATCGCAGAGCAGGCAAATTAAACGAAGCTATATCCGACTTCAGCAAGGCCATCGAACTCAATCCAAAATTATTCATGGCATACTTCAACCGAGGCGCCGCCTTTATCAGAGCCGGCCAACCCGATAAAGCTTTATCCGACTGCGACAAGGCCATTGAACTCAACCCAAATTCTGCGGAAGCCTATGGCAATCGAGGAGCGACTAATGCCATATTAGGAAATACGGAAGATGCAAAAAACGATCTGCGCAAGGCAATGCAATTGAACCCCCGCCTGAAAGAATCAGTCCAAAGAATATCCGACCAATATGAGCTGGATCTATAAAGATTCACCCTCATACCGCTAACACAGGCGGCTCGCCTCGCTTTAACCACCCATAAGAATGGATGGAATCGGTTGACAATCACAAGATAAGCATGTAAATTTGAATAATTGAGCAAAGCCCTCACCCTAGCCCTCTCCCGGAGGGAGAGGGGAGTGATTTATAATCTCTCCCGGAGGGAGAGGGGACTATGAACCGTTGAATTTATTGATACTAAAAACTGCCGGAAACATGTTTACCCTGGTCGCAAATCCGATAATCGGCAAAATACTCGCCTTTGTAGGCGTAGTACTTGTCATTATTATTGGGTAACGCGGCCAAAGGGCTTTCCGGCATACGACCGACTAACCAAGCCCTGAGGCCAAAACGGCCTTGGGGTTTTTTTTATTTAAGGATTCAGGGTTCAGTGGTCAGGGTTCAGCATTTAATTGAAACGTATTTTTAAATCCTGAACCCTGAACCCCGAACCCTGACCACTGAGGTACTAATAATGCCACGCATCGAAATCTACGACACCACCCTCCGCGACGGCGCCCAGGCCGAGGGCATCAGTTTCTCGTTGCTCGACAAGCTGGAACTGACCAAACGCCTCGACGATCTCGGCTTCGATTTCATCGAGGGCGGATACCCGGCCTCGAACGAAAAAGACGCCCAATACTTCCAGCGGGTCGGCGAATTGGGCTTGAAGCATCTAAAAGTCTGCGCGTTCGGCATGACGCGGCGAAAGGATATCAACGTCCAATCCGATCCCGGCATCCGTGCCTTGCTCGATTCCCAGGCCCCAGTTATAACCCTGGTGGGCAAATCTTCGGCCTTCCATGCCACCGAGGTCATCCGGGCCACGCTCGACGAAAACCTCCGCATGATCGCCGACAGCGTCGCCTATCTGAAAGCCGCCGACCGTCATGTGATTTTCGACGCCGAACATTTCTTCGACGGCTACAAGGCCGATCCCGATTATACGCTTAAAACCATCCAAACCGCAGCCCAAGCCGGCGCCGGGATGATCGTGCTTTGCGACACCAACGGCGGCTCGATGCCCGAGGAAATCGCCGAAATCACCCGCTCCACCGTCGCCGCCTTGACCGTGCCGGTGGGCATCCATACGCACAACGATTGCGACTTGGCCGTGGCCAACACCCTGGCCGCCGTCGATGCCGGGGCCGTGCAGGTTCAAGGAACCGTCAATGGTTTCGGCGAACGCTGCGGAAATGCCGACCTGATTTCGGTCATAGCCAATCTGGCAGTAAAGAAAAAAGATTACCAAGTGCTCAATCCCGGCGGCATCGGGCATCTCACCGAACTATCGCGATTCATGTACGAGATGGTCAACATGAATTTTCGCGCCAATCAGCCCTTCGTGGGCAAAAGCGCCTTCACCCACAAGGGCGGAATGCACGTCAGCGGTATCGCCCGAAATACGGCCAGTTACGAGCACCTCGATCCGGAACTGGTGGGCAACGAACGGCGGATCCTGGTAAGCGAACTCTCCGGCCGATCGAACATCGAAGCCCTCACCGGCCGGCACAATATACCCTCCGACCCCAAACTCATGGAACAAATCCTGGCAAAGGTGGTTTCCATGGAAAACGCCGGCTACCAGTTCGAGACCGCCGACGCCTCCTTCGACCTGCTCGTGCGCAAGTGCATGGGCACGTTCCGGCCGCATTTCGAGCGGATAAGCTATCACGTAAACGTGGAGAATGAGTACGACGGCCAGATTCGCACTGAGGCGACCGTGAAAATCCGCATCCGCGACGTTGTCCGCCACGAGGTGGCCGAAGGCGACGGCCCGGTCAATGCCCTGGACGCCGCCATGCGAAAGGCCCTTAACGGCAGTTTCCCCAACCTGGTCAAATTACACCTGGTCGATTATAAAGTCCGGGTAATAAACTCCGATGCCGCCACCGCCGCCGGAGTCCGCGTAATCATCGAAAGCCAGGACGAAAACGACGTCTGGGGCACCGTCGGCGTAAGCGAAAATATCATCGAAGCAAGCTGGATCGCACTGGTCGACAGCTTCGAGTACAAATTGTGCAAAGACGAAGAAAAAGAAGACGAAAGGCAACATTTAGGTTTCTGATTGAAACCGCTTGCTGTTTCACATAAATTAATAGCCGGCGGCTAACAGCCGCCGGTGAAAATTCGGATTTACTCCGGCGGTCGTTGACCGCCGGCTATCAACGAAATTTTCCTGATACCCAATAAACAATCGTCCGGTCAACTTTCCACTGCTTAATAATAAGAATAAACGATGTCAACTAACACAACGATAAACGATCTCCCCAAGCAATACGATCATGCCGCCGCCCAGAAGCAATGGTACAGTTTTTGGGAGGAAAATGGCTATTTCCATTCGGAGCCTAATCCGGAAAAAAAGCCGTATTGCATAGTCATTCCTCCGCCAAACGTCACCGGGGCCTTGCACTTGGGCCACGCCCTGAACAACACCCTGCAAGACATCCTCATCCGCCAAAAACGCATGCAAGGCTACGAAACCCTGTGGATGCCCGGCACCGATCACGCCGGCATAGCCACCCAGGCCGTGGTCGAACGCCGATTGTTGCAGGAGGAAAAACTCTCCCGCCATGAACTGGGCCGCGAAGGCCTGGTCAACCGCATCTGGCAGTGGAAAAACGACTATGAATCGCGGATCATCGGCCAACTAAAACAGATGGGCTGTTCCTGCGATTGGCAGCGAACGCGATTTACTCTGGACGAAGTATGCGCCCGGGCCGTGCGAGAAACTTTCTTCAGGCTGTTCAAAGATGGTAAAATCTATCGCGGCAAACGACTGGTCAATTGGGACACGTTCCTGCAAACGGCCGTTAGCGACGACGAAGTATTCCACGAAACCGTGGAAGGCCATTTCTGGTACATCAACTATCCCATCATCGATCCAAAGCCGGGCGAACCCAAGCACATAACTGTGGCCACAACCCGGCCCGAGACCATGCTGGGCGATACGGCTGTGGCAGTGCATCCCCATCCGGCCGAAGCCCTGAAAGCGGCCGAGGCGGAATTAAAAGAACGCCTGGCGGCAGCCCCGTCAAAAGATAAGCCGGCTATCCAAGAACAATTAGACGAAGTGCAGCGCCGCCGCCGGGAAATGCTGCCGTATCTGGAAAAGCTTCGTGACATGGCCCTCGACGGCCGTCAGGTTATGCTCCCGCTCTTGAATCGGCCGATTCCGCTAATCGCCGATGATTGGGCAAAGCCCGAATTGGGCACCGGCTGCGTGAAAATCACTCCAGCCCACGATCCGAACGACTACGACGTGTGGCAGCGGCATCTCGAGATCGGCGCGGTCAACATTCTCAATCCCGACGGCACTTTAAACGAAAACGCCGGGCCATACCGGGACCAAGCCGTTATGGAAGCCCGCGATAACGTGGTGGCCGACCTGGAAAAACTCGGCCTCATGGAAAGAATCGAGGATCGACAGATAGAGATTGCCCACAGCGACCGCTCGAAAACGCCCATCGAACCGTTTTTGACCGACCAGTGGTTCGTCAAAATGGACGAACTGGCCCAATCGGCAATGGACGCCGTAACCGACGGCCGCGTCAAAATAATTCCCGACCGCTACGCCAAAGGCTATCTCGACTGGCTCGGCGAAAAACGCGACTGGCCCATCGGCCGCCAACTCTGGTGGGGACATCAAATTCCAGTTTGGTATTTTCTATTGGCTCGTCCTGTTATAGTAGCTCCGCCTGATTCGTCCCGTGTGCCATGGAAGTTGGACTTTCTTACTGAAGAAGAAGATAAGCATGTTACCATCCAATTGATCTATCAAGATGTTGATGGAAGCGTGTTCCTTGGCATATGTGTTGAGCCTGGTCACCCGCTAATCGAACATAAGTTGACTGAAGAAGGAGCGAGGCAAGATTTGGACGTCCTCGACACATGGTTCAGTTCCGCCCTTTGGCCGCACTCCACCCTCGGCTGGCCGGAAAAAACGCCCGAATTGGAATACTATTACCCCACCAGCGTGCTAATAACAAACCGCGACATAATTACGCTCTGGGTCGCCCGAATGGTGCTCACCGGGCTCACGAACGTGGGCAAAGTCCCATTCCACGAAGTCTACATCCATCCGAAAATCCTCGACGGATACGGCGAAGGCATGTCGAAGTCGAAGGGCAACGGCGTCGATCCGATCGACGTGATGGATAAATTCGGGGCCGACGCCCTGCGTTTCGGCCTGGCCTATCTG
>JBEKZY010000030.1:0-24176 GCA_049509395.1 Thermoguttaceae bacterium | reverse complement strand
ATCGTCGAATGTTGTGGCATCTTTTTTTGCCAGTTCGGCTCTATCCCGGGCGGGCATTTCCGGAACCGCGGCAGACTTGCCTTCGGCCTGCTTTTCCGAACCTTCTAGCCGACTTGACGCATCCGTCTTGCCAACCTCCTCGCCGGCCTTTCGCAAGGTCGGTGCTTCAACTGCCGCCACTGACTTCTTATCAGCCGATGCAACTCCATCTGTTGCCAATGGCTTCTTTTCAACCAGTGCAGAAACATCGGGTGCCGCTGACTGTTCACTGGGTGCCACTGGCACAGCCAGTGCAGATCCTGATCCCCCGGTCGTACCTGACCGTTTTCCTCGAACTATTTGCACGTCCAGCGATTCCTTCATTTCGACTGTGGCAGGCGATGGGGCCGCCCGCATGCTGGACTGTGGCGAAGAAGCAGGTTTTTCTTCCGGCTTAGTCGCCATGGCGATATTTCGCTCCGCATTTCCAGGCACGGCGTTCCGATTGGCGTTCTGATTGGGATAGTACACCACCAGCATTACGGCCACGGCGACAATCACGATCTCCCAAACCCACATGCGGGGATTTTTCAGCCGGCGGAGAATTGTTGAATAAATGGGGACTGGCTCCTCCAAGACGCATGTCCCCATTTCTTGCTTTTCTTCGTGTTTTTGCTCCGTTAAAGCGTCCGCCCCTGTTTTTCCCCCGTCCGCCGGCTCGGTCAGCATGCGGAGTTCGGCCGTTCGCAGTACGATGTCGCTCAGATCATCGCCCACTTTGTGCCGCGGCAATGCTTTTAGCGTGGCGCTAAGCGCGCGCAGTTCTTCCAGCAGTTTCCTGGCGGCAGGCTTTGTCGCCAGCAAATGTTCGACCTGCGCCCGCTGCTCGGCGGTCAATTCCCCGTCAAGATACGCGCTCAGTATTTCGTTTTGCAGATCATCGTTCATAATAGCTCTCGGCTATCAGTTGTCAGCAATCAGCTTTCAGCGATCGGCGGTCAGTTTCCGGCTGACGGCTGATTGCTGAAAGCTGTCGACTTTTATCAACTCCTCGCGCAATTGCATCCTTGCCCGGTGCAGCCGGCTTCGCACCGTGCCCACGGGCAGGTCCAAAATTTCCGCGATGGTCTCGTATCCGCAGCCTTCAATTTCACGCAGCACCAGGATTTTGCGATGTTCGTCGCTTAGTTGCCCCAATGCATGCCGGACCTGGCGGCAGCGCTCCTTCGATTCGAGTTGTTCCACCGGTCCCAGGCCATTGTCCATCGGTTCCATCCCGATTTGTTCGCGGTTCTGCTCGATCGAGCCGACGGGCCTGCGTTTTCGCCGCCATCCGGCGCTTATGTTAAAGGCGATGCGGTATAACCAAGTATAAAACGCGCTGGAGCCGCGGAACGAGTCCAATTTAATAAACGCCTGGACAAATGCCTCTTGCACTATCTCGCGGGCGTCCTCGGCATTGCCCGCCAGGTGCGAAAGGGTGTTAAAAAGCCGGTCCTGATACTTTTCGACCAGCTTTCCAAAGGCCGCGCTTTGCCCGGCCAGGGTCTCGGCGATCAAATTAGCGTCATCGCTCACGTCAGGCTCATTAGTTTAGATGTTCCGGCATGCCGGTAAGTTCCCATCTCCCCTCTCCTGCCGGGAGAGGCACCCAAAGGGTACCCGGGGGTGAGGGCAGCTTAGTTATATAGCCATTATCCCCCATATATCCCTTTTACACCATCCCGGCATAAAGGGTTCAGGGTTCGGGGTTCAGGGTTCAGTATTCGGGTTCGGGGTTCAGCACTCTCCCCTCGCCTTCGGGAGAGGGGCGGGGGTGAGGGCCGCCCGCCTATGGCCTTTTGCAAATCACCTATAACCTCTCTCCTTTTTCCCTATAAATCCTCCCCGGGGGGTATTGGTACTTCGCACTGACTACTTATACTAATGTCCATTGAAATGATTTCCCGAAAGGATGCGAAATGAAAAAGCCAAGTGACTGATGATTTCTTGCTTTTCCCATTTCACCCCTTTCCCATTTTCCCTCTTTACACAAGTAACAACGAGCGGCATCGTGCCCGAACAACTGCCGCCGGCCGAAGACATAAAGAAAATCGAGCGCCGCGTGGAAGTGAAACAGATAAAGCTGCCAAAATATGTGATATTGCTGAATAAGCATGAATGCATCTAGCACAGTAAAGGTCGGAGTGATTATCTATGCACAACGATATTAAGGTTGCATTGAAGAAGGCTATTTTAGCTTCTTTACCGATCCTCCATGAAAAAGAGGGGCAATTGACAACGCCTTATGAAGTCTGGACTAAAGTTAACGAAGGCCAATGGCGCAGTAAACCTCAGAAGCGTCCGGATTTCCATAAAATACTGACGAGGAATCGTGAACTGTTAGCTGAAGCGGCCAAGGGCTTCGCAGCTTTACTTCTCACCTATTATCCTGAATATGGTGGAACAGTTAGTCTTGTCGACTTCGGAGGACACCGAATTTGTGATTCGGATGTGTATTTACTAGATGTCGCCCTCAGGCAGCTTTATCTCAGATGCCGAACTTTTGACTGCGATGAAACTTCGGTTGATACCATAGTCAATGAGTTCGAGGAGTTTATGGACCAGCCGACTGTACGCATAAGATTCCAAGCGCAACTCCAGAATTATCGTATGACCTCTGATAACCTTGCATTACCAAAGAATCTATCCATCCGACGCTTAAGCGAAGAGGAAATATCCACCATACATACAACTCAAGGTTTTCTTCGCCCTCGGCTCTCTGGTCCGTATGAATTTGTTATCGAGGGGGAAATAGAAGTTGATAAAAGAATAGAGGGTAGTACAAAAAAAGAGAACTCTTTTTTAGCTGCTCCTTTCCACATGACGCAGACTTTATTGGATAATGCGATACTATGCCTTCGTACCTTCAAAGCAGGGCAAGTTGGATTTGATTATGTCTTTTTCAAGCCTATTAAATTCTGTCCGATTGGGTTGTACCATTGTCTCCGTGGGGATATGAATCCGGCACTTGGCAGCTATCGTATATCTGAGGAAGAAGAAATCCCATTGCGTGAGCATGCCGTTCTTATTTTTCAAATGAATGAACCTGCAATGGAATTAGCTTGTAGACGGCTCGCAGACGCAGAAACCCGATCTCAGCCTTACGACCAAGTCATAGATGCTGTTGTTGGCATGGAGGCGCTGCTCCAAGGCGGACAAGAATACCGTTTTTCCCTTCGTTACTCAACTTTGTTCAATACTCCCGAAGAACGATATAATGCCTTCCTCGAAGCAAAAGATTTATACAGGATTCGTAGCAAGATCGCGCACGGAAGCAACTTATCGGATTACAAATGGAACGTCGGCCATAAGAAGTTAAAACTTGCTGATGCAGCGATTCTGGCCAAGGAATCTCTTCGGAATATTGTGCGGATGTTCTTGCCAAAAACCAAGGCAGCACCCTACAAAAAGTCAGAATTTTGGGAACGGGCATATTTCGGTCTCACTGAAGTTAAGGATAACTAAGATAAATTGGCCCTCACCCTAACCATCTCCCAATGGGCGAGAGGAGATATTTTTGTGATATTTGAAAGACAATCGGATGGACTATTTGAAACTTTGCGATCTTGAAAGGTATTTGTTCGACGTGGTGCGGGCGAATTTCGAGCGCGACCGCCGACTCAGCGCCTTCGACTTTTTCTGCATCATCGTCTGGAAGGCGAATCGGGCAAAATCGAAAATCGCCAAGAAACTGCTGGAGAAAGACGGGCATAGGCGAAAAGACCTCGACGCCATTGTCGGCGACGTGACCAAATCGTTGGCCGATGCGGATTCGGAGAAGGAGAAAATGAGAATCCTCATCGAGAAGTGGGGATTCCGCTTGCCCATCGCTTCGGCCATACTTTCCGTGCTTTGGCCGGATAATTTCACCGTCTATGACGTCAAGGTCTGCGAACAACTTGGCGGAGATTATAAGGCCATCCCGGACAAGGCGCGTTTTGAAGATCTCTGGAATAGATACAATATGTATATCGAGGCTGTTCAGAATAAGATGCCCGAGGTTGCAATCCTCCGCGACAAGGATCGCGTGCTTTGGGCCAAGTCGTTTGAAAAGCAACTCAATAAAGATATTGCCATGCTATTTCAAAAAGAGGAATCGGTCCTCACCCCCGCCCCCTCTCCCAAAGGGCGAGGGGAGGATGAGGGATGAAGGATGAGTGCTGAATGCTGAGTGCTGAACCCTGAACCCTAATCTCTAATCCCTAATCTCTAATCCCCGACCCCTATTCCGCTCCCCCCCAACTTTCCATCACTGCAATTGCACTGTAACACGATGGCAATTGCCGTCGTGTAAAATCCACTTACATCGATGCGTCGCCGCCGCCAAACGAAATAACGTCTTGCAAATTAAACGTTTGCTGCAGTCGGTAGTGAGAAAGGTTTTGTCGGGGAATTGGCATGAGCATAATGGGGGCATGCGTTGGTGAGATAAATCCGGCGGCGGAATCACGACGTGCAATTTAGCGCGCCCCTTCGGGGCTATGGGAATGAATGATTAGGCCCCTTTCCCCAGGGCGGTGCCCTGGGCTATCATAGAAATGCCCTTCAGGCATTGAATAATCCTATATAAGCCCTTCGAGTATAAAAATAGTCCTCTATAAGCCCATCGGGCATAAGATAGTCCGCTAACCCCAGGAAATATACCATGGACGCAATCGAAGCCATTTTTACCCGTCGGAGTGTTCGTAAATATCTACCCAAGCCGGTTCCGGAAGAGATCGTCGAGAAACTTCTGGCCGCCGCCATGCAGGCCCCCAGCGCCAGGAACCAGCAGCCCTGGCAGTTCGTGGTGATCGACGACGGGGCCATACTGGGCAAGATCCCGGAGTTCATGCCCAACGCCTCGATGGCCGCCGATGCCCCGCTGGCGATCCTGATTTGCGGCGATTTGGAACTGGAAACCTCGCCGGGCTACTGGGTGGTCGATTGCGCGGCTGCCGCCGAAAATATGCTCCTGGCCGCCCATGCCCTGGGCATAGGCGCGGTATGGACCGGCGTTTATCCCAGAGACCCGCGGATGGACGGCCTGCGAAAACTGCTCGGCCTGCCCGATATGGTCGTCGCCCATAGCCTGGTCGTGATCGGTTATCCGGCCGAGCAACCTAATGCCATTGACCGCTACCGGGCGGACAGGATTAGGCGGAATCGGTGGTGAGCGGGGAAAGGCGGAAGGCAAAAGGCAGAACATAGAACACATGAACCCTCACCCCCGGCCCCTCTCCCAAAGGGCGAGGGGGGATATAAAAAATGATTGATATCCGAACAATTTTTTAAAATAATAGAACCCTGGGGGATTATAGACCGTAGATAGCGGCACGTGAGCAAAAAGGGGCTTTTTTGTCGTTTTGCCGGGATTACTTAAACTCTTATTTACAGGGGACCGTGTCATGCTTGCACACATCTTTGTCCGTCGGGCGGGAATCTTGGTGGTGTTGATTGCAGGCGTAGGATGCGCCGGGGCGGGTTTCGCAGCGGATGACGAGGCTGGAGGAAGATCCAGGGCCGGAGCCGATATACCCAGGGAGTTGGCAATGCGTCCTTTGCCGACTTATCGGATCGAGCCGCCCGACATAATTCAAATCGAGATTACTAGCGCCAAGGCCGCCCGGGGCGGCGAAAATCAGCCGGCGAAAAAATCCGATGAGGTAAAACCTTCCGGCAGCGCCGCAACCGAATCCGGCAGTTCCAACCTGAATGTGACTGGCGCAGTCACGCCGGGCGAAAATAAAACCGGTGGCGGAAGCTGTATCATAAGCGGCGAAAATAAATTCACGGGCAACGGCGGCGGGACAGGAACTCTCTCAGGCACGCCGGCCGACTTTAAATCTGGCGGAGTCCCAAATCTGACTCTTTCTTCAGGCACGCCGGCTGATAATGTCGCCGGCAGCACAACGGTTAGCGGCGGAACGTTGACCCTTGGCAGTGCAGTCGCTGTAGGACCACTGAACAAGACTGCTACCGGAACGCTTACCCTTAGCAGCCCCAACACCTACAGTGGCATAACCACAGTTAGCAGCGGCGAAATTAGAGGTTACACTGGAGAACCACAGAACACGTATAAAGGCGAAAACCTGACCATTGCCGACAATTTTACCGGCACATACGACGTGATTGTAGGCAATTCGAAACCGACCGCAACCTTTGTAGCCAGCAATGCGCCTCCATCTACCGAGAGCATGAAAATCACAAGAACCGGCCGCGGAATCAGCGGCGCCGATTTGGGCAGCGGCCAATACCTGGTTGGGCCGGACGGTACTATCAATATGCGTCAGTACGGCATGGTCCAGGTGACGGGCATGACAATTGCAGAATTGAAGGCGGCGTTGGAAAAGCACTTGTCGAAATTCATGGAATCGCCCGAGGTCTGGGTGGATGTATCGGGATACAATAGCAAGGTGTTTTACGTCATCACCGACGGGGCCGGATCGGGCGACAACGTGCGGCGGATTCCCATTACCGGCAACGAGACGGTTCTCTACGCGTTGGCCGCGATTGGCGGGCTGTCGCAATTTTCGAGCAAGAAAATATGGGTTTCACGGCCATCGCCCACGAACTCCAGGAAGGGCACGATCCTGACGGTCGATTATGCGGCCATTACGCAGCGCGGGGCGACCGAAACAAACTATCAAATCATGCCGGGCGACCGGATTTTCATCGCCCCGGACAGCGCAATAGCCATAAACATCAAGCTTGGCAAGGTAACGGCCCCAATGGAGCGAGTGATGGGCCTGATTGGGTTGGGATCTTCCACGATCCAGAGCGTCAAAAGGCTCATGGGCGAAGATAAAGATCATCACGGAGCGGATGAGGATGATTGGTAAAAAATGTGAAGCAGGTTGCCAAACCTGCTTTTTGGCAGATTTACAATCTGCCCCACGACAGTAAAATCCTGAGATATACTAATCTTTGGCATGATATAAGGCCGCAAACACAGCCCCCGGTGTATTCACCGGGGGCTAAATTATGGAGATAGCCTATATACCATGATAATCGATCACATTCAGAATCGGGCATTTTATCGGCAGTTGGAATCGCGCGTCGGCGAGGCCTTGGAGTATCTGGCGACTACGGATTTTGTGAAAATGCCGGATGGAAAGTACGAGCTTGACGGCCAACGGATGTTTGCAATGGTGCAGCGATACCGGCCCAGACCGCTTGAGGAAATCGTTTGGGAATCGCATCGCAGGTTCATCGACGTGCAGTATATAGTCCAAGGGGCGGAGCGGATGGGTTATGCGCCGCTGAGCGAGCGGATGACCGTCAAACAAGACTACGATCCCCAGCGGGACATTGTTTTTTATGACGCGCAAGGTGATCTTTTTACGGTGTCGGAGCGAAGTTTTGTCGTGTTTGCCCCTCAGGACGTGCATGCCCCGGGCTTGGCCGTCGATCGTTCGGTGAGCGGCGGCGATGTGCTTAAAGTAGTGGTTAAAGTAGCCAGTTTGCCCTAAGTTGTGGTCTATATCATGCAACCAAGGCCCCCGGTGTATTCACCGGGGGCTAAACGAATTCCGGTACAAATCTTGATGTGCGAAAACGCACTCTCCTATCGCCTATCTCCAGTTCCAGCCCCTTGAACAGCGGGGTTTTGTCATGGTATGATTGGGAAATTTTAGACATCGCTTTAACCCTTTTGGGGTAAAGGAATAGATCCTTCACTTCGCTCAGGATGACATTTTCAAAGGATTGAACACACGTGCCACGCCGCAACGACATACATAAAATTTTGCTCATCGGTTCAGGGCCGATCATCATAGGACAGGCCTGCGAGTTCGACTATTCCGGCACCCAGGCCTGCAAGGCCCTGCGGGAGGAGGGTTATGAGGTGGTGTTGGTCAATTCCAACCCGGCCACGATCATGACCGATCCGGAAATGGCCGACCGGACTTACATCGAGCCTTTGACTTGGGAAATTGTGGCCAAGGTGATCGAGAAAGAACGGCCCGATGTTTTGCTGCCGACCCTGGGCGGCCAGACGGGGTTGAATTTGGCTATGGACCTGGTGCGGCACGGGGTTTTGGAAAAATTCGGCGTGGGATTGATCGGGGCCTCGGCCGAAGCGATCTCGAAGGCCGAATCGCGGAGCGAATTCAAGGTGGCCATGGAACGGATCGGTTTGGAGGTTCCGCGCGGCGAGACGATAGGCAGTTTGCGCGAGGCGCGGAAGGTCGTGGGCGAGATCGGTCTGCCCTGCGTGGTCCGCCCAAGTTTCACGCTGGGCGGCACGGGTTCGAGCGTGGCCTACAACCGCGATGAGTTCGACAGCCTGGTGCAATACGGGCTGGATATTTCGCCCATCCATCAAGTGCTGCTGGAGGAAGCCGTGCTGGGATGGAAAGAGTACGAGATGGAGGTCATGCGCGACGCCGACGACAACGTGGTGATCATCTGCTCGATCGAGAATTTCGATCCGATGGGCGTGCATACGGGCGATTCGATCACCGTGGCCCCGGCACAAACGCTCTCCGACAAGGAATATCAGCGGATGCGGGACGCGTCGCTGGCAGTGATCCGTGAAATCGGCGTGGATACGGGCGGGTCGAATATTCAATTCGCCATTCATCCGAAGACGGGGCGGATGGTGGTTATCGAGATGAATCCGCGCGTGAGTCGCTCGAGCGCGTTGGCGTCAAAGGCCACGGGCTTTCCCATCGCCAAGATCGCCGCCAAGCTGGCGGTTGGATATCGGCTGCACGAACTGCCAAACGACATCACGCGAGAGACGATGGCCTGTTTCGAGCCCACGATCGACTACGTGGTGGTGAAGGTGCCGCGATTCGCCTTTGAAAAATTTCCCGAGGCCGACCCGAAGCTCACCACGCAGATGAAAAGCGTGGGCGAGACCATGGCCATAGGACGGACGTTCAAGGAGGCCTTTCAAAAGGCGTTGCGGGGATTGGAGGTGGGGAGTTTCGGATTAGGCTGCGACGGCAAGGATCTTTGGGGCACGCCGGAACAGCCGGGGATTGATGAAGTGCGCTCGAAACTGGCCGTGGCCGGCGATCAGCGGGTGTGGTGTTTGCGATACGCCATGAAGTACGGAATGTCGATCGACGAGATTTACGACCTGACAGGCATCGATCCCTGGTTCTTGGAGAATCTGAAAGAGATCGTGGAGATGGAAGAGCAACTTCGACGGATGGGTGGATTGCACAACGTGGACGACGCCACGCTGCGGCGGGCCAAGCAGTTTGGGTTTTCCGACCGGCAATTGGCTGTTATCTGGAACACCACGGAGATAGACGTGCGCCGGCATCGCATATCGCGGGGGATCGTGGTTACGTTCAAATCGGTCGATACTTGCGCGGCCGAATTCGAGGCTTACACGCCCTATTATTATTCGACCTACGAAGACGAGGACGAAACGCCGCCCAAAAAGCCGGACAAGCGGCGCGTTGTGATCCTCGGCGGCGGGCCGAACCGCATCGGGCAAGGCATCGAGTTCGATTACTGCTGCTGTCACGCTAGTTTCGCGCTTAAGGAACTGGGCATCGAGTCGATCATGGTCAATTCCAATCCGGAGACTGTATCGACGGATTACGATACGAGCGACCTCTTGTTTTTCGAGCCGCTTACGACCGAAGACGTACTGAATATATGCGATAGGGTGCAGCCGGACGGGGTGATCGTGCAGTTTGGCGGCCAAACTCCGCTGAATTTGGCCCGGGCCCTAAGCAACGCGGGGGTGCCGATAATCGGCACAAGCGTAGATACTATCGAAGACGCCGAGGATCGGGAAAAATTCGCTAATTTGCTGCGCCGCTTGGGATTGAAGCAGCCGGCCAACGGGATCGCGCGGAACATGGCACAGGCACGGGTGGAAGTGGCGAAAATCGGTTATCCGGTGCTGGTCCGTCCGAGTTTCGTGCTCGGCGGGCGGGCCATGGAGATCTGTTACGACAACTCACAGTTCGAGCGCTTCGTGGCAGCGGCCTTCGTGGTTGCGCAGGGGCAGCCGGTGCTGATCGACCGCTTTTTGGAAGATGCCATCGAGATGGACGTGGACGCCATTGCCGACGGCGAACAGGTGCTGGTGGCGGGCATCATGGAGCACATCGAAGAGGCCGGCGTGCACTCGGGCGATTCGGCTTGCGTCATGCCGCCGCACACGCTCCACAAAAATGTGATCGGGGAAATCCACGAGGCCACTTGCGCAATGGCCCGGTATTTGCAAGTCAAGGGGCTGATGAACGTGCAGTACGCGGTGAAGCGCGAGGAAGGCCGGCAGGTCGTGTACGTGCTGGAGGTGAATCCGCGGGCGAGCCGGACCGTGCCCTTTGTATCGAAGGCCACGGGCATGCCCCTGGCCAAGGCGGCCGCAAAGGTGATGGTCGGGGTTTCGCTGGCCGAGCAAGGTTATACCAAAGAGCCCGTGCCAAAAAGAGTATCGGTCAAGGAGGCCGTGTTCCCGTTCGTGAAATTCGCGGGCGTGGACATCGTGCTCGGGCCGGAGATGAAATCGACCGGTGAAGTAATGGGCATTAGCGAGCATTTCCCCATTGCCTTTGCCAAGAGTCAATTGGCTGCCGGGACCGTGCTGCCCATGAAAGGGAAGGTATTTATCAGCGTGGCCGACCGGGCCAAGGAACACATCCCCGAATTGGCGCGGATGTTGGAACAGATGGGATATGAACTGATCGCCACACGCGGCACGGCCCTTTGCCTGGAACAAGCGGGCGTGAAAGTGCAGACGATTAAAAAAATTCAAGAGGGGCATCCCAACGTGATCGATTTCATGATCGACGGCGACCTGCAACTGGTGATGAACACCCCGCGGGGCAAGGGCGCCCGGACCGACGAGGGACGGATTCGCGCGGCCGCAGTATCGCACGGGGTTTCATGCATCACCACCATCCAAGCCGCCGACGCCGCGGTTCGCGCCATGCTTGCCCTACGGAGCGAAGACATGGAGGTGGAGGCGGTGCAGGATCGTTTTCCGCAGTATGCCAAGTGTAACCGTCAATGAATCGCCAGCACCGACTCCCTGGGCAGCGGCTAGGGCGGTAGGCATTTTCCCGTTCGTACATCGCCGGCCATCAGTCGCTCGCTTTCAAGTTCTCTAAGAGCGTCTGCAATTCCTGCTTCCGTGGCTGCAATTCGGTGCGGATAGCACGCTGGTTCCACCGGTAGACGCCGTAGACAAACGCGGTGTAGACGAGCACGAAGCCCACCATCCCCACATAAATGCCGGTTCTCCAGCCCCATCCAAGATGCTCAACGCCCCAGAACTTGAACCCGAAGAATCCGACCAAGATCATGATTCCGACCCAGATGGGCAGCAGGCACGACCATGCAACGTTTGTGAGCAGCCAGATCTGGTGCTCCACTTCAGCCAGCGAGGTTTCCGCACACGCGACAAGTGTGTCGCCGGGCGTCGTGGTCTTCCATTTCATGCGCAGGCGGTCGCCCAGCAGAAACAGTCCCACGAACAAACCGGCCGCGGCCATGGGGAAACACGCCCACAGGTGCGCCGACACCCCGAAGTAGGTGAGGAATGCGACCAGGAACAAGGCTGCTCCCACCTCGCGCACGTCGCGCCAGAAGATCCCACATCGAAAGTTCCGATCGTTTCGTCGCACTAAATTCAGCACCAGGTCTGCGTCCACAGTAATTTGACGCCCACGCTCCTGGGATTGCCACGCTCTCTGCAATTCGTCAGCTTCCATCGGCAGTTCCTCCCAATGACTCGCACAGCCGTTTCTTGATACGGTTCAACCGCACCCCCACGTTGTCGGGCGAAATCCCGAGGATTTCAGCCATCTCTCGGTAGCTCAGTTGGTCCAAGTAAAGGAGCACCAAGGAGCGGTCAGCGGGGGCGAGTTTGCGCACCTCGATGTAGAGCCGCTCCACCATACTGTTGTTCTGAACGGTGGAGTAGGATTCACCGCCCGGGTCGGGGATTTCGCTGAATGCCGACAGCGGCTGGTGGCGATGGCGCCGCTTCTTCTGCGTGCGGCTCCAGGCAAGCGAAGCGTTCATCGCCACTCGGTAAACCCACGTCGATACGCTCGACTTGCCTTGGAATCGTGGAATCGACAACCATAGCTGCAACAGTATCTCCTGGCATAAGTCGGCCTGGTCTTCTGCGGCCACCGCCTGAGCCCGCGCGATCCGAAAGATAATCGCCTTGTGCTGCTCCAGCCATGTCTTGAACAGTTGTTCTCGTTCGCTCGGCGACACCCAAACTGTCTCCTTCCAGCATAATTAGTAGCAGAAGCCGGGCTTTTATTACAGAGGCGAGCGAAGAATCGCCGTCTTTTACGACGCGATGGCGGTGCGGCGGGCGGCCCGTTTGCGGCGACGGCGGGCCTGGGCTTCACGGGATTCTTCTTCCCGCTGCTCAAGCCGGTGCTCGGGGTGGGCGGCCACCCAGCGGTCGGGCAGCAGGGCTTCCAGGGTAGCCGTGTCGTTGGGCGCAATTGCCGCAATCTGCCGTAGCACATCGGTCAGGTACGGCCACACGTCCACGCAGTTCCGCCTGGCACTCTGGACCAGCGTGTAGAGCGTCGCTGCCGTCTGGCCGCCCCTTTCGCTTCCAAAGAACAGGTAATTCTTCCGACCGATGGCCACAGGCCGCAGGAGCCGCTCAATCACGTTGTTGTCGATAGCAATCCTTCCGTCCTCAGTATAACGGAGGAAAGCATCCCAACGGTTTAGCACGTAGTCGATCGCCTCGGCGAGTTTTGCCGTGGGACGCAACGTAAGGCGCACCTCATCGAAACGAGCCTTCATCCGCATCAAGATCGGCAACGCCTCGGCCTGCCGCAACGCCCGGCGCTCCTCCGGCGACATCTGCTTCGCACGGTCCTCGATGTCGTAAAGCTGCTGCGTCCAGATCATGGCTTCGTGGACCAGTGGATGGCTTGTCGCCGGAATCGCTTCCTCGAAGCCCCGCCGACCGTGAGCCCAGCACGCCACGTCCACAAGGCGGCCCTCCGAATGGCGCACCAGCGAGGTGTAGACGATGTAGCCGTCCGTTTGAAGATAACCACGATAATCGCCCAAGACTTCCTTTGGGCCGTCGCGGCTGCGGCTAGACCGGAAGTCATAGAACACGTAGCGATGGTCCGCATCCCCGGCGTAGCCGCTGAGGTATCCTGTGATTGCCTTGCCGTTTCCCGGCTTGAGCATCCGCACCTCAGTTTCGTGAGCGTTGATGACGATGCTGGCGAGTACCCGCTCGTGAATCAGTCGTTCCAGAGGCCGCAAAGCCTGGGGCGTCCGACTAAAGAGCCCGCACAACAGCGCCCGCGACAACCATCGCTTTAGTGGTCCCAGCAGCAGTTCCTGCTGCCGATACACCGGCAAGTGGTGCAGGAACTTCCAAGTCACCAGCCAGGCCAGGATGCTCGGCCCGAAGGGGCTTTTCTCCACGGCCTGCGGTGGCCTCTGCGTGGTCTGCATCTGCGAGCCGTCGTGGCAGTGCGAACAGCCGTAGGTGTACCGCACCTCTTCGACCACGTACAGCTTCGCCTCTTCCATCTCCACCCGCTTCGTAACGTGGGTGCGGATGATGGTCCGCTGGGCTCCGCAGCAGCCGCAAGGCAATTCCGACTCTGGCAGCGGATACTCGGTCTTGCGATGTTCCCAGAATTGCGGGAACTCGATCTTCGGTCGTCGTGGCTTCCGTCGAGTGCGAGGCGGTGGCGAGTCCGCATTGGCGTCTTGGGAGTTCGGCTGCTTGGCATCCAACCCTTCGACGACTTCAGGCACGAACAGCAACGTCTGGTCGGGCGAGGGTGCATAGCGCTCCCGACGTTGGCCGAACATCGCCCGCTTGAAGAACCGCAGTTGCTCGGCGGCTTTCGTCAGTTGCTCTTGGTAGGCGGCGATGGCTTCCTGCTGCTGGGCAATAACGGCCTGCTGATCCGCAGTCGTCTGCTTCAGCTCACGAATCCGTTGCTGACAGGCCGCCAGTTGATCGGCAAGAGATGGACATCCGTCTTCCATGCCCTATTAAACGCTCGACACTACCATTGGTTCCGCTGGTATCGGAAATTTCTTTCGGGATGATGTCATGCACGACGCCATCGTGGGCGACGCCGCACGCTGGCTAAGTCGATGCCTTCCAAGATCAGCGTCAAATCGCTTAGGCGCATCTCGATCCCGGCGGGTGAAGCTGAACCATCCTCCCGCACAGCCTGCGCTGCTTTTGGCACTTCAAAGGTGCCAAGTTCAAGCCGCTTGTACCAAATCACGAGCCCGTCGCCCGCGAACCAAAGTACCTTTACGCGATCGCTGCGCCGATTGAAGAATAGGAACAGGTCACCCGATTCTACCTGCTGGCCTAGCTCCCGTTCGACAAGTCCTGTCAGACCTTCAAACGACTTTCGCATGTCGGTCGGGCCGGTCTTGGCGAAGACACGGAGCGACGTTGGTAATGTCAACATCGTCGTGCCCTTCTTGCCGGTGGGGCCGAGAGGACAGCAACCACCGCGCCAATCGTGTGCGCGTCATAGCCCTGGACCCGTAGCACAACGCCGTCAGGCCATGAGACTGCCAGCCTTCCCGTGCCAGCCGGTGGGTCGCTGACGATCTGCACGGGAACGAGGGCGTGCTTCGCTGTCTTCCTCCTGGTTTCACGCTCGGACCGCCGCAATCGCCGCTTCCAAGCGTGAAACGTGGCCGGGGCGAGCCTTTCATTAGAGCAGAATCCCACAATGCTCTGCCCACTGGCCTGCTGACGCTCAATCACTTCCCGCCAATATTGCTGCCGATCCGCACTCCTGGCCTTCGCCATCGCTTGGTCCTCCGAATGCCTTGGGATGAATCCTACCCAGGCATTCAGCCTACCACGGCCCGCAAGGCTGGCGATTTATTGACGTTTACTGCCAAGTTGCACGCGTGAAAAAGCGGCCGGCTCTCAGCGATCATCATTCAACCGGTTTTTCAGGTTTCATTTTTCCATCTCCGGCCTTGATGCTAGCATCATTTTTCGCATGATGCGTAAGGATTTAGGGAACTAAAAAAATCGGCCTTGACGGGATTTGACAAATGTCCTATTCTCGCCGCCTCAAGGAATCATTATCGCTGCTTTATGCGGCGATAGAACGTGATTGGTTAGAGAATTTTTGATTCACGTGGATGGGTCCGCATCTGGGGATTCCGCGACGACGGGATGCCTGCGGACCGCGAAGCGCACGGCCGCAACATGGAAGTTCGCGGCCTGCTTCGGATACATTTCGGTGCGCCCAACGCGGCACTGGCACCCGAGGCACTGGCTAAGCCAGTGGCACACGAGAGGCCAGTGGAAAGCCGCGATTGCGGAGCGTCCAATCGCTCCCGGAACAAGCCGAGTCCTTTGCCCCCCTGGGACATACGCTTTCCGGGGGCATTTTTTATTTATGGGGTTAGGAACTAGGGGCTAGGATATAGGATATTGCAAATTGACAATTGCAAATTTCAAATTGCAAATTGAACAAAGAGAAAGATCAAAGATCACAAAGGCATTTTTGCCAGATTGATTTGAAATTTGCTTCATGCAATTTGCAATAGATTTTATTGCGGCAAATGAATATCGGCGCCGTTACTGGCGGATTTTGCCGCGATCGAGGAATTGCTCCATGCCGTGGGTTTTGGCGATCACTGTCACGCCTTTTTCGGTGACGATAAAACCACGGGCGATGTCTAAATCCAAGTCATAGCCGATTTCGGTATGGGGCGGGATGTGCACGCCCTTGTCGATGATCGCCCGGCGGATTCTCGCATATCGGCCTACGTCCACGCCTTCGAACAGGATCGAATCTTCCACCCGCGAGTAGCTGTTGATGCGCGAGTCGAAGCCGACTATGGAGCGCTCGACTTGCCCGCCGGAGATGATCGAACCCTGGCAGATCAGGCTGTCGCGGGCTTCGCCGCAGCGGCCGGACGGGCCTTTTTCGGCAAATACGAATTTGGGCGGCGGCAGATTGGGCTGGTAAGTACGAACGGGCCAATCGCTGTCGTACATGTTCAGTTGCGGATCGACCGAGACCAGGTCCATGTTGGCGTCGTAGTATGCGTCCAAGGTGCCTACGTCGCGCCAATAGGCCTCGGTTTTTCGGTTTTCGTCCATGAAAGGATAGGCGAAGGCGCGGAAGTTGTGGATGATCGAGGGGATGATGTCGCGGCCGAAATCGTGGTGGCTGGAATGGCGCGTGGCGTCGAGGCAGAGATGTTCGAACAGGAATCGGGCGGTGAATACGTAGATGCCCATCGAGGCCATGGCATATTCGGGCTCGCCGGGAATGGATTTGGGCGATACGGGTTTTTCCTCGAAACCGGTTACGTGGCTGTCCGAGTCGATTTGCACTACGCCGAATTGCGTGGCTGCCGAGGCGACCGGGACCCGAAGCGTGCCGACCGTGACATCGGCCTTGTTTTGCACGTGATAATCCAGCAGCCGGGCATAGTTCATTTTATAAATATGGTCGCCGGCAAGGATGATGACGAACTTGGGTCGTTCTTTTTCGATGGTATAGATGTTTTGATACACGGCGTCGGCGGTGCCCTGGTACCAATGCTCGTCAATGCGCTGCTGCGGGGGCACAACGTCGATGAATTCGCCCAATTCCCGGCATAGATAGGATTGCCAGCCCAGGTTGATGTGGCGATCCAGGCTCATGGCCTTGTACTGGGTGAGCAAGAGAATTTTGCGAATTCCGCTGTTAAGACAGTTGGACAATGTAAAATCGATGATGCGGTAAGCGCCGCCGAAAGGAACGGCGGGTTTCGCCCGATCGCGGGTCAATGGTTCCAGTCGGGAACCTTTTCCTCCGGCCAATATAACCGCCAACACGTCCTTCATGAGAAATTGCTGTTTCATAGCTGGATCCAGGAGCAAAGATGGCGACGCAATACTAATGATTTTACACGCTTATTTAAGGTTTAATTAGTGGGTAAAACTTGGCCGAATTGCATTGATAATCAGTAAAGTCGCTAGTATCCATAGGATTGAATAAATCGCTGCAAACGTTGTATATTTTCCCATCTACGCACATTATCTATATTTACATCGGCAACTTATATATTTATTTTTTCTTATTTTTACATTAATTTACCTCATATTGCATGAATTATACAAATTTCTGATATTTTTTACAGCGAAATTTCAATTATCCGAGAATCTGCCGATACATTTCCACGTAGCTGGAGATCATCTTTTCGGGCGAGAATTCAGAGCGGGCCCGCTGGGCAGCGGCTTGGCCAAGGCGATCAAAAAGGGCTGGATCTTCAAAGAGTTGATGCGCGTGACGGGCGAATCCTGTACGGTCGCCTATGGGCACGAGAAAGCCGGTCTGCCCATGAAGCACAAGATCGCGTGCGCCGGGCGCGTCGCAGGCCACGACCGCAACGCCGGCGGACATGGCTTCCAGAATGACACAGGACTGGTCTTCATGGGGACTGGTCGACCAGAGCATGTCGAAATGCGGCATAAGTCTGGGCACATCGCCGCGCAGACCGAGGAAATGCACAAAGTCGGCGATGCGGACCTGATCGCGGAACCGCCGGAGTTGCTTGCGGTGTGGGCCATCGCCGATAATGAGCAGGTGAACGTCCTTGCGAACGACCTTCAGCAAGTCGGCGGCCCAAATGGCATCCTTTATCCGATTGCGCAGTAATAGACCGCCGACGAGGCCGATTAAATGGCTGTTTTCGGGAAGGCCCAACTCGGCTAGCAATTGCCGCCTGGTGGTTGTAGATGGTTGAGATGTTTGCACGCCGCCGGGGATTATGTGAAACTTTTCGGCCGGCAGACCTCTGTGGATATAGAAGTCGCGTACTCCGGCGCCGTTTGCGGTCAGTTGTACGCAATGCTTGCCGATGCAACGGTCGAGTGCCAGCCGGGGGCCGCTTTTGAAGGGATCGACGCTGCCGTAGCCGGCCACGAACCGTTTTACGCCCGTTGCTTTTGACGCGGCCAGACCGTACACATTGGCGTCGGACGTCCAGGCATGGATCAGATTGGGCTGGAACCGGTTGATAAGGCGTTTTAATTCCCAGAAGCTTCGGGGGTCGTATTTCCAGCGCGTTGAAATAACAGTGACTGGGACTGCGGTGGGAGAGGGCGCTGGCGAGACGCCAGTGGCATCTGGCATGGCCACGCTAGCGTGGGCATGGCATCCTGCGTGGGCATGGCAGCCGGTTATGCCGTCAAGAATGCAAATATGGTGATCGAATTGATCGCGAGGCAGCCCTTGAACTAGAAGGCGAAGTTGTTTTCCCTCACTTGCATTTAGTGAATCAGGAGTGATGTGAAGGATGCGAGGTTTCATTTTTAATAATGTACAGTTTACGGTTTCCGGTTATCAGTAGGCAGTGAACTGCCCACACGCTCTTTTTATCAGCCAATATTTTTCTTGTCTGACGGTTCGAGAATGGCAACATATGGCAAGTTGCGATATAAGTCGAGGTAGTCCAAGCCGTAACCGACCACGAACTCATTGGGGATGTCAAAGCCGATGAAATCGGGCTCCAATTCCAGTTTGCATTGACCCAGTTTGCGCAGCAGCACTGCGGTGCGGATGCTGGTTGGATTGAGTTCGTCGATCTGGGGGATAAGTTCCCATAGCGTGTTTCCGGTGTCGAAGATATCGTCGATCAACAGCACGTCGCGGCCCTGAATGTTGCCAGACAGTAAATCGGTATTTATCACCAGCGGACCGGGCCGGGTGCCGTTATGGTAACTGCGGGCTTGAACTAATTCCACGCGCAAGGGAATTTTCAACAATCGGATCAAATCGGCCAATAAGACCACGCTGCCGATCATCACACCCACGATTGTCAATGATTTTCCTTGATAATGTGCTTGAATCTTTTCGGACAGTTGTACGATGCCTTGATGGAGTTGGTCTTCGGTAAGCAGGGTTTTCATTTGCAGGTTCCTGTAGGGCGTTTTGGGTAATACACCTCAGAGCCGGGCCGTGTCGGCCCGGAAATGCTAAAAGGCTACACAGCCCTTCTCTGACTTTAAAGCCTGTCTGGTAGTCGGCTATTCTAATTCATATTGTTTGAAAATCCCAGATGGAATTGATATAGTGCCGCCGCGGCGGACCGGCCGACCAAGGTCCATCGGCCGCTTTGCCGCAAATAGGCGTCAAAGGGGGCGCCGGCCTCGACCAGGGCGTAGTTGAATTGGTATCGGCCTTGCCAGGTATCGATTTGTTGGGGGTCATCGCGGCGGGCCGAATCGTAGGCCAAAAGGAATTCGCTGCCATATAGGGAGCAGCGGTCGTCGACAAAAATCTTCAAGTTGGGAGTATGGTAGATCAAAAAACCGCCGAATTTCAGGTCATTGAAGATACGCTGGTTGGATGCGGAGGCTTTTTCGTTTATTTTTCGCAGTTCGGGGAGCAATTCCGTTGGCCACTCAGATGGATCGAAGCGGGCCCAACCGCTGCCGAAAATAGGCAGTGGAATTTTGGAGGATTGGAAAAATAGCACTATGCAGACCAGGCTTAGAGGGATAAGAACATTTTTGAAAATGGCAAATGTATTGCCGGAGGTGGAGGCAACATGCCCACGACTAGCGTGGGCATGGCGCCCGGCGGGAGTTTCAGAGGGTATTGAAAACCATTCGCGGCACTGAAGCCATTTTGCCAAACGGGAATACGGAAGCATGTCGGGCAGGGCCAGTGCGGCAGTGATGGCAAAAAGCGGTGCGTTGCGCACCCGTATCGCCAGGGCAAAGAAAACGAGAGGCAAAAGCCAGGTTATTCTCGGACGTTGCGACCAGGCGGTGAGCAGAACGATTGCATATATCAGGCCCAAGGTCAATGTCGCACAGCCTATCGCGGTAGTGAGATCCAATGGGCCATGTTCTTGGATCAGCTCAGGCAAAGGCATAGCCAGGGTTTCGAACCATGAATAAATGAGATTCACGCCATAAGGATTGATCAACAGGCTTAGCAGCAGAACCAATATGAAAAGCAGCGTTTCGAGGACTTGGCGAAAGTTGCGAATCGGAGAGTCTTTGCCTGCCGCCCAGAGCAGAAACCAGCCCAGGGCGCATAATCCGACGCCGCCGACGCCCGCGAGCACGCCGCCGTGCACGTTAGCCCAAAGGATGAATAGCGGCACTAGCAGCCAGAGGTAATTGAGGGATTTTCGGCCGGCTTCGACGTCGACCAGGAGGCTGAAGGCGATGGTCAGCCCGGCCAAGGTCAATACCAATGGTCGGACGTGAAACTGATGCGAACTGGCCAGGAACATCAAAGCGAGAATCGCTCCGGTCAAGAGCCAATGGATGCCCCCGCGCGACAATCGGGTGGCGATAAAGGCATATATGCCGGCTAAAATGGCCGCCGTGATTGTCAACAATCCATCCCAGCCGGCCATGCGGTGAATGGTTGCCATGGCGATTTCGGCAAGCCAGTAATCGGAAATCCAGGGTTGGCCGGAAAAAGTAAAACTGTAAAGATCTTCTCGTGGAACTTGACGCGTTGAAATGATGCTTTCGCCCACAACCACGTGCCAGAACGTGCCCGGATCGCGGAACATGGCGCTGCGCCCGGCGAGCATGAGGATCAGCCATAGGGCGAAAAACAGGCAAAAAGGGGAACGCAGAATACGGTAAAGGACGGGATGTGAAGCAATACTGGACGGCATAGCGCGAAACCGCATGCGGTTTAAAGCGTGTTTATTTTTTTCCCGGATTGATTTCCATGGGGCCGGCGTCGATTACTTTTATCGCACCGGTTTTAGCATTATATTCGAATTTCCGCGCGGAAGTTCTAGAGTATGGCGCTCCCGGCTGAAGTTGTCGATACAATTCGGCGGATGTCCGGCCGTCGCCTTCGAGGGTTAAAAGATTTTTAGCCTCGGCATAGCCTATGCGATGTCCGCGTGCTGTGAAAACGCCGTCGCCTCCTTCGACTACTGCGTTTTCGAAAGCTTCAACTTCAAGGCTTTGGCCCTTGCCCACGGGCAAGGGCAATTGGTTGACCTTCAATTGACCGCAGTGCAGTGCGATGCCTTTAGGCCCCAATTTATCCTGTTTTTCGGGATCGATCATGGCCGACCAATCGAAGACGGGCGCGTAGGCGGCGCGGATTTGTTCTTTGAAGATTAATTCGCCTTGATCGGTTTTACCCGTGATCAATCCAGGAAAACTGCCGGTGATCGCACTTTGAAAGCGAACGTTTAGGCAATAAAGCTGATTGTTGAGTTGTTCGGGGCCGGGTGGGCCATTATTGCCGGCAGGCGCGGGAGCGCGCCCGACGGGCAATCCTGCAATGGGTTGATTTTGTTTATGGTCGACAGAATTGAGGAAGACTCTGTTGAGCCATCCCGGGCCGCCTGCCGACAGCGCGCCGTTTTGCAGGTTGACTGCCAGATCGGCCACTTGCATGCGGTCGTAGGAGATGGGTTGCTGCTGGTCGTCGAGGGAGTGTTTTTCCAGAAATACGCCGCCCCAGCATTGGAGTTTCTCTGGTTGGTTCTGGTCTTGATTTTGCAGACCGGGATCGGAAATGTCCATGGGCCGTTTAAACTGGACTTCCATTTTTTGCGTTTGCAGTTGAAATTGGGGCGTGGCGGCGGACACGGATTCCTCGAACTTTGCGGTGCGGCCGTCGAAATTCATGCCTTTTTGCCAATTGATCTGCAATGTGCCGGACATGTTCATTGTTTGGCCGGCATAGAGCGATTGGCTAAACGCGTTGCCGGAAAGGGGATAATCCATGCGTCCCGGGCCTTCGATCCAGAGGCGGTTAATGCCGCGATTCAGATTGATATTCGAGCCGGACAATTCCAGCCCGCGGGCTTCGCAATGCGCCGGCCGGCCCGTGACGTTCACCACGGTGTTAAGGGCCAAAAGGTTTGTGCCGTGGAGGCGATCGCCCTGGATGAGGATGGGGTGTTCATTAGGCACCGAGGTCTGGGATTCTTCCAGGCGCACGCCGTTCTGGATCACCATATCCACGATGTCGTCGATCTGCCGATCGCGCAATTGCATGCGTGCTTGGAGGCTCCCCCCGTTGATTTTAAAATGTTGTGGATTTGCATCGGGCCGGCCCTGGGCGGCTTGGTTTTGACTGGCGGATGGGGCTTGGTTTTGAATGGGGGGCGAGGCCTGCTGCGGGGATGAAGACGATTGTAAAACGCTATTATTCTCGAACCAGACTTCCAATTGTTCCAGGTCTGCGGTTAAGCGGGATGAGTCGATTTTTACCTGGTTTTGGGCCTTGACGTACGCGGGCATGAAGCCTGGCTGGCCTGGGGGGCCGCCCGAAGGTGTTTGCTTAAGCCAGAAGAATATATCCCTAGCCTCCAGGGTTCCGAAGCCGGGATAGATTAAAAACGCTCCGCCGGAAAAAGTGATTTCTTGGTACTGATCTTTTGGTTCGATGCGCAATTTGTCGTTCCAACGGGCTTCGATGCGAGTTTCGGGATTGTTGTCCATTTGCCCGTGCAGCCAGCCGGGACCTTGAGCCGCAGCTCGGCCCAAGCGGCCGGGTCCCAGCGATTGATATTGCAGGCTGCGTGCGCGGATCTCGTTTGGTCCCTGGAGGAGAGAGACTTCCAGGCCGCCATCGAGAGAGATGAGCTTGGTTTTGATGTTGTATTCCAATCGCTCTCCCCGGCCGGTGAGGTTTTCCATGGGCGCGTTGATGAGCACCGGGTTGCCTTTGGCCTCGATCCGCTCGGGTTCAAGGTTGGATGTATTATCGGAATCGGGCTTGGACTCGTCGCGGGGTAGGAAATAGATCGAGAGCGCGTCGGAGTGAATCTGATCGGACGGCCCGTTGGGATTTACGCGCGCGACAAGGACATTTTTGGCGAAAGTCGCCACGCGTTTATCGACGTTGAAGGTGAATGGCCCTTCGCAAGAGATGTCCATCGGCATATTGCCAAAGTCGTCCGCAGACATGAATCCCTTGTTTTGATCGGGCGTTGGAGAAACCACGGTAGAGGCGGATGGAGCCGATTCGAGATGCAGGCTGTCGATGTGCCGCATCTCGAATTGCTCTATGCGGGAGACGTTGGGGGCGTTTCTGTCTTTACCGGTTTTGGACGGGTCGGCAAGCAGTTTGATCCGCATTTCCCGGCCGCTGCCGGAGTTTTTACCCCAAGTGAAATCCACCTTATTAAGGGTCCACACTTCTTGTTCGCTTAATTGCACATCCTTGGTGCGAATGAGCAGGTCGTCTTCGGGGCCGGGCGATTTTCCCTGACTGCTAATGGTGATATCGCCCAATAAGGATCCGCCCACCAGCCGGCTGATCTTCAGGCTGCTGAGATCGATGGGTTTGTCGAATTTCAGTATCGCGCCATTGGATGCTTGGAGAATTATGGATTGGCGCAGGCGCTGGGCTTCGTCATCGGCAGGCCCGTCCCATAGCCGAATCATGGAAAAGGGTGGATCCAATTTCACGCGGCCGTCGTCGAGATTTTTGTAGCTTTCAAGTAAAAGAATGACCTTATCGTTTTCCAGGACTTTTGTTTTTTTCAGATTCAACATGCCTGGGGGAAAGAGCTTTTCCAACTGTGCGATGCGTTGATCGTCTCCAGACTCGAATGAATTGCCCTCAGCGATTGTTCCGGAAGGCCCGGCTATGCCGGGCTCGATCAGAGGCACCGCCACCCGCGCGTATATCAAGTAAGCCATCAATACGACGGCAAAACTTACGGCGGCGTGGAGCAGACGGGGCATGGGGAGGGTTCAGGGTTCAGGGTTCTGATCGATTTTTGAAACCCGCATCGCGAAACCGCAAGCGGTTTTATCCTTCATCATTTAAATATGCTCGGATCAAGTGGTCCCAACGATGTTGAGATTTTAGGATTAATTCGATGGTTTCGCGGACCGCACCCGCGCCGCCGGGTTGGATAGTGACATAATGGGCGGATTTGCGGAGTTCATCGCAGGCGTCGGCCACTGCCACGCCCAGGCCCGCGTCGCGCACGGCGGATAGGTCGGGCAGATCATCGCCGATGTAACAGGCTTGATCCGGAGTGAGCCGCAACTCGGCAAGGATCTGCCGCATCGCGGATAGCTTGTTTTCCACGCCTTGCCGGACGATGTCGATGCCCAACTCGGCGACGCGGAGCTTGACGATTTGCGAACTGCGCAGCGTGATCAGGCCGAAGCGGTATCCGGCTTTTTGCCATAAATGGATGCCCATGCCGTCGCGGACGTGAAATAGCTTGGTTTCCACGCCTTGGTTATCGATAATGAT
>JBEKZY010000003.1:0-41388 GCA_049509395.1 Thermoguttaceae bacterium | reverse complement strand
GGCATCGCCTATTCCAGCATACCCTATCGGCATCCCGACTATTTTCAAGCCTGGGGAGCGGTTGGCGTTTTAAGCGGCGGCATGAGCGCACGCTTGTTTACCGAAGTCCGCGAGCGCCGCGGATTGTGCTACAGCGTTTACGCCACGTGCCATACCCTGCGACACCTGGGCGCCGTTTTTTGCTATGCCGGAACCAGTGCCGACCGGGCCCAAGAGACCCTGAACGTCACCCTAGGCGAACTGGTGCGCTTGGCCGAAGGCATCGAAGACCACGAACTCGACCGACTCAAGGCCCGCATCAAAAGCTCGCTGGTCATGCAGCAGGAATCTTCCTCGGCCCGGAGTTCCTCGGTGGCCTTCGATTGGTATCATCTCGGCCGCGCCCGCACGCTGGACGAAGTGGAGCAATTAATCGACGCCTTATCCAGCCGCGGCATCAACGCCTATTTGAAGGAACATCCGCCTAAGGATTTTACCGTGGTCACGCTCGGACAGAGCCAACTGGAGATGCCCGATGGAGTTTTGTAAACACACGCTCCCCAACGGTCTGGAAATTGTGGCCGAGTGCGACGGCGAGGCCCATTCCTCGGCCTTCGGCTTCTTTGTAAAAACCGGCGCACGCGACGAAACCGACGCCATCTCAGGCGTGAGCCATTTCCTCGAACACATGATGTTCAAGGGAACGCCCACCCGCTCGGCCGACGACGTGAATCGACAGTTCGACGAAATGGGCGCGCACTACAACGCCTTCACCAACGAGGAAAACACCGTCTTTTACGCGGCCGTCCTGCCCGAGTATCAGCACAAAGCCGTCGAACTTTTGGCCGACATCCTCCGCCCATCGCTCCGCGAACAGGATTTTGACACTGAAAAACAAGTAATCCTCGAAGAAATCAAGATGTACGAGGACCAGCCGCCCTTTGGGGCCGACGAAAAATGCCGCGCCGCCTTTTTCGGCGCCCACCCTCTGGGTCGAAGCGTGCTGGGAACGGCCAAAAGCATCGCCGATCTCCCCGTCTCCGCCATGCGCGGGTATTTCGATACCCGATATAGCCCCGGCAATATCGTGCTGGCCGCCGCCGGACGCATCGATTTTCCCGCGCTCGTCGATACAGCCTCGAAAAGCTGCGGCCATTGGCAGCCGGTCCCAGTCCAGCGTAATCTATCTGCCGCAACGCCGCGCTTGAGTTTCCAGGTGCTATGCAAAGAAATCGCCACGCAGCAGTATGTAATCGAACTCACCCCAGGCCCCTCGGCCGAAGACGACGACCGCTACGCCGCCAAACTGCTGGCCACAATCATCGGCGACGACACGGGCAGCCGGTTGTATTGGGAACTGGTCGATCCGGGCCTGGCCGAGCAAGTCACATTAAGCCATTGCGAATATCTGGGCGCCGGCCTGATGATCACCTACATGAGTTGCGAGCCGCATTGCGCCCCCGACAACCTGCAAAGCATTTTGAAGGTCTACCGGCTCGCCGAAACAAAGGGCCTCGCCGAAGCCGAACTATCCCAAGCCAAAAGCAAAATCCGCTCCCGCATCGTGCTCTCCTCCGAACGCCCCCGCGGCCGGCTCTTCGCCGTGGGCAGCCAATGGGTCTACCGCCGCGAATATAAATCCGTCGGCGATGAATTAGACACCATCGCGGCTATAACCCTGGACGAAGTCCACGCCGTCCTGAAAAAATACCCCCTTTCCCGCTGCGCCACCCTGACCATCGGCCCGCTGGATAAACTCCCGCCGCCGACCTAGTGAGGTTTTTTGGAAAGCCAATGAGTTGGCATAGTCTTGAACCCAGGTCATATAAGGATATATACTTGTAATGAGCCGGAAAAATAATCTATTAGGAAATTAGTCATGAGCATCGAACCGGTTGCCCGTACAAATCGAGTAAAAGTGATTATAGAAAGGGTGGAGGATGGCTATATTGCCTATCCTCTAGGCATGAAAGGGATTGTGATCGGGCAGGGCGATTCCTATCACGAGGCTTTAGCCGATGTCACTTCAGCTATTCGCGCGCATCTCAGCGAATTCGGACCTGATTGCCTTCAAGAGGCAAATTCCGCCATAGAAGCTTTTATTGCCGAAGCGGAGGTGCCGATTTAATGGGTAAATTCCCTCGGGACGCTCCAAAAAGGCAGGTAATTTCGGCTTTGGAAAAGTTGGGATTTGAACTTGTGCGTGATCGAGAACATGTGCAAATGCGGCGCCGCGAACCAGATGGTACATTTACTCCTCTGACCATGCCGTCCCATAGATTCATTAAAGGTTCGACATTGCGAATGATTTGCACCCAAGCCGGAATCGCTCGTGAAGATTTCCTACGTGCATATGATGAAACGCGTTAGTTTCACGTTTAGGCTTATGAAGCATGTGACCTGTGGGGATTATTGTCATGGACGCCATCCAATATATCGTCATGCTCCTGGTCGGAGTCGGTTTGGGTGCGATCACAGCTTGGCTGATTCTCCGTGCCCAGATCGCCGTTTTAAACGCCAAGGGCGACCAACTGGAAACCGCCCTGCTGGACGAGCGCAGGCAGGCACAGGATAAAATCGCTTTCCTGGACGATGCCCAGCAAAAACTCTCCGACACCTTCAAGGCCCTGGCCTCGGATACATTGCAAAATAGCAATAAATCGTTTCTAGAACTGGCTGAAAAAGAATTGAAAATATTTCACGAGTCGGCCAAGGGCGATCTGGAAAAACGCCAAACGGCCATCGACGAACTGGTCAAGCCGGTGAAAGAATCGCTGGCCAAAGTCGATACGAAGTTGCAGGAAATCGAAAAAACCCGCCTCGAAGCCTATACCGGACTGTCCGAACAGGTCAAGTCGATGCGGGAAACGCAAGACCTGTTGCGCAGCGAAACCTCGAACCTGGTCCAGGCCTTGCGCCGCCCGGAAGTCCGCGGGCGCTGGGGCGAAATCCAATTGCGTCGCGTGGTCGAAATGGCCGGGATGCTCGAACATTGCGATTTTGTGGAACAGCAAAATATAAACACCGAGGAAGGCCGCCTCCGGCCCGATCTGGTCGTCCGCCTGCCCGGCGATCGGACTATCGTGGTCGACGCTAAAACTCCCCTGGACGCCTATTTATCGGCCATCGAGGCCCCGGACGAGGAAACTCGAAACGCCAAGCTCAAGGAGCACGCCCGGCAAATCCGCAATCACGTGCAAATGCTGGGAAAGAAAAAATATTTCGAACAATTCGATCATTCCCCCGATTTCGTCGTGCTCTTCATCCCCGGCGAGATCTTTTATACGGCCGCCTTGCAGCAGGATCCCGAACTCATCGAGGCCGGCGTCGGCGAAAGGGTCTTGATCACCAGCCCCACCTCGCTCATCGCCCTGTTGCGGGCCGTGTCCTATGGCTGGCGCCAGGAAAAATTGGCCGATAACGCCCGTGAAATCAGCGATCTCGGCCGCAATCTTTACGATTGCTTGGCAAAACTAAGCGAACATTTCGCCAAAGTCGGCGAGCGGCTCGATCAGGCCGTCAAAGCCTACAATCAAGCCCTGGCATCCCTGGAAAACCGCGTCCTGCCCGGGGCAAGAAAATTCAAGGAACTAGGCGCCGCAAGCACCGCCGGCGACATCGATCGGCTTGAGCCGGTCGATAACGCCGTTCGTCAAATTCAAGCCCCGGAATTGCTTTTACCCAACGATCGGCCCGACGAGCCGTCCTCTTAAGTTATTCTTCCGCGCGGCATGGGCAATACACCATTGCCTCCCAACTATTCTTCCACCGGTCACTAGCGACCGGGCTAATCGGGAATCGATCGATTTGATCCAGGTAAAACTCGCTTGTTACAACCTTGTTACCTTTCCACGCTCGGATTTCGGTTACAATCATCTTTGTCAGCATTCATTCTGTTGGGGCAGCAGTTGAACTGCTGCCCCAAGATGGAATCCCTGGAGTTTGCTCCGGGAGTATACGCCAAAATAATTTCACAAGGAGAAACCGTATGAGAGTAATTACCTTGGCTTTGCTGTTGGCGGCCTCGATGGCCCGCTTCGCCGCTGCACAATCTATTACCGTAACCGGCGATGCCGTGGTCTATGCAATGCCCGATAAGATTGTGATCACCTTGGGCATCGAGACCTGGGACCGCGACATTATCGCAGCCAAGCAGAAAAACAGCGACATCCTGAAAAAAGCCGTAATAGCCATAAAAGAATGCGGCGTGGCCGAAAAAGACATCCAAACCGACTATCTTTCCATCGAACCGCGATGGAAGAACAACTTTGAAAGAGACGAGTTTATCGGCTACTTTGTCCGCAACACATTCATGGTAACTCTGAACGACACCAAGCAAATCGAAGAATTAATCACCAAGGTATTGCAGGCGGGCGTGACCAATATACACGGGGTTGATTTTCAGACCATCGAGTTCAAAAAATATCGCCAGCAGGCCAGGGAACTGGCCCTTAAAGCGGCAAAAGAAAAAGCCGCTGCAATGGCCTCCGTCCTGGACCAATCAATCGGGGCGCCTTCTCAAATCAACGAAAACTCCACGGGCTCCGGCGGATTTTATTATTCAAGTTGGTGGGGAGGCGGATGGGGATCGAGGGGCGGGGGAATGGCCCAAAATGCCATCCAAGATATGTCCGGCAATAGAGGCGAAATCTCCGATACCATCGCCCTGGGAAAAATATCCATTCACGCAAATGTAACCGTCACCTTTAAATTGAAAGAATAGTTGCGTGTAGGGAACTATTTCCAGGCATCCACCATCTAAATTTAACACCAATGTAGCGGGCACACTCCGTGTGCCACGGAACATAGAGTGAAAGATTACTACAATCCCATGCAGGAGCGGAAAAATGCCGACGTTTAAAAAATTTCTCATGATAGGCTGGATTCTATTGACGGCCGTTTCCCTTGTTTATGCCCAGGCCGAGGCTCAAAAGGCCTATCAAGACGCCAAAACGGCTTATCAGGCCGGCAATTTCGCCGATGCCCGCGACCTGGCCGAAAAAGCGGCCCAGACCGATCCCAAAAACCCCGAGGTCTATCTTCTTCTCGGGCAGGCCCGGTATCAACTCGGCCAGATCGACGAAGCAGTGGCCGCCTGGAAGCAAACCCTGGCCCTGGCCCCCAAACAGGTCTTTGCCGCCCGGATGTTGGAAGTCTTGCAGGCACAACGGGCCGGAGTCGATGTCCGCATCGCCTTTGTCGAAATGCTGATTGCCGAAAAACTCTGTGACCCGGCCGAACAAGAGATCAAAAAGCTGCTTTCCGACAAGGCGATTTCCGATCTCCAGCGGGCGAAATTGCTCCTCTTGCAGGCCGAGTCCTTCCTGGGCCTGGGCAAACCTCTTGATGCGGAAAAATCAATTCGTGAGGTCATGGCCCTGTATCCGCAACAAGCCGATCCGCTGCAAATATCCTTACTCCTGGGCCTGGCCAAAATCGATATCGGCGGCCGGGCGGTCGGAGAAGGCATTACGTTGCTGAAAAAGCTCGCGGCCGAACATCCCGACACTCCCGCGGCAACCTCCGCCCGATATGAACTGCTGATTTACGATCTTAAGCAAGATGTTGCCGCGGAAAAAGCCGCCGCTTTGGCCAAATGGATTGGTGAAAACCCAAAACACGCGCAGGCCAACGACGCGCGGCGACTGCTTGTCGATTTTTATTTGAGATTATTTAAACAGGAAAAATGGAACGAGCCTGTCTCGCGGACCTCGCCCGATTGGTGGCGGATGCGCGTATCGTTAAGCCGCTCGTTGGCATATGACCTTCTTTTGCCTGACGATCCGGCATGGCCCGATGTGATGCGCCATCACGCCGAATTTTTGTCAGCATATGCGAAATTTCAATTCGAGGAGAATCGCAAAGCCGGCTCTGCCGCGACTAATGAAAATATTTCGGACATTCAAAATGATCTGCTGGATGTTTTGCACAAGCGCATTGCCCGGGATGCGGCTTATGCGCCCGCCGCAAGGACGTTTCTACGTGAGCATCTGACCCCTTGGACGGAAAATTACGACTGGGCGGTAGTCGATCAGATGTATGCGGCCCTGGCCGACTTCATGCCGGATGACGAACGCCGCCGCACGGAAATTGCCCTGGCAAGCATCTGGGTGCAACGGGCATTCGATGAACATGATCGCCTCTTGAAAGCCGGGCTGACCGTGCCGCAACGCCTCGATCCGCTCCACGAAAAGGCCCTGAAACGCCTATACGAACTGCAAGCGGACTTGGACCTCCAATCGCCGGAACTAAAAGAAATTCGCGACATTTACAGCGCTGTCATCGCCCATTACGCCAAACTCCTGGAATACGACGACGTGGCCCAAGCCGCAATCGGCGTTAAGGCGGAGAAATCCGTCCCGGCGGCCGACGAATTCGCCGCATTTCAGACGGCCCAATTACAAAACGATCGGGCCGACCGCCAGTTCTCCCGGCTGGCAAAGCAGTACGGCACGGCCGATAAAATAACCATGACGCCGGGCTATGAAAATGCACTGGCGGCGTGGATGAAATTCATCATCGACCATCAGGCCGGCCCTTTGACCGCACAAGCGGCTCAGCGGATTTTTGCGGTGGGACAGGTGTTCGAGCGTCACCAGGCATACGACGTTGCCGCCGACGTATACGGCAAGCTGGCCAAGTTCGCCGCCGGCGTGAAGTCGCTTTCTCAAGCGACCCCCAATACTCCAACTACCGTCGATCGCGCGGAATTCGCCCGGGCCTCGGCCTTGGACTCCCAAGCCCGAAAACTGCTGCAAAAGTCCATGGCCCAGTGCAAGGACAAGTCGGCCGCGCCGGATAAAATAAGCCCCGAATTTTCCGCCGCGATTTCCGTTTATAAAGATTTCATCGGTAAATATAACGAAAGCCCTTTGATCGGCGAGGCAATCGCCAAAATCATGGCCGTCGGCGTGGAATACGCCAGGCTCGACGCCTGGGAGGCGGCCGAAAGCGTTTACGCCGACTTGCTCGACGCCAAGCTCAACATCCGCCGCCCCGAGCGACTGCAATTCGCCCGCGGACTTTGCCAATTGGGCCCCGCCATGCCCGATCACGCCCGGGAAATCCTCTCCGCCCTGTCACTGATCGATGGGTTGGCCATGATTCAAAATCAGGAATCCGACCGGGCGCGCCAGGTCGCACAAATTCGCGACAATCCCGCCCGCTTTGTTGTCAACCAGCCGGCCGCGCCGCAAGAGGCCCAGATGCCCGCGCATGGCATTCAATCCGCTACACCGCCCGCCATTTCCGAGCAGGAATTGGCACGGCAGGAAAAAGCGCTTGCTACCGCTTATGAAATTTTCCAATCCATTTGCAAAAATTATCCGGATACTCCTACGGCACTACAATCCAGGGCCGAGATCATGGTCATGGCCGGCCACTGGCGCGGATTGAGCCAATGGCTCAAAGCGGCCCAGTTGACCACGCGATTCTTGACCGATAATCCCCTCGACTCCCAACTTCCCCAACTGCGAATGGAAATCGCCCGCGACCGCCTGGCCTGGGCCGCCAAGCCCTTGGATCGCAAGGCCACGCGCCAGGAGTTGCTGGCCGAAGTGGCCTTGCGCTTTGCCGCCGCCCGCGAGGAGTTCGCTAAAATCATCGCCGAATTCCCCAAGGAGCAAACCGTTGTCGAGGATGCCCAATGGGAAATCGCCACGAGTTTTCTGGCCGAAGCCCGGGTCATCGACTCGGTCAGTCCCACGCTTGCCCGCGGTCAGTATGTCCGCACGGCCAAGGAATTGGCCCAAGTGGCCCTGAAATATCCCGATCATCCCCGCATCAACTCCGTGGGACAGATGCTTTGGGACATCGCCTCTGAATTGTCCGCCCGCGGTTACGATGAAGATGCGATTGCCGTGTGGGAGGAATTGCTCAGGTACGATCCCCTCAACGCCCGGGCTCAAGAATCGGCCACGCGAATCGCCCAGACTTATCAGCAAAAACTCAAACGCCCGCTGCGGGCCGCCGAAGTATATCAGGAACTGAATTTTATACGCGGCGGCAACGATCAGGGTTTGCAGAACTCCATCTTCCAAATCGGCAGCGAATTGAAAGATCAAAAACGCTGGGTCGAGGCCCTCAACGTGCTGGAGACCTTTGCCGACAGTTTTCCCCGCCATCCCCAGGCCGGTCAGGCCTTGACCATGGCCGGCCAAATCCATCAGGCCAACGAAGCCTGGGCCGACGCCATTACGGCATATCGCCGCGTGATCGACGAGTTTCGCGACGGGCAATGGGTCCAGGACGCCAAGTGGTCCATCGCCGAATGTACCATCAATCTCAGCCAGTGGCCCGAGGCCATGGAGGCCTACCGCTCGTTTGTCGCGGCCTATCCGGGCGACGGCAAAGTGGCCGAGGCCAACCGCCGTATCGAGATCCTCAAGGATCTGGTCCGCTATCAGGCCCTGGTCGACGAAAAAGGACAGCGCAAGGCCTTCGACGCCCAATTTCAAATCGCCAATATCGTAAAAACCCAGCTTAACAATCCGGTCAAGGCCATTATCGAATACCGCAAGGTCACGGCCAACTGGCCCGACAGCTATCTGGCCGCCGAGGCCCTGTACGCCGTGGGCGATACTTATTTATCGCTTAACGAAACCGCCAAGGCCCGCGATGCACTGTACAAAGTGGCCCAAAAATATCCTGAAAGCCCCTTGGCCGACGACGCCCTGTATCTGGTGGGAAAAAGTTACGAGGACGAGGCCGATAAACTCGGCACCATCACCCGCGAACAATCACTGGAAAAGGCCAAGGACGTGGCGCAGCGCGGCGCTTACGATGCCGTGCAAAACCAACGCCGCTTGCAGCAGGATATCAACGAGAAGGCGGTCGCCTCCTTGAAATCGGCCGGCAAGAGCATGTCGGCCGAACTCGAAGAAGCCAGAAACTCGGCCAATTATTACCAGTTCAACGCCGCCAATGTTGAACTCTTTTCCCAAAAAGCCGAACAGCAGGTTGAATCCCTCACTGCCACTCAATTGGCCGACCGGCAGGACAAGATCAACGCCGCCCTGCGCAAGGCAGTCGAGGCCTATACGGCCGCATCAAAGGTCCCCGGCGCCGACAAGGCCGGCGATGCGCTTCTGCAAATGGCCACGATCTACGACAAGCGTTTGAAGGATTCGAAGGCCGCCGTCGAGACCTGGCTGGAAATCGTCCGCCAATTCAGCGGAACCAACGTGGCCGAAGATGCAAGCTGGAAAATCGCCCAATTCGACGAACGGGAAGGAAAATTCGCCGACGCCATCGAAGCCTATCAAGCCTTCTTGCGCAACTACCGCCGCAGCCCCAATGCCGGTCCGGCCCAATTCGCCATCGCCGAAAATTACGAACACCTCGGCCAATGGGTTAATGCCATGGACGCCTACACCAAGTACATCACCAGTTTCCCCGACGGCCCCATAGTCAATAAGGCCAAGGAACAAATCAATTGGATCAAAACCTACAGATTATAAATGCCCCATTGGTTTTTTGTTGTTCAATTTGAAATTTGAAATTTACAATTGACAATTTGCAATAAAAAATGCACACCGGAGCAAGCTCCTGGGCTAAACGAATAAGACAATGTCAATAATCACACATACAAGGAGAACCCGATATGAGTATGCTTAAATTCCAAATATTTGCTCTCGCCTTGTTGGGTTTAATCATCACCGCGTCCCCCGCCGACGAGCCCAAGCCTGATAATCCTCCGGCCGACTCCAAAACGCCCGCCGCCGATGAGCTTTTCACCCAAGGCCGCAACGCCCTGTTCCAAGGCCAATACGACAAGGCGGCCGACCTGCTCTCCAAGGCCGTCGAGGCCGATAAAACCAAAACCAGTTATCACCTGCATCTCGCCCGGGCGTACCGCTATGCCGGCAAGGAAGAAGCCGCCATAACGCAGTTGGAGGAAATCCTCAAAACCACGCCCGATCACGTCGAAGCCGGCCAGACCCTGGGCGAAATCTATTCCGCTAAAAAACAGTGGAAAGACGTGGCCCGCGTCATGGAACCCATTCTAAAATATCGCCACGACTATCCCACCTATCACATGCTGGCCGAGGCCCAATACAACCTCGGCGAACACGCCAAGGCCCGAAAAAACTACGAGGAGGCCGTGAAACTCAATCCCCAAAGCGCGGCCGATCATTATCAACTCGGCAATATCTATCTGGCCGGCAATTCCTTCGCCCTGGCCGCCGAGTCCTATCAGTCGGCCCTGCGATTGGGTTTGGACACGCCCGTATTGCGCTACAAACTCGCTTCCGCTTATTTTAACCTACGGAATTACTTCGGCGCAATCGGCGTGCAAACCGTCAAGTCGGGCAAGCCGGGCGCGATTTATGAAAAGTGGTATCTCATCGAGCAAGTCCCCGGCGCGAAAGATACCTTCCGCTGCGCGCCCGAAGTCTCCGCCGTTTACCAGTTGGCCAAGGCCCTGGCCGACGGCATCGAAGACAGGCCCGACATCCACGTGCTTATGGCCTCGATCTATCTGGGCGCCGGACGCAGCGCCCAGGCATACGAAATGTTCGAAAAGATCGGACCCTCCGTGCCCAAAGACGATAAAGCCCTGTTCTATTACTACTTCGCCCAGGCCGCCTTCGGCACGGGAAAATACGACCGTTATATGGAACTTTTGGGCGAGGCTATAAAACTAAAACCCGAGGCCTATAAATCCACACTGGTCGACGCCTACGTGCAAGTGGCCGATCAGTACAACCAGTCCGGCGAGTTGGACCGCTACATCGAATTTCTCGCCAAGGCCGTGGCCGAAAGTCCGCAAACCGCCTCGTTGCACCTGAAACTGGGCAACGCCTATGAAGAGGCCCAAAAATTCACCGATGCCGTGGCCCAATGGCGGATGGTCCTGGATCTCGAGCAAGACCACCCACAGCGCATGAAACTGCTCAACTTGATCGACAAATACACCAGCGGCACGATGCTGACCGTCCCGCCGAAAGGCGATGGACCGAAGCCGGTTCCAAAAAAAGTAATGTAGCAGGCACACACCGCGTGCCTGCCGCATTGCTTCTACCAATCGAGTTCCAGCCCGATGTGCGGGCCGTGATACACCGCCCGGCCGATGGTGTCGATTTGCGGCGGACCGTAGAAGCCACTGAGCAGTATGTCCGCCGGTTCGGAGAAATTGCGAGTTGCCAAGGCCAGGTTATTTACCCAGATGGCCTGGTAACCGATCCTGGTCATAAAGTGGCGATTCAACTTCCATACCAGTTCCACGTCCAAGTCGCCCACAAATGCGGTGGCGTCGCGCCCCCGATAGCTTGCGATATCAGTAGCCACGGTTGCGGGAAATCCGGAATCCAGAGTTCCAGTCGTGTTTTGCAACGCGCGATTGTTGCAAAGCGCCCCCTTTATTCCCACGTCGATCCAACAGCACGGATAGGCGTAAAAGTAGAACTCCCCACCTATCTGCGGACCGAACAGATCGTTTTGGGTCTGCGTGGTAAGAGTTACTTGGGAACCCTGTCCTAACGGCACGTTTGAATGTGAAAAATAATCGAATTGTTCTTTTACGTTGATATAACGCAAACCTATGAGGAGCTTGCCCGTCAGGCATTCATGCGGCATGGGAACCGTATAGCGCAAATTCATTTCCGCGCTTTGAAATCGGGAAAATTCCCGAATTCTCACTTCATCGTTATAATCAAAACCTTGCTGATTCGGCGGCTGACCAAAATCTGAAAAGGGTGAAAACATGTTCCCCACGCTCACACCGTTGCTTGTGGTATCGCGGACCGCAGCCTTATCGTCCCAACTGCCGAGATAGTAATAAGTGCCGTCGATCTGCCAGCAAGACTCGCCCAGATTATGTCCCACCGTGGCACGTGTTCCTGCGCGGTATGGCTCGGTAAGGGCATCCGTGGAAATTATCACGTCTCCCAGGGCCCCAAGCGTCTGCAAAGGCACCGAGTCGATGCGGTCTCGCCTCAAGAATATCGCATCCGCTTCGGCATACCACGGACATCGAGGCGGTTGGCACCCCATCAAATTGCCCATGCAGGGTTGAAAAGGCGACATATCCGACAAATCGTCCGGCAAGCCCGACGGCAAACCCGACGGCGGTATATTTGACGGTAATTCTTGAGCCAGCGGTATATTTGACGGTAATTCTTGAGCCAAAAGCAGTCCACCCAAACAGATCCAGATAAGGAACGACATGCCCACAGCCCATGGGTCGAATACCTGCTTAAATATGCTGCGCCGCATAAATTCCCTCGAAGCTAAAGTGGTCATTTATCTCGCTTGCCCTCCCAAGGAAGGGCCTGAGTGATGTTTTTTATGTAATAGGCACACTCCGTGTGCCGTCCCCATTGTAGTAGGCACACTCCGTGTGCCGTTTGCATACCCTTACCCACCACAAAATGTCCTTATCGCTTTTCGGCTCGTTAGTTTCCTCATAAATAATATATTCAGAATGATTGTAAATGCCTTCGCAGTTTGCCTATATTAACACTAATCTACCTTATTTTCTTTCCTGATCCACCATCTCATTAGGGGCACAGGTCATCTCAAATGCAGGCCATTCCGAGCAAAATAAGGATTCCGCCCTACTTTGTGCTATCGTTGGGCATTTGCGGCGCGCTCCATCGCGTCCGCTGCATACCTCTGTTAGCCGATTCCACACTGAGCACGCCTCATTTGCCTACATGCACTATGACGAATCGGGGCCAGTATAGAGAACGTGCGCCTTGTTGTGTGAACAGATCGCCGAACTCGAAACTGTTCGTGGCGTATGTTACGACTAGGTCCGCGGCATTTTGTCCGACCAACTCCGGGTGAGCCTTCGCTGCGTATACGAATGGTCGTGGGCCGTCCGACTCGGGCGGTCGGTACACTTCGACCGGCGAACTCCACGGGCCGGTGAGAGCCGGTGCCGTGCGCAGTCCGATCGTCGACGCGCCGAATCCGTAGCTTGCGATGTGGATGAACGATCTCGTCTGCTCGTCCCAATGAAGCGAGCACTCGGCTCCGGCCTCGTCCATGACAAAGACTGGACCGCCGGAATCGAGGGCGGATTCCGGGACCCATCCCCGGGCATCTCCCGCCCACCACTCGGCCCGGCTAATATCGCCTTTCACAAGCGAGGCCGCGGGGTAGCGCACGAGCGCGCCGGCGTGCGCTCCTTCCTGTCGAATGGCGAGTGCAGTGACATAGGCGCCATCTCGCACCACGGCCGTCGCGGGTACTGCATCAAACGCGCTCGGCGCGGCCTCGACGATGCGCGGCTCCCAAGTTGCTGCCGGCGCATCGGGATTGTCTATCAGGGCGATGGCATACCCTGCGCACGCGAAACCAAGTCCCTTGCCAGGCGTATTGGCCATGTCGTAGAGAAAGATGACAAGAGGTCCCTCGGCTAGCCGAATTCCATGCCCGGGCCAATACCATCGTTCCCCATGTTCCGGAAAGAACGATGCCGGCTTGCCATCAGTATTCTTCCGCCAGCTAAAGGCAATCGAAGCGGTGCGGGGGTCGTCTCCCGCCTGAATCGCGACCGTGTTGCGCACCATATTCGACTCGGAGCGCACATTAGCGCTCGACAGGGCGACGAACGTGTCCCCGAAGAGCCAGAGCGTACGCCCTTTGGAAAGCGGCGCCGAAAGTGCAGCGTCGGCGCCGAGCCAACGCGGGTCCTGGTGAAACAGCCTGTCGGCCTCAAGGAACGCGTGCCCCCTCGGTCCACTTGCTGCCGGTTTTGACGAGCAACTGATGGCAGACAATGTCACAACCATCAGCACGAACCGCATCTTTAGGCCACTTCGATAGAGCGTTGTCTGCTGATTCATTCCCGGGCGCCTCGCTCCCCGGCAGCTAATAGCTGGATACGCTATTGCCAGCTTTCAGCCCATTGCCTGAGTGAAATTGCATAAAAATGTAGACGGCACATAAGTATGTAGGCCGCACACGACGTGTACCCTCCCTATTATAGTAGGCACAAGCCGTGTGCCGAAATTCAACGCAATCAATATGCCGCAATTTAAGGTAGGTGAAAAAAAGGATTCAAAGTTAATGATTTGGCAATAACCACTATCCACTGACCACTTCTATTTAATATCTATCCTAAAAGGCATCCACAGCAAAACCGGCTCGCCAAAGAATTGGCGGATCGTTTTTAATTGCACCAACAGGTCTATCGCCTTGGGCAAGATGGTTTTGGCATCGGCTTCGGCGTCCGCGTCCGAATCGCCGAATAGCTGCTCGAAGATCGTTTTGGGTTCGGGCAGGATGAGCAATTCCACGTCGGCGTCGGGTTTCAAGCCTGCGGCCGTTTTTGCCGCGGCAATGGCGTCGTTTAAAGTTCCTAACTCATCGATCAGCCCGAGCTTCTTTGCCATTTGACCGCTGTATACCCGCCCTTGCGCGAGTTCTTCCAGTTTCTCATAAGACATTTTCCGCCCCTTGGCTGCCTTGTCCACGAATTGGTGATAAACGTCCTGGAGCAGGTCCGTCATGACGTGCCGCTCCTCCGGCGTAAATGATTGCGTCGAAGAGAGAGTACCGCTGTTTGCGCCCCGGCTTATGACTTCGGTGTCAAGGCCAAGTTTATCGAACAAGCCCTTGACCACTACCTTCCCGCCCAACACGCCGATGGAACCCGTCAAAGTGCTCGGCTCGGCATAGATTTTATTCGCACCCATGGCTATGTAATAACCGCCGCTGCCGGCCACGTCGCCCATGCTGGCGATGAGTGGTTTTTTCATGCGGACCGTTTCCCGCCAAATCAGGTCGCTGGCCGTGGCCGATCCGCCCGGGCTGTCGATCCGCAGCACGACCGCTGCGACTTTGGGATTCTCGGCCGCTTTGCGCAAGGCGGCGACAAGAGTTGTCGATCCCAATACCGACTCGCCCAGCATGCTCGACGAGCTCTTGCCCTCCATGATCGTGCCCACGGCGTAGACCACGGCGATCTTTACTTTCTTGTCCGCGGTTTCCGACGGTTTTCCACCCGTCAATAATTCCATGAATTTCATCAGTCCGCCGATGCCGGAAAAATCGGCCTCGATATTCTTCGACTTATAATTGGTGATAATATCCAAAGACTCGGCGCCCAGTTTTTTTTGCAGCCGCTTCTCAAATTCATCGGCGTACAGGACTTGATCGATCAGTCCCGCCTTTTTTGCCCCCTCGGCCGTGAAAAATCCGTGGTCCATCAGCGACTTCACCACCAAATCGCTTGTGTGCCGATCTGCGGCGATGGCCGTGGTGATTTCGTTGTAAAAGTCGTCGACCAACGATTCCAGGCTTTCCCGCAGCGGCTGGCTCATGTCGCGGCGCGTGAACGGTTCGAATGCCCCCTTGTACTTGCCCATTTTCAAGGCGTCGAATTCCACACCGATTTTGTCTAAAAATCCCTTATAGAACATCATCTCCGCCCGCACGCCCGGAATGATCAGCGTGCCCGACTCGGGCATGAATACTTCATCGCATGCCGAGGCCACCAGGTACTCGCCCGCTTCAGCGGTAACCAATTCGCCGTACACCGGCTTGTTCGCCTTGCGCAAGCGGGCGATGGCCCCGCGCAGCTCGTTTATCTTTCCCCGCCCTGCCGACAAGCCTTCCAATTTGATCCACACAGCCGCCACGTCTTTGTCTTTCCCGGCGGCGTCGATCCGCCCGATTATATCGGACAAGGAAGGCCGCACCTCGCTGAACAGGTCCGCGCTCGCCGGACCTTCGGGATATTCGCCGTGCAACGTGAAACAAACCACCTTGAGTTTTTTGGCGGCGGCTTGCTTGGCGGCGTTTTCCTGCTCCGCCTGTTCCACCGCTTTTTCCATCGCCTTTTCCTTTTCTTTGTCGGCGGATTTTTGGGCATCGCCCTGTGTGCCGGCTTTTTTCTCCTCGGGTTTCGCCGCCTCTTTCTCGCCCTTGGCCTGGTGGGCTTCTAACGCGGCCTTGAGCTTGGCCAGATTGGCCTCAACCGCTTCTATGGCCTTGGCCTCGGCGGATTCTAATTCCGACTGCGATTTGTCCGCTTCCTTTTCCTTTTTGTCCTTGGCCTTGTCCGTCTCCGCGGCCTTGTCCTTCTCCGCTTGTTCGGACTTTGCCTGGGGCGTTTCGGCCTTGGATTTATCGGCCTCGGTCTGCGCCATGGAAACCGATACACTCAAAACCAAAATCAACCAGCCCGGCAACAGTATGCGTCGCATCGTATGGATCCTTTCTGATGTTCGTGACAATCGGCAAAACTTCTGGAATTCATCTATTTTACCATGATTCTTAAAAAAGTCTGCGCAATACACATTGAGGGGGGTAACTATCGGGCGGCAATGGATTATCTGTAAAGCCGCGACCATTGGTCGCGCGCTTGTGGAAAAACAAAGAATTTACGGCGGATTTATCACTTTATTCAGAACAAACCGCTAAAAGCGGAGAGAGGGCGGAATCGAACCCAATCGGCAGACCGCCCATCCGGCAGATTATAAGGCTGCTGCGCCTCCAAGACGCGGGCCACTCTCCAAACTAGAGAGCGGAAGATAGATAAGCATTGTTTGTTTCATGTATTCATGAAACATTTCGACTAAAAAAGTTCGCGCAATAGGAATTATTTCTTGCGGTAAACTTCCCTGCGATGGCGAATTCTGCTTATAGTTATTAATTTAATGGAATCGTCGATTTCATAAATAATACGATAATCACCATCACGAATTCTATAAGCTTCTTCGTTAGTTAATTGTTCTACGCCTACTGGTCTTGGGTTTGTTTTGAGTGCACGTATTTTTTTTACGATGCTCTCTAATTGTTGCCGATTCGTTTTGTTTAATTTCCGTATGTCTCTTTCGGCCGAAGGTCTATGTACAATTTTATACTCTTTTTTGTCCCCATCATCGGCCACGTTTTTATTCCTATTGAAAAAGAACTAAAGACCTAATTCGTGGCATAATGACTCAAAATCTTTACTGTCGCCTGGCTCTTCCATTGCTTTACGTAATGCTCTGAGATCATCCTCTATTGTTATGTCACGTGGCGAAACAGCATCGTCGTTTTCACTATTATGTTCAATTTTGATAACGTTTGGCATATTTTGCCTCGTGATTGGGGTCGCCGGTACAATGCCAAATGCCGCTAAGGTTAATGTAGTGCTTGTGATTATTACACACGCTCCCTTTGGGTGATTACGCGAATCTATCCAAGGTTTTCCGGAAATATAATTAAAACTATTTTTCATAACAATCATGCGGTTGGTTGTACGTCTGGATTTGAAAGCCTAACATCTAATGGAAGCGATTTAACCTCTTCTCCATCTATCAATACATGAAATAAATGCAAACCAGCAGATTCAAAATTAACACCCATTTTTATAATTATTGCAGTACCACCCGGAAGGTTTGGATCTATAGGGTTTGCTTTTGCGTCAAATGGATTTTCCGTGCCCAGCAGTTCGCGTTTTCCATTTGGCCTTGTTATTTCAATCACACATTTGTGTTGTAAATTAATCTCACTGGGGTCTAGCTTAATTTTCGTAACTAATATCAATGGCACAGTAATTGGGAATTGAGGGCAAAATATTCCCTCAAAATCCATGCCTATTGCCATAATTCGGCCGTCTATCAATATTTCAGCAACATTCGCTAAAAATGCAAAGGAAAACTGCATGAAAATCCTTATAAGTCGTTGTAATTATATCGTTTATCGCCTATTTTCCCCATACTCCTATATTGAACTATAGTATTTAAAATATCAAGGACCATGCCGAGAAGAAATTCAAAGAACATATGAAGCTCCTTAATTTTACCAATCTTAATGCAATACGTCAATAGGGGGGATTGGGCCATTTCAGGTATTTCTGAAATAATTTTCGCGTACGTCAAACGAAATATTCATATTCTTTCCAAGATTCCCTATTTTTTCTTGCGTTTTAGCAACATTTAAGTAAGACAAAACCCGATCTTGAAAATATACAGATGTATACGTATACTAATGTATATGTCAAGACGCATAGCACATCTCGACGCCGATTGCTTCTACGTCTCCTGCGAACGAGTGCGCCACCGCTGCCTACGCGGCCGGGCCGTGGGCGTCTTGAGCAACCAGGGCGCTTGCGTGATCGCAAAAAGCTACGAACTCAAAGCTCGCGGCGTGACCACCGGCATGCCCATCTGGGACGCCCTGCCCCTTTGCCCCGAGGCCGTTTTTGTCAAACGCGATTTCGAGTGGTACGAAGTCCTTTCCCGCCGCATACTCGATGTCACCCGCCGCTTCAGCCCCGCCGTGGAATACTACTCCATCGACGAAATGTTTTTCGACGCCGAGCGGATCGATTTCCGCGAAGCCAAAACCCTGCAACAAGCCATCCTCGAGCAAACCGGCGTGCCTGTAAGCGTGGGCGTGTCGCTCTCGAAAACCCTGGCCAAATTGGCGTCCAGTTCTGGAAAACCCTTCGGCTGCGTCGCGGCCGTGGAGCAAGACGACGTCGAGCGCCTGCTTTGCGGCCGCCCGGTGGAAAAAATTACCGGCATCGCCCGGCGCAGCGCACGCCGCCTGGAGCCCTACGGCATCCGCACCTGCGAAGATTTTGTCCGCGCCGATCGCCGCCTGATCCGCCGACTACTGACCAAACGCGGCGAGGATTTGTGGTGGGAACTGAACGGCGCCCCCGCCCTGCCCCTTAACACCCTGCGCCCGGCCCACAAAAATCTCAGCCGCGGCGGGAGCCTGGGCATCGCCACCGCCGATCCCGACCGGCTCACCGGCTGGGCCGCCCGAAACGCCGAACGCCTGGTCGAGGCCCTCGATCATCACCAGGTGTATTGCGACCAGTTGGCCATGCACCTGGAATTCAAAGACGGCGGCGGCGCCGCCTGGCGGGTAAGCCTTTCCGCCGCCACCGCCGATTTCCACATCTTGCATCCCGCCGCACTGCAGTTGCTGAAAATCTGTTGGCCGGCCGGGCGAGTGGTCTCCTACATGCACCTGATCGCCGAAAATCTCTCCGCCCGCCAATTCGCCCAGCGAAGTTTATTCGAACAATCCACGCCAAAGCAAAAAGCCATTGCCGAGGTGAAGCGCTCGATCAACAGCCGCGTGGGCCGATTCGCCCTGCGCAGCGGCGCCACCCTGCCCCTGGACGACATCTACAGCGACGAAACCAGTTCCTACGATATTTGCGACATCTACGGAAAAACCTGCTTTTAGGAAGTCATTGTGTAAATAGGGAAAAAGGGAAAGGGGAAAAATGGAAAAAGGCACATCAAATGGATTTGTCCAATTTGCAATTTGCATTTTGCATTTTGCAATTTGCAATAAGTTTTCGTTCTGGTCGCCGACGTGCGTTATGAATTTTACACAGCCATGTGTACTGGAATTGCCCTGCCGATCGATGAACTGCCCGAAGCGCTGCTTTGCACTCAGCGCCGTCGCTTGATCCTGCGCGAGCCCGGCGATTCGCAGGAGTTGCGCTTCCTGTATCGCGATCCGCGGGCCGAACTGCCCGCCTGGTACGGCGACCGGTTGGGCATTTATCCCTGGGGAAACCGCGACGGCCGGCAATCCGCCCTGCCCCGCACCGGCTGGTGCCGCCGGGAAACTTTGGAAGAAGGCCTGTGGCGGCACTTGAATCCCGAGCCGGTCGATATCCCCGCCGCCCTGGGCTTCGAGCGCGGCGTCTGGTTCCTGATTCCCGAGGGCATGATCCGCGGCGTTTTGGTCCGCGACGAGCGCGCCCGCCCCCACGTCTACATGCTCACCCAGCCCGCATCGCACTACTATCAAATCATGACCCGCAACCCCCGCATGCCCGTACTCTCGGGCGAGCAAATTTAAGGGTTCAGTGGTCAGGGTTCAGGGTTCAGGACTCGGGTGGATAATCAATGTTGTGGTGCCATTAGAAATGCCATCCCATCCTCTCTACTTGTTATTCGTTCCGTAGTAGCATATCCTTACATGTTGGATGAATTGTTTATCAAGGATAATGTCTTTTATAATAGCCGGCGGGCAACACCCGCCGGTAAAACATTTTTTATCCCGGAATATTTTACTATGAACAATCAACCGAACTCGATAACCAACGTGAATCTGACGCGCCGGCACATGCTGCAAGGCGCCGCAGGCATGTTGGCCGCGGGTACGCTGGCCGTTTCGCAAACCGTCCGGGGCGAAGACCTACCGGCGGCCGAAAGCGAAAAGGCCGTGCTCAATGGCCGGCTCAACCAATCGGTTTGCCTATGGTGCTTCAAGATGAAACTCGACGAATTGGCCCAAAACGCCGCGGCCATGGGCCTCAAATCGATCGAACTAGTCGAGCCCGCAGACTGGCCGACCCTGAAAAAGCACGGCCTCATCTGTGCCATGACTCCCAGCCACCCCGTTGGGCAAGGTTTTAATAAAAAAGAAAACCACGAAAAGTGCATCGCGGCCTTGAAAAAATTGATCGACGCTTGCGCCGAGGCGGGCTATCCCAACGTAATTACTTTCTCCGGCAACCGCGACAGCATCTCAGACGACGAGGGCTTGAAAAACTGCGCTGAGGGTTTGAAAAAGGTCATCGGTTATGCCGAACGGAAAAATGTAAACGTTTGCATCGAGATTCTAAACAGCCGCTTGAATCACAAAGGCTATATGTGCGACACGGCCGAATGGGCCGCCGAGTTGTGCAAGCAAGTCGGCTCGCCGCGCATGAAAATCCTCTTCGATATCTATCACGTTCAAGTCCAGCAGGGCGACATCATCGCCCGGATCAAAAAGTTCCAGCAGTACATCGGCCATTACCACACGGCGGGAGTGCCGGGCCGACACGAGATCGACGACGCCCAGGAACTTAATTACCCCGCGATAATGCGTGCCATCGCCGAAACCGGTTTCCGCGGCTACGTCGGCCAGGAATTCACCCCTACTCGCGACCCCATGAAATCACTCCGCCAAGCCGTGCGCCTCTGCGACGTATGAGAAATACTCTACCAATTTAATTCCGTGGCCTCGTTCCAGTGCTCGTAAAGCTTTTTTAATTCCTCTTGCTCCTCGGCTATCTTGGCGGTTATCGACCGCACCCGGTCGCCGTTGCGCAGGGTCTCGGGCAGCGCGAGTTCTTTTTGGAACTCTTGCATTAACGTTTCACGAATGAAGATTTCGTCTTCCAAGTCCGATACCTTGCGGAAGGGAAAACGCCGCTTTTTGCCCGACTTTTTAGATGATTTTTTACTGGGTTTGACGGATTTTTGGAGAGTCTTTCCCGGCTTTTGCCTGCCTTTTCCCGATTTCGGCCGCTCTTTGCCGTCTTCTTTACCCTGCGTCTCTCCCACTTTGCTCTTTAGTTGCAATTGATACTCGTCGTAATTGCCTTCGATAATCCGCACCCCATCCGGCTCGAAAACCAGTAGATGATCGGCCACCCGGTTTAGAAAATACCGGTCGTGGCTCACCAGCAGCACGGTGCCGTCGAAGTTTTTGATCGCCCTTTCAAGGGCGTCGCGGGCCCAGATGTCCAGGTGGTTCGTGGGCTCGTCGAGCACCAGAAAATTGGCGTCGTCTGCGGACAGGCGAGCCAGTGCCGCCCGGCAGCGTTCGCCCCCGCTTAGGCTGGATACTTTTTGCAATGCCGTATCGCCGGTAATGCCGAACCGGGCCAACAGGTCGCGCCGCTGTTGCGTGACGAGTTGTTTCCGCTCCGGGCGGATGGCATCCACAACCGCGGCGTCGTCGTCCAGAGCGGCCAGTTGCTGGTCAAAGTAGCCCGCTGCCAAACCCTGCCCCAAAACAATGCTGCCTTTGTCCGGCTGTTCCAATCCCAGCAGGCAGCGAAGCAAGGTGGTTTTCCCGCAGCCGTTGGGTCCCAAAAGCGCCCAGCGCTGAGAGCGGATAATGTCGATCGATAGATCGTCGAACAGCGGGCTGTTATAACTTTTTGCCACGTGCTCCGCCCGCACCACGATGTCGCCTCCGCGCGCGGCCGGCGGAAAAGTCATTGCCGGGGTGGCGATCTCCCGGGGCGGGGCCGTCAGGTCGGCCTCCAAACGCTCCAGTTTTTTCCGCCGGTCTTCGGCCTGGGCGTGCTTCATTCCGTAGGCGTTTCGCCGGATAAAATCCTTGGTCTTTTCGATTTCCTCTTTCTGCTTTTCAAATGTCCGCCGCTGGACCAACATGCGTTCGGCCTTTTGCCGCCAATAGGCCGAGAAATTGCCCGTGTATGAATCGACCGTGCCGTGAAAAAGTTCCAGCGTGCGGTTGGTCACTTTATCCAGAAAATACCGGTCGTGGCTCACTACGATCAAGGCCGCCGAAGCCTCGATTAAAAAATTCTCGAGCCACTCCGTGGCCGCAAGATCGAGGTGGTTCGACGGCTCGTCCAGGATCATCAAGTTCGGCTCGGCCAGCAGCAGTTTGGCCAGCAGCAGCCGGTTTTGCTCGCCGCCGCTAAGGGACGCGATCGGCTGGTCGAAGCAACTGCGGGCGAATCCCAATCCGTCCAGCACGCGCTGGATTTTATGGTCCAGATTGTAGGCGTCGTTGCTCCGCAGTTCGTGTTGCAGGTGATCGTACCGGGCGGCCAGGCGCTTGTGCTCGACCGGATCGGGACTCTGGCCGATTTCCTCGGCTACCGCCAGCGCCTCTTCCTGCAAGGCAATCATCGCGGCCAGGGCCGTTCTGGCCTCGTCGTACAGTGTTTGGCCGGGCTCGAATTTCGCCTGTTGCTCCAAAAAGCCCAAGTGGACCGATGAATGAACGCGGCAGGCGCCGCCGTCGGGATCGATGTGGCCGGCCAAAATCCGCAGCAAAGTCGTTTTCCCGCACCCGTTGGGACCGACCAGCCCGATCCGCTCGCCCGGCCGGACGTCGAAACTTACTCCGTCGAGGACCGGCTCCGGGCCAAAATGTTTCCTTACGGCTTCAACTTCAAGCAGAATCATTAACTTTTATTACCAACACGGAGACACGGAGGGCACGGAGTTTGAATTGCACAGTGCGAACAAACCGCTTGCGGTTTCGCAGTGCACAACTTAAATGCCAAGTAGCAGAATATCAGCAAATCAGTCAACGGTCAAGACAATGGCCAAAGCCATTTGGAAAGCCATGGATATTGACGTTCACATACATTCGGCCGTTCCGCCGATTACAAAAAACAATCGCCTTCTCCGTGGACTCCGTGTCTCCGTGTTGAAAATCGTGCTGGAAAATGCGGGCTATTGCCCGCGCGTGGGACCGCCTTCCAGCAGTTTGCCGTCCGCCCGGTTGCCCAGTTGTTCCAGCAATTTCAGATCGATATCCTTGCTGGTAAAGTGGACCGCGCCGTCGCCGAAAAGGAAATTGACTCCGTAGGGGTGGTAAGATCCGAATCCTCCCACATATAGATCGGAATAGGTTTTTGCCGCTGCCGGTTTTTCCTTTTCTCCGGCGGGTTTCTCCTCTGCCGCAACCGTGGCCGGTTTCTCCGGCTCGGCAGTTTTCTCCGTCGCCTCGGCAGCCTCTGTCGCGGCCGGCTTCTCCGCACCAGCGGTTTTCTCCGCTGCGGCGGGGATTTCCGCGGGCTCTTTGCCGGGCTCTGTAGCATAGTGGTACGGGCCGTCGTCAAGCATCGTCTCGTCCAACGGGGTGCCGCAATTGCGCAGCGTCGCGCGGGTACCCGACATCCATCCCAGGTCCCATTGGCTGCCGTTCTTCTCGCCCGCGAAAATCGTATTGGCCGCCCCGTCGGTTATGTCTTTGTCTCTGATGTGGCTGTTCAGAAACAGTACGCCGTCGTTGTTTTCGTTGATCGGGGCCTCAACTCCGTTGTGGCACCCGGCATAGTTCGATAGCGGCGTTTGGGGATTTTCCAGGCCCACATAACTGGGACATTTGAACATGGAGATCGTTAGCCTGCGCGCGTCGGCGTTTTGCGGAGCATAGGCCCCGGCCGATAAGTCGATATTATTATAAGTCGTGCGCTCCTGGATGTACGGCAATATCTGCACCAGCCAGCTTATATGGTTGCCTTTGGCGACGTTTTGAATTGGTCCTTTATCGGCAATCGTTCCCGGCGGCAAGGACTGGTGCGCCGATTGGTAGTCCGACAGGGCCATGCCCAACTGCATCATGTTGTTCGTGCATTCTGCCCGCCGCGCCGTTTCCCGGGCGGCTTGAATCGCCGGCATCATCATGGATATCAAAATTCCAATGATCGCGATAACCACCAGCAATTCCACCAGCGTAAATGCGAAATGTTTTTTGCGTTTCATGGATCGGCTCCTCTTAAAGTCCCCTCGCCTCATTTAGCCGCCGGTGAATACACCGGGGGTTTAGGTCGCGGTTTTTATCCGCACTGGGTTCGTAATAAATTATTTCACTTCCAGGGTTAATTCTTTGCTATATTGCACGCGATCCAGGGGATCGTCGGGAAAGTCGGTTTCAACTTTGACCAGGCGGCGGTTGTCATGCTCGGGAACCGGTTTGACATCGATTTTTACCGTCCCCGCGTCATCGCCGTCCAGATCTTTGGCTGATATTTTCCATGTTTCGCCGGAATAATCGGCGTCGGCGGCCAGTTGCGCGGCCGCCCGCTCCAAGCCCGATTCGGCCAACCATTGCGCCTGTACGCTCCAACCGAAGGTCCGCGAAACACGGTGAGACGACAGGGCCAGTTTTATTCCGGTTATCAACAGCACACTGGCAATGGCCAGGCAGGCCAGAACCAGGATCAATATCACTCCCCGCCGTTTTCCCCTCTCCCTTTGGGAGAGGCGCCCAGAGGGTACCCGGGGGTGAGGGCGTTGATAAATCATGATCCTTAATTTCCAAATCACTGATCTCCTTAATTGGTTCATGGCTTGTCCTCCGTCACGGACGGGGGACTGTCCCGATTTTCAGGCGGCGATAATGGGACTGTCCCCTTTGCCGGCTTTGTCAGCCGCCAGTCGCGGCCCAGCAGGGCTTCGATTCGCACCGGAAACGCATGATAAAATTTATCCGTTTGCGGCTTTGGCGATATTGCAATACCGATTATGGTTGCGCCGTCCTGCGCCTGGGTCTTGATTGACGCCTCCATGTCGGACCCCAGCATGTACGATTCCTGCCGCACCGTCTTTTCGCCCTGCAGTTCGCAGCGATCGATTCGGCCGTCCAGGCACTGGTAGCGCACTTTCGCATCGTTGGCCGCCTCGGGCAGAAGTTCGATTTCCGTCTCTTTGCCGTCCGCCGCTGTTTTTTGCATCGAATGCACGTCTTCGCGGAACTGTTCCGCCAGGCGGCTTATGGTTCGGCAGTTTTCCAAGTGTTCCCGGCCGGCGTCGTGGTTTATCATCAGCGCATACAGCATTAATACGGCAATTCCCGCCAGCGTAGCGCCGATGGTCATGACAATCAGCATTTCGATCAAAAAATATCCGCGCCGTCGCTTCATCGTCGATACCTCCAAGCCACAAGCCGCACCGGTTGGCTCCACTGGCCTTGATCATCCTGCCAGCGAATTGTGACGGTAATGCGTTTGGCCTCCGGTTTCGCATCTTCATCGGCAAGGTCGATTTTGAGTTCTCCATCTGGCAAAGCCTGTTTGGTTTCCGGCGAAAGCGATATTTTCGCCAGTCCCTCGGCCGTCAAATCGCTCCATTGCCGGGCGGTTACCCGTTCCATTACGTTGGCGGCCTCGCCCAGCGCCGCTTGCCGATGGTCCAACGCCCGGCGCTGCGCCGCAGTGACTGCGAAATATCGCACACACAACATCATTAATGCCAACAACAGCACGCCCGCCACGGCCATTTCCAGCAAATATATTCCCCGCCGCTTCATTGTCACACCACCTTTGTAATAGACACACTCCATGCAATTTTGTAGGGTGCGTGAAACGCACCGTATCCTGCATGTTGTGGTGCATTTCATGCACCCTACTAAAAATCACGCCGTGTGCCGCTTCATCGTCCTCCCGACAACCTCATAACCAAAGTAATAAGCGGTAAAAACAATGCCACTACTATGAACATTACTATCAAACCAATGCATATTATGACCGGCGGATACGCCAATTGCACCAAGGCGCTGAGCCGGTAGGCCAGGCGCCGCCGATTGCTGTCGGCCATTTCGCGCATGGCCCAAGGCAAATTACCCACCCGCTGCGCCGCTTTGAGAACCGCCTGGTCCGCCGGCTTGATCAATCCCTGATTGCACAGGCTTTCGCTCCAATCCCTGCCCATGTGAATTTCCTCGCCCACGTAGCTCAGTTTTCGGCGAATACCCGGTTGAGGATACGTCCCGGCCAAGGTCATCACGCTATTGCCCAGCGGCTGATTGTTTTCGGCAGCCAGGGCCAGGCTGTCCAAAATAATCGCCGCGTGCTTGCGGCGCATAATTCTTGCGATACCGGGCGGGCTGAATTTGAACCAGCCCAAGTAATAACCCATTAAATAAATAATCAGGAAAATAAACAACAGGAACAACCACGCGAATAACAATCCAAAATGCGTGAAAATATTGGACGCTCCCATTAACGCCGTTGTCATTGCCGGTAATTCGGTCCTAAAATCACGAAATATTTTTTCATAGTTAGGGACAATCTTTATCATCATAAAAGTAAGGACGCCCGTGCCGAAAACCAGCACCATGCCAATGTAAACCAACTTGGCGAACAAGGAATTACCAATGACGGCGAATAAGTCTCGCGACGATGCCGCCTGTCGTAACGATTTGGCCAAGGCGCCGGACTCATATCCCACGCGGATCATCGGCAAGACCTTTTCAGGCAAAACGCCCGGAACTCGATCGATGGCGTCGGGCAAGGAAAGGCCCGCGTTAAGAAAATGAGCCAATCTCCGGGCTTTTTCGGCCATCCGCCCGCCGCTTCCCCGGGCAAAGGCATCGAGGGTCGGAACCAGGGGAATCCCCTTTTCGGCCGAAATTGCCAGCGACCAGAGCAGCGTATTCTGTTTAGCTTTATAATATCGCCGCTGAATTTCTATTACTACGAAAAATGTCGCCATTAATACGACCCAAGATGACAACAAAACGGGCGAAAATGATAGGCCGATTAGCCCGAGAACAATAAATATCCAACAAATTACAGTTATGATGGCATCAAATGTATCGCCAATCAGTTTTCTCGGTCTTGCTATCAAGCGAACAATCACTAAAAATGCGATTCCTATTACTATTAACCCAATAGAGATTACAATCGCCTGAGTTGCCGTCGTTGCCTGGTTCCGCGCTTGTTCATTATAATAATATTGTTGCGGCCCTCCGCCTGTCAGTCTTGTAATCAGTGCAATTAAAGGCATAAACAGCCCCAACACAATTACACCGCAAAAACAGATGATCATAAGGAATGTGGCGGGCAATAAAAATACTTCCAGGCTTCGGCCTTGCGCGTTTGCCCGGCCCTCGAACATCTCCGCCGCCGATTGAAATGCGCTGCCAAGCGTCGATGCCTTCTCGCCTACTTCGATCAAAGGCAATATATCGCAGGAAAATTGCCATCTTGCCCCCATGCTCTCGCCGAGCGGCCGGCCCTGCTCGATCTCCGCCGCTACCTTGCGGCACGCCCGGGCCAGATATGCGTCTTGTACCCCATTGGCGGTTAAACGCAAGGATTCCGGAAGCGGTACTTGTTGCTTCAGCAGCATCGCCATCAACCGCGAAAATCGGGCCATCTGACTCCATCTCAACAGCGGACCGATGAATGGAAGCATGTAAAACGCCGGCAATATCCAGGATTTTATTATCCGTATGCTTAGAATTAGAGGGAAAACCAAAAACATCACTGTTATCGTTATTAGTACGAATGCAAAAGGTCTGGCCCCCTCGAGAACCAATTTGCTTATTTGTGGAAGATCTGTTTTGAAGTCTCGCAATGTGTGTGCAAAATGAGGTACGATAAATAAACATAGTAATATCGCCAAAAAACTCATCACAATCATCAAGAAAGCCGGATAAGCCAGGTTTAACCACACCAGCCTGCGCAGTTCGTGTTGAGTCCGCTCCAGGTCCACGAATTGTTCCAGCGCCTCGGCCAGATGGCCGCTGCGGATGCCCGCGGTAATAAGCCCCCGCAGATGAACCGGCAAGCGCCCGCCGATAGCCCCCAGCGCGTCTTCCAACGACACGCCTCGCTCAACCCTGTCGGCCAAATCGAGCAACACCCAGCGCAGCCGGCGCGAGGGCCATTCCTCGGCCAAGGCCCGCAGGCCCGCCGGCAGCGGCAAACCAGCCTTGGCCAACTCGGCCACGCCGGCAGCCAACTCGGCGGCCTCGGCTGCCGAAAGTCGCATGGACGAAGCAACGTTGGGTGAATCGGCCGAACTCATAATAATCTTCCCCGTTCGCAACCTATTATCCTCGTTCCAAGGCTCGCCTTGGAACGTCGCAACCTATTTCGCCCCTGGTCAATTTAGCCCCCGGTGAACACACCGGGGGTCAATCGAACTATTTTTAATCTCTCCCCCCGTGTATTCACGGGGGGCTAAATATATATCATCATGCGTGCGCCAATGCGCGAAGCATCGTGGTATAGGGTATAAATAAAGTCAAAGCGTATAAACAAGTAATCACGCCGGAAATGCACACCGTCAGAACCACCGGAGTAAACACCCGAAGCAGGTCGGCTTGATGTTCCGCCCGGCGGTTATACATTTCGGCCGCGTGTTTTAAGGCCGGCACAAGGATGTTTTGTTGCGATGCCGCGGGCAATAGCCAGCGCAACAGCGGGGGAAACGCCGTTAATTGCCCGTCTTGCCCCACAAGGCTTTGTCCGCTTTTGATCATTTCCGACGCATGCCGTGCGGCCTCGATCAGTCGCATATCGCCGGAGGCCTCGGCTGCCAGCATCAACGCCTCGGGCATGGGCACCGAGTTTTCCACCAAGAGCGCCAGTATGTCGGCAAAAGCGGAGTTCCGCGACCAGGATAACATCGATCCGAACCAGGGCATTTTTGCCGCCAGCCGGCCCAAGCCTGTTGCCCCAATCCACGTGGCCCGCCGCGATCCCTGCCACACCAGAACAGCCAGCAGCACCAGCAAAATCGGCACGCCCAGTCCCCAGACGAGCGCCCAGCGTCCGAACCAGGCCAAGACTACAAAAACCCCCCGGCCGGGCACTTGCAACGCCGTGAAATCTGCGGCCAGTTTCGGGGCAAGTATGCTGGAAAAAAATGCGAAACTCAGCCAGCCCAGAATCACCACTATAAATGGATACAAGGCGGCTGAAATCATGCTTCGCCGCGTTTCGGCCAGGCGGCGAATACTGCCGGATAGAGATTCCAACGCCGCCGACAAGCGCCCGGCTCGCAACCCGGCTTCGATCACCGCGCGATAAACCGGCGGGAATTGGGCCGAACACTTGGAAATCAATTCTGGAAGCGACTCGCCTTGTTTGGCGCGGTGGGCCAATAATGTAGTGATTTTACCGAGCGTTCCCGGCAAATCTTCGCCAATTTCGGCCAGATTTGTCTCCAGAGGCACGCCTGCTCTAACCAGTGCGGCTATCTCGTCGTTTAGCGCGGTGAGTTGATCGAGCGTGATCGGGGGTGGATTGGGCAGATTGTTCGTGGGCATGGAACATTCACTCAAATATAAAATATCAGAGGAAAGCGGATTCTCATGCCCGAGAACTATATATTTATATCAATGTTAATTGCCAAAGTAAAGTAGTAATTTTGGAATAATTCTGAAAATCCCGCTGCAGAGGCAGCAGTTTGCTTTTGTTGGGGCGGCAGTTAAACTGCCGCCCCAATATGCGACCTAAACACATAATCCTTTAAAGACTAGTCCCCGAATCCTAAAACCCGGCGGACTTCCGCCGGCGACGTCTGCCCGGCGTCCACCGCCCGGCACGCCCGAGTCCACCGGCTCACCATCCCGGCTTGCAGCGCAAATTTTTCCAATTCCGTCGTATCTGCGCGGGAAAGGACTGCCCGGCCCAGATCGGTGCGGATCAAAACCACCAATTCCACGATCAAAAACCGCCCCTTATATCCAGTACCCCGGCATGCCTCGCAACCAACGGCCCGACGCACTCGTTGCACGCTAAGCCCCAGCCGGTCCTCCGTGTCGCTCGAATCCCGGGCACAATCGCACAATTGCCGAAGTAATCGCTGATTGAGCACCGCCAGCAAGCCGCTCCGCAAAATATAGGGCTCTATGCCCATGTCCAACAACCGGCTCACGGTTTCGGCCGCGCTGCCGGCATGAAACGTCGTCAACAGCAAGTGGCCGGTCAACGAGGCCTGCATGGCCGCGTCGGCCGTGGCCCGGTCGCGAATTTCGCCCACCAATATCACCTCCGGATCCTGCCGCATTAGAAATCGCAATCCCGAGGACAAATCAAGTCCTGCCTGCGGATTTACCTGCGACTGCGCCACGCCGTCTACCGCCACTTCGATCGGATCCTCGATGGAAACCAAACTCCTTGCAGAATGTAGCAGGCACACACCGTGTGCCGTCTCCTTATTCGGAGTGTGCGGCCCACTCGTCCCTGCGATCTCCCGCAAACAAGCATAAGCAGTAGTGGTTTTCCCGCTGCCTGCCGGCCCGGATATTACGATCGCTCCCGATGTCTCCACCAGTAAATTTCGCAATGCCGTCAATACATCGGCCGGAAGACCAAGGTCGTCCAATCGCTGATACAAACCCGACCCGCCAAAGAACCGCACCACCGCCCGCTCGCCGTGCAAGGTGGGAAAAGTGCTTACCCGCATCTCCACGTCGCTCTCCGGCATGCGGATGCGGCCTTCCTGGGGGCGGTCGGTGTGATATGTCAAAAGTTCGGCTTTTACCTTAAGCCTAGCGATTATGTTCGGTCCCAATTTGGCCGAAAAAACCGCCGCCGGCGCCAGCACTCCGTTAAGCCGGTATTTCAGTTCCAATCCCTGCGAGCCCGGCTGCAAATGCAGATCGCTGGCCCCGCATGCCCGCCCCTCGGCCAGAATGGCATCGACTACCTGCGTGGCATATTGGGGATCGGCCGGATCAAATTTTTCTAAACCGAACATATTTCAACCTCATTTACTCCGCGATAATTATCATGTATAGCCGCGACCCGAAGGGGAGCGCGGCAGCAATTCTGCATCCACCAATTTGTGAAAACGTATTATAATTCCTGAAATCCCGATTTGCGACCGAAAAGCAGCCATAGGAAAAACGGCCCGCCCAGCAATGCCGTGATTACGCCCACCGGCAGTTCGGTTGGGGCCATGATCGTCCGCCCGACCGTATCGCATACCACCAGAAACGCCCCGCCCAACAGCCACGTGGCCGGAAAAAGCCGGCGGTGGTCCGCTCCCACCAGCATGCGGCAAATATGCGGAACCATCAGCCCCACGAACCCGATCGGGCCACAAAACGCCACCACCGCGCCCACCATCAGCGACACCGCGAAAAACAACAACATCTTGGTGAAATTTATGGCCACCCCGCGGCTGACCGCGAAATCCTCGCCCATCAACATCAGGTTCAACTCGTGAGTCAAAAAGGCGATCATTAGGCATCCGGCGACCACGAACGGCAGCACAGTCAACACCTCGCCGAAATCGACCACGTTTTCCATGCCGCCCATCACCCAGCGGATCATGCGGAACGTCCGCGATAAATCGCTCATATATTGTAAAAAAAGAATCAGGCTGGAAAAAAAGAAACTTATCGCCACGCCCGCCAGCAACATCGTGGCCGTACTCGAACCCTGAGGCGCACGCGTCGTCAAGGTGTAAACCAAAACAATTGTTGTCACTGCCCCGACAAACGCCGATAGCGCGACGCCGGGAATCCCCAACAAGGAAAAACTCCATCCCAGTTGAATGCACAAGGCCGCCCCCAGCGACGCCCCGCTGGATATGCCCAGCGTAAACGGCGTGGCCAACGGGTTGCGAAACATGGCCTGAAAACTCATGCCGCTTGAAGCCAAGGCCGTGCCCGCCAAAAATGCCATCGCCACCCGCGGAATTCGCAGCTTCCAAAGGATGTCGATCTTCACCGCATCGTCGGCCGAGCCCCAAAACGCGCCGATGGGAATCGTTTCCATGCCCCAAAACGGCGCCGCTGCCACAACAAGCACGGCCAGAACAAACAACCCGGCAAGTATCAAGGACCGTTTCATCAAAAAATCTTGGTTCAGTTTGTAAAGCCGCGACCATCGGTCGCGCGGTGTGTGTAATTAAATATAATACCGCGATGGTTATTCACCCCTCGCCCCTTTGCATAGTCGGAACTATCATGGAAATCTTTTTCTCGGGATGATCGACCAGCAAAAGCGGCGTATCATAAATCCGCTTGAGTACCTCCGCTTTCATGATCTCGGCCGGAGGGCCGTTAAACACCACTCTGCCGTCCTTCAGCGCCACCACCCGATCCGTTTCCAATACCGCGTGATTCAAGTCGTGGGTCACCGCCAGTATCGTGACCCCGATCTCCTTGTTGACCGACGCCATCAAGGCCAGAATCTCGTTTTGCCTGTTATAATCCAAAAACGTAGTCGGCTCGTCCAGCAGCCAGATATGCGCCCCCTGGGCCAGCGCGGCGGCAATGTATACTTTTTGCCGCTCCCCGCCGCTGAGCGTGGAAATCCGCCGCCCGGCAAACTCGGCCGTATTCGTCCTCGACATGGCCTCGCTTACCGCCTGCCGGTCTTTTTTGCTCGCCGGCGAAAACGGACTAAGATGCGGATATCGGCACATCAGCAGAAATTGCTCCACGCTAAAGGGAATCATCCGGCTGTCGGCCTGGGGTACGTAAGCCACCAGCCGGGCCAGGTCTTTCTGGCGAAATCGATTGTGCTCCGTGCCCTCGATTTCCAATTCCCCAGTCCCGCCGGTGAGCAACCGATCGAAGCACTTAAGCAACGTTGTTTTGCCCGCCCCGTTAGGACCCACTATCGCCACATACTCCCCGCGGCAAACCGAAAACGACACCTCGCGCAATATCTCTTTTCCGCCCAGTGAAATGGAGAAATTCTTTGCCTCCAAAACCGCGTTATTTAGCCCCCGGTGAATACACCGGGGGTCTGTTTCAAACGTTCCCTCTCCGGACACCGACCGAAGGTTGATGGGGTGAGGGCTTTCATTTGTCCCCCCTCCCTTTGGGAGAGGGTTAGGGTGAGGGATGTTGCTCATGAATCGTTCCAATCAATCTCCGGATGCAACAACCTGGCCAAATCCTCCACAAACCGGATAAAACGAGGACCGGGCACTGTCGAGTAGTCCCGATTAAAAGTATAAACCCGATGCCGCTTTACCGCCTCCACGCCGGCCAATCCCTGCCAATCGGCCAGGGTGCTTTCCGATTGAAAATGCTCCGTATCAATACCAGACACCAGGTCCACGATCACGTCGGGATTAATCCGCATTATGCCTTCGGTCGAGACCACTGGAAACCGGACCAATGCCCGATGATATGCATTCTCACCGCCGGCAAGTTCGATCATGTTGTCAAAATACCCGTCGTCGCCCGCAATATATACATCCACCAGTCCCCCGCTGCCCTGTATGCGGTCGATGGAGATCATCACGCGAGGCCGTTTGGCATGGGCCGTTTTATCGCGAATTAGATCCAGCCGCGATTGTATGTCATCGGCAACCCGCCGCCCCCGATCCTTCACGCCGCATACGCTCGCCACAGTCCGCAGCGATTCGATAATTCCGTCAATGTACTTGTGGCAAACAACCGTTGTTCTCAAACCCAATTTCTGAAATCCAGGCAACGATTGCTCGTGTTCTTCAAGCAGGATTACCAAATCGGGCTTCAAGGCGACTATGGCCTCGAAATTCGGATCCAAAAAACCGCCCACCCGCGGAAGCCTTTGCACCTCCCGCGGATATGTGCAATATCGGGTAACTCCAACCAGCCGATCGCTCAATCCCAAGGCATAAAGCGTTTCGGTTATGCTCGGGGCCATGGAAACAATACGCTGATAATCCCCCGGTCCAACTGCGGCATTCTTTACAGATGAAAAATATCGCTCTCGGATTGAAAAACAGGCCGCAAACACCAACACGCTTGTCGCAACTATAAAGATCTTACTTGCCATGGCATCTAATGTTCTCGCTGTCATCATAAGGATAAATAGCGCAGTCATTCCGACTTCATACAAACTCTAATCCATTTTGAACCGATTTACACAACTCCTTATCAGTCATACTGTTACATGCTTTAGGCCAATCATTGGCATGGCGAATGCACCTATTAATATAACGTGTATGTACCCTTTATTCCGAAAGGAGCTTGCCATGAAACCAATTACCCTCGGCATTGCAATTCTCGGCGTGTTAAGCATTTTGTCCGTTCCGCTCATGGCTGACGACGGAGTGCATTCTAACATAGTCCACGTCACTCAATATTACCACGGCGGCTACCATGGCCCTTACCATGCTCCTTACCACGCCAACTATCACGCCAACTACCACGTGGCCTATTACGGCGGATGGAATGGGTATCAAGTTTATACTCCGCAGGTTTGGGCATATCCCGTTGTTCCTTCACCCCTGTTTCCGCCCCATGATCCCATGTTCCCGCAGCCGGTTTATCAACCCTATTACGGCTATTATCCCAGCGCCAGTTTTTATTACTCCAGCCCGGAACTTTCCATTGGAGTCGGATTCTAAGCGTATAAAACCCGGAAACCCCGAGACTGTCCTTTTTGAGAAAGAGTAAGTTATTTTTGATAATGACTAAGCGTATAAAAACCGAGGGCCTGCCGCGGGGTGTGGTCCTTCAACGAGCCAGGGTGTCATCCCCGCACTGGCTCTTTGAACGAAACCTCCCGGCCCCCTCGGTTTATTTTTATAAAGTTGCGATGCGAGTTTAAATAAATAGTAAAAATTCCCGGAAAATCCTTCCTAGAACGGCCTTTAGCCGTAACCAACATTAAGGTTCAGGGTTCAATATGCATCGTTTTATAGTGCGGAATCACGGTGAAACGATGCAATATTATCAAGAACCCTGAACCCGAGTTGGTTTAAAAAACCGGCTCTCTAACGCCCCGGGTGGAAAATTGCCCTTTACAACCATCAGGTCTGTAAGGTCTATATAACGCTGTCTTCTGTATCTTACGCAAGGAGCCTGAACATGGCGCGGATCATTTGCATTACATCGTTAATTTTGACTTGCGGCATATTGCAGGCTTGGGCGCAAACTGATGCCCCTGAAAAGCAACCCGCCCCCATTCAACGCCCAATGAGAACCCTGCCTTCATCAGGCGAATCCACGCGACAGGGCAATCCGCTCGCCTCGCCGTCTAAACCGGCCGAAACATCACCGATTGGTCCGGCCGCCCAAACCGCTCCGCCCGTGGTTTCCGAGCCGGTTCCCGTAATTCCTACCAAGGAAGGCGAAAACGGCCATATCAGGACAGTTTGTCGTTTGGGATTCATTCCAGCTAATAACGCCGCTGCAACTTTGATGAAAGTACTTAAAACCGAAGGCGAATCGGTTACGGAGAATGTTAAAAACAAGGTGGTGATCGTGCCCGAAGTCTTGGGTAATAGTCTAATTATAAGCGGACCGCCCCCAGCGGTCGAGGAAGTCCGCCGACTGGTGAGCGAGATGGATCTTCCCGCTCCAGTCATTCGGCTGGAAGTGCAATTAACCGCAGTAGGATCGGATAAAGAAAAAATTACCGTTGATGATGTCGATGCCGACAAAAGCAAAACCGCCGCCGATGCATCCTCGAATAAATCCCCTGAAAAAACCGAGGAAGAGCCGTTAATGCATGCTGAATTTTCCACTGTGAACGGTCAACAGGCATTAATTCAACTCGGTCGCACTGAAACTCATGTAACGGGCACAGTGTCTAATAATATAGGTATGACCCACACTGTAACTCCTAGGCAAGTGGGGACGATTGTCCAGATGACGCCGCGAGTGGCGCCCGGCGGAATAGTGGTATTGGAACTTAATATTCAAGATAGCCGTTCCGGTTCAGAAGAAGAAGGCGCGATCATTTACACCGGCAAAGACGGCAAATCCATACGAACCCCAAATATCGATAACCTTATGAATAAGACCACGCTCCAACTCCAAGACGGCCAGCCGCAAACCATCAGCGCCACGACTAGCAACGGCAAAACCCGGCGAATCGCCGTCACGGCGCACATCATTCACCCTTGAGGAAATCTCCCGACTACCTTGGTTTATTTATCATAAAGCCGCGCAACCGGTGGCCGCGATTTGCTTGCTGCCGCAATACCGCGATAAAGCAAGTAAATATAACTCGAGAAATTTCTTAAAAAAACCATTTATAACGGCCCATGCCCGTAACCAACAATCAAGTTCAGGGTTCAATAAATATTGTTATATAGTGCGGAATCATATTTTGACCTTGCCATTTTTTTACGAACCCTGAACCCAAGTTGGTTTAAAAAATCGGCATTCTAACGCCAAGCGATTTTTTTCCGCCTCTTACCCAAGGAGCATGGCCATGCTGCGCACAATTAGCGTTATGTTCGTATTATCGATTTACGGCATATTGCCGGCCCTGGCGCAAACCGATGCGCCTGAAAGGCAATCAGCCCCCATTCAACGCGGAATGGGAAGAGCGTCCCCGGCCGTGGATCAAACGCGCCCAAGCGAAACACCCCCCTCGCCCGCTAAACCATCCGAATCTTCACCGATTCGCCCGGCCGTAGTTTCCGAGCCGGTTCCCGTAATCCCCTCCAAGGAAGGCGAAAATGGGTATGTCAGAACAGTTTGCCGGGTGGCGAATGTTCCCGCCAATAGTGCCGCCAATACTCTGACAAAACTGTTTAAAACCGAAGGCGAATCAGTAACCGGGAATGTCAAAGACAAAGTAGTGATTGTGCCCGAGGCTATAGGCAATTTCCTGTTCATAAGCGGTCCGCCCGCCGCGGTCGAGGAAGTCCGCCGCCTGCTAAGCGAAATCGATCGGCCCGTCTCGATGGTTCGTTTGGAAGTGCAATTAACCCAAGAAAAAGAGCCTTTGATGCAGGCCGAAGTGTCCACCTTGGACAACCAGCAGGCATATATCCATTTCGGTCGGCAGGAATCTCGTATTACAGGCGCCTCAATGAGTAATTTGGGTACATACAATAATATAAATTATGAGAATGTGGGAACTAAAATCCAAATCACCCCTCGCGTCGCTTCCAGTGGAAAAGTGGCGGTGCAACTCGATATTCAAGATTCTCGCCTAGGCCCTCAGGAAGAAGGTACTATTATTGTCACACCCAAAGACGGTCAGCCTATTCGAACCCCAAATACCGAGACCCTATCAACTCAGACCACGCTCCAACTCCAAGACGGCCAGACGCAAACCATCAGCGCAATGACTAGCAACGGCAAATCCAGGCGGATTGCCGTCACGGCACACATCATTCACCCCGGCACAACAAATGCCGCCGAACAAAAATAATTTAATGTCGCACTTCAACGTTTAGCCAGATAAGTTGGGGCGGCAGTTAAACTGCTGCCCCAACATAGTCACGTTTAGCCCGGGCGCTTGCGTGGGGAGTTTTTCCGCGTTTCCAATAACCTAACCATAAAATCCCGGACCAACTGCGAAATGCCCGGGCTTTGACTTTCCCGCGGACCGGCCACGTTCAGCACTTCCACGCCATGTTCCTCGAGCCAATTGCGAATTTCGCCCGGCGGAATGGGTGAATCCAGATCGACCGCCAGGCATGGTTTTTGATGTTCTTGGGCCAATCGGAGCGTCAATAACGTGCCCCCGCTTAGCTGCCCGCGATAGAATATCAGCGTGGCCTCGCTTTCCAAAACATTGCGTTCGGTCCGCACCGGGTAATCGGGCGAATCGGTTTCTTCCAACCGGTAGCAATCCGGAATCCGCCCGTCTTCGGCCTGCCTGCCCTGCGGACACCATCCGCCATGCTCCATGCCCAGTGCAATGGCGGCATCCAATGCTCCCCGATCCACGCCCGTCTGCCCGCCGGATATGATCTTCTTCAATGTCATCTCTACTTCCGGTATTCCATCGATGGATATCGCGACAGCGGATCGGCCTTTTGCGCATTGTCGTCCGGCAGAACGATTCGAGTGCCGGGCGCCAAAGATTCAATATCCGTCCCTAGCACGTCCGCGTTCAAATCATATATTTCCACCCATCGCGATGCCTTGCCCAGTTCGCACCTGGCGATATCGAACAGCGAATCGCCCTCGACCACAACGTATGTCCGGCCGCCCGAGGCCTTTGGTGCGCTTGTAAGCTGGCGCCGCGAATCATTGCGGTAATCCGCCGCGGCCGTTCCGCCGGAATTCCCCAATGCGCCCTCTTGTTCCCGCGGTTGCATCGATGCCATCCTGTCCGCATTTTTATAGCGATTATATCGATCCTCGGCATCGCCGTTGGGCGGCTCGGGCATGTACGAGGGCCCCCGTTTCAACTCCGATCCGCTGCCGGCCGAAATCCTCTTTCTGCCCGAATCGGATGTCGTGTTCCAAAGGTCCTCATCGCTTGCCGCGCTTTCAGGCGGTTTGCCGGACATGCTTGTAGCGGCAATTACCCTGGGCTGGCCGGCCAACGTGTTTGCATGTTCCGCCCTGTATGATGGGTCTTTATCCGCCTTGGCCGTAGACTCGCACTTCTCCGCGTCCTTGTCTTCCGCCGAAACCTGCTCGGCCGTGCGGGAACGATACACCCTCCAAGCCACCACGGATATGAAGGTAATCATCAACACCAAAATTATACTAAGCCCGATTTTTGCCTCTTTGTTCATATTCAACCTCCTTGCTGAAATTGACGATAATCAATTCCCTTCAAACATTTTGAAAGTTTCTAACAAATTGAGGCGTGCCACTGCTTGCTTGCAAACAGTGCTGTTTGAAATGCTGGTAAAACACCACTTTTAAGCCATGACTCACACATTAGCAGGGATCCTCATTTATATGCAACTATTACTATGTTTCCACCCGTTCGGCCGCGCGGAGTTTCGCGCTCCGGCTCCGCGGATTCCGTCCGATTTCCTCCTCCTCCGGCCGAATCGGTTTTGATGTCAAATTCTTCAGCCGCTGATCGCCGCGAAAGGCCTCCTTCACCCGCCGATCTTCCAGCGAGTGAAAACTGATTACCGCCATCCTGGCCCCCGTACGCAAACAATCCGGTATTCGCCGCAAGCCGATCTCCAGCGATTTCAGTTCGTCGTTCACCGCGATCCGCAAGGCCTGGAACGTCCGCGTGGCCGGATCGATCCGCTCCTCGCGCGCCCTGGGCACGGTTCGCCTTATCAACTCCGCCAACTCCAGCGACGTCTCGATCGGTTTGTTTCGCCGCTGCTCGACGACCGCCCGGGCGATCATCCGGCTGTATCGCTCTTCGCCGTAATGAAAAATCAAATCCGCCAAATGCTCGGCGCTAAGACGGTTTATCAGTCGCCTGGCAGGCTCGCCCGACATCGGATCGAACCGCAAGTCCAGCGGACCCGTAAGTGAAAAACTGAATCCCCGCTGGGCGTCCGCCAATTGATCGCTGGAAACGCCCAAATCCAATATCACGCCGTCCACCGTCTTGATGTCCAAGCTCTCCAATACCTCCGGCAAGTCGCAAAAGTTGGCCTGCGCCAGCCGCACCGGCATACCTGCAAATTTTTGCTGTCCCTTATCTATCGCCTCCGGATCACGGTCAATCGCGATAACCAATCCATTCGCCCCCACCCGCTCCAGCAACGCCCGAGTATGGCCGCCGCCGCCCAACGTGCCGTCCACCATCACCATCCCCGGACGCGGATCGAGCCATCGCACGACGGCATCCAACAATACGGGCACGTGAACTGATGATGACTGGGCATCTGACATCTGTATGTAGCAGTTTTAAATGTAGCAGGCACACTCCGTGTGCCGTCTTAAATCTTGCCGTTTTATTGTTGCAGGCACACTCCGTGTGCCGTCTATCATAATTTTAATCTCGCCAATAATCTCTGCTAAAACACCACTCAACCTCAGGCACGTCCTTGCACCCGAGCGAGGTTGAGTGCTTGCGCCCCGTTGTCCGGCACAAGCCGCAAAATTGGGCGCAAATTACTTCGGGAGGCCTCCTTCACTTCCCGTCCGCAAAATCGGGACTGTACGGATTTTTGTGTCGGAATGAAGTGGCACGGCCATCTTGGCCGTGTTTCTTCACGGACTGAAAGTCCGTGCCACCGCTTGACACAAAATTTCTTACAGCCCCGCGAAATCCCTCCTTTTCTCGCACCGATGGAACCAAATGCCGATAGGTGGCCATCGATCGGCATTTCCGCTCTCGATCTAAGCGAAAAAAGGACGGATAACGCGCTGAATGTATTACTTGTTCAATTTGCAATTTGCAACTTGCAATTTCCAATTTGCAATAAAAAACACTCTTTTCTCCTCCCCCTGCCCTGTCCCGGGAACGAACAGAATACACTCTTCACCGACAACAGACAAGTTTGCTTTTTTACCCCCCAACCCCCCCGCCGTGGAGTATATCCCCTATGGCTTCCGCCCCGGGTAAAATGCCTTATACTCATGTCTTTCCCAAGCACAAACTCATCTCCAAACGTGTCGGCAAACCGAAAACTATGAGCGAACTGGACCAATACGATTACGAACTTCCCCGGCATTTAATTGCCCAGGAATCGGCCATTTCACGCATCGATGCCCGCTTGCTCATAGTCGATCGCAAACACAACTCCCTGGACCACAGGTACATACGCGATCTGCCCGAAATCCTCCGCGCCGGCGATTGCCTGGTGCTTAACGACACCCGCGTCATCCCCGCCCGACTGCTGGGTTATCGTGCCGATACGGGGGGGAAATGGGAAGGCCTTTTCCTCGAAGCCGCCCCAGATAAATCCTGGAGGGTTTTGAGTCACACTAGGGGTAAACTCACCCCGGGCGAACCCATTACTCTCCTCAAAGTCGACGGAACCGAAGACATTCGCCTGATTCTCACCGTCAAAGAACCGGATGGAACCTGGATCGTCCGCCCCCAGTCCGACGAAGATCACGTCGCCATTCTGGATCGAGTCGGCCGCGTCCCCCTGCCGCCCTACATCCGCGACGGCCAGATGCTCGACTCCGACCGCGAAAACTATCAAACCGTCTACGCCCGAGTGCCCGGGGCCGTGGCCGCTCCCACCGCCGGCTTGCACTTTACCGAAATGCTGTTGCGCCGCCTGAAAGAAATCGGAGTCATCATCGCCCGATTGACCCTGCACGTCGGACTAGGCACCTTTCGCCCAATCACGGCCGAAAAACTCTCGGACCATCAAATGCACTGCGAATGGGGCGTAATCGAGCCCGACGCCGTTGACATCATCCAAACCTGCCGGCAAAGGGGCGGAAAAATAGTCGCCGTGGGCACCACTTCCCTCCGCCTCCTGGAAACCGCCGCCGCCGATGGCCAATTAAAACCCTTTCACGGCCTGACCGATTTATTTATCCGCCCACCCTACCAGTTCCGAGCAGTCGATGCCCTGTTGACGAATTTCCATCTCCCCCGCACGACCCTGCTGATATTGGTCCGCACCTTCGGCGGCGACGCCCTCATCAGGCACGCCTACGAGGCCGCCATCCGCGAACAATACCGCTTTT
>JBEKZY010000299.1:0-6287 GCA_049509395.1 Thermoguttaceae bacterium | reverse complement strand
GGCCGATTATCCGACCGGAGTCGATATCGAAGCGGACCACGCCCGTGCCCTCGCGCTGCACGACTTGGGCCTCGATGGCGGGCTCATTGACCGGCGTGATGATTTGCGTGGAAACGCTGATCGTGGCCACGCCGGTTTGAACGTTATCCAGCTTGAATTGTTGGATGGCCTTGATTTTCTTCACTCCCCCGCTTTCCAGCGGCACGTCGATATCGCAGGGGAAGGTCCAGACATGCCCCACGGCGACCGGTTCATCGGGCAGGGGGATGGTGATCGCGCCCTCGTTGGCCGCCACGCCTTTTGTTTCCTTGCGCTGCCGATTGAGAATCTTTCCCCGGTTGTCCATGGTGATGATCGACAGCGGAACGCCCACCGACGCGGCGACGTCCTCGAATCCCATGGGCGGTTTCGCATCGGTGCGGCTGTCGTAGCGGACCTCGTTGGTTCCGGCGCGATTTTGCCGCATGTCGACCCACTGGACCAGATGCTCGAAGGTGGCGGTTCCGTCGGGTTTGACCTCTTTTACCCGCCACACTTTCTCCGAGTTGCTTATCGTTTCTACCGTTTGGTCGGCGCCTGCAACCGCGGTGCGGACCTTCGATCGATGCTCGACGTTCCAATGGAGCGTTTCGCCGGGATGGAACTGGTAGCGGAGGGTGTATTTTTCCTGTTCCGCGGCCGAGGAGTTAAAGGCAAAAGACAGGAAAGACAAACTGCAGATGAGGAATAATTTGATATTCATTCGACTCGCATCCTTTCGAGTTTTGAAGCCCTTGTAGGGTGCGTGAAACGCACCGTCTTTTATTGGTTGTGGTGTGGTTCACGCACCCTACAAAATACTGTCCCTCTAGGCCACACTATTATTTGTTGAATTTAATTTGTCCGCCCCAGCCGAGTTTTTCGCGGAGCGTACGATAATATCCGTGTCCATGTCCGGTGATCAATTTGAATCTTGCGGATGATTGCTCCACCCGGACGCGGTCGCCGGGCTGAAGCTGACTGAACAGCCGACCGTCGGCCACGGCCGAGGCGCCTGAGTTGGGATTCGGCGTCTCGATTTCGTACACGTGATCGGCGGTATCGACCACGGGGCGGTTGGTGAGCGTGTGGGGGCTGATGGGCAGAATCACGAAGGCCTGCATCGTTTGCCGCAGGATCGGTCCGCCGGCCGAAAGACAATGGGCGGTCGAACCAACCGGCGTGCTGATTATCAGTCCGTCGCAACTATAAGTAGTTGCCAATTCCGAGTCAACGTAAAGATTGATGTTAATCAACGAAAAGGAAGTGCCGGCCAGGACGGCCACTTCGTTTAGCCCGAGTTGTTTGAGTCGAACTTCGCCGTCACGAATTAATGAACACTCGAACATTAGATGTTCGGCGATGTTTAAAAGCCCGGCCTGATAATCACTTAACGTGGTAGGCAACTCGGATTTCGATATATTCGCCAAAAACCCCAGCTTTCCCAGATTAACGGCTATTACGGGTAATTGGCGATTTCCCATTTGCCGAGCCGCACGAAGAATCGAGCCGTCGCCACCCAACACAATGGCCAGATCGGCATCTACGACCGATAAGTCCTCGTTGCCGGTGAAATCGGTTTTAACGATCTGGACATGTCGAGCGATATCGCCGCTGAGTCGTTCGGCCTCGGCAAGTATGTCCGGGCGTCCCGCCCCCAGGACAATCGCCCGAAGTGACCTGTCAGGCGGATGTTTTTTCATTAACGCGCTCATAAAAGGCGATGATAGCGGGGATGCGGGGAAAAGAAAACCCGAGAAATGCCGATTTCGGGGTAAGAACCCATCCTGAAATTTAAAAAATTCAATCACAACAAACGATTAGAACTACGAATTCATGGAGATTCATCCCTCACCCTTACATCTCCAGGCCATTGTCATGATGCCCGGACAGGGGACTTTTGTGATAGACTATTCATTGGTCATGGACGAGTGGATAAAGAATTGTGATCTTTTGATCGTCCACAATGATGATTTTTCGTTAAGATTTATCGCTTGTCAACAGTTTTGGGAAAAGCATTATTCGTCTGATTCATATTCGAATTTAGGCGGTCCATTAGCATGTCCAGGAGCTATGCCTTTTTCCCAATCCATCGTTCCCCCCGAAGCTTCTAAATATTGAGTTCTATTTAGCTGCCAACGCAAGGCGTCGCCCTTTTTAGCCTTTTCCAGTGATATATCGCGCGGCTCGGTCCATAATACATCGGAATTTTCCACAACCACTACTGCGGCATGTTGATCTATTTTCGCAATATGTCTAGGTTTGCCCGGCCGGAATGCCGCATTAGGACCGGTAACGCCCAGATAAGGCGTATAATTTAGTTTTTGTGGGTCCATGCGCGTCAGGATTGTATTTGAGTCATTCGGTGGAATACTCTCACATTTCGGCCCTTTGGGATCGACATAATAAAAAGGAACCGTTTGGGCCACTTTTAAGTTATGCGGACTATTCCAAAGTTCATCTAATTTGAATTGTTTGTAAAGGTCTATTTCTTCTTTAGTTCCAAGTTTTAATAATTCCACTCGCCAACTCAATAATGGCTTGCCTTGTTTGTCTGTTATATTGTCAGGCAGGGTACCATTCTTATCTTTATAAAGCATCATTGGAAGGTCGATAAATTGTAAATGGACAATGTTTTCTGTCTCATTTTTCTGGCATCCAACAAAAATTATTATTAAAAGAAATATTACTATTTTTTTCATATTACACCAACAAATAAAGGTTCAATGATTTGCGTTTTCAAACCATGAAACCAGGCAGGAGCGATTACGATCAAATCCTTGTCTTGAGAAAGAATTCCATAAACATCATCCCGCCACCCCATTTGTAAAGAATTATTAAAAGCATCCACTTTTAGATTCTGGTAATATCGGCAAAAATGTTTTGCATCATGCCCAGTAGCAATTACAAATTTAGAATCTGAAATTGTATTGAAATTTAAAATAGAATTGGTGTCAATATTCGTTTTAATATTCAACGCGAGCGCTAAGACAATTTGAGAATCAGCGGATTTCGTTTCATTTGTCATATCTAATTGATCCACTGGATACCATGTGATTGATGCTAAATAATAGACTTCTCCCGGTCCATTATTTTTCATTTCTGGCCATATTCTTATGACTTTTGCCCTTCCATTGGAATCCGCAGTGACAACTGGCTGTAAAGAAAACTCTTCGGTCCCCAAAGCATATTTGCCATTGGGAATCGGAGTGCCGGGAACAACACCCATATTGTCACTAGCAACAATATCTGATGAATCACCCTCCTGAATTTTCCAATCAATACCGCCGCTGCCTTTACCAGCAGAATTCGCGATTAAGCACATTGTTATTTTCACGTCAACTTCAATTGTTTTTTGCGTCCCAGGAGGCCAATTGATAATTGATAACTCATACGCCCCCGCATGAGAATTAAAGCTATCTGTGCCAGAATACATTATAGTATTGCAATTTATATGACCTGGTCTAGTTGGCAAAAGCCCGACAAAAATATTTACCGTACGCAAACCGCTGCCCCAATTTACACTGCCAATTGAGGTATCGGCGGGTTGCCCCCAATCGCCCGTTGCATAAGTGCCGCCAAAAAAAGAATTAAACCAGCTTGTTCCATGAACGACTTGTTGTTCAAATCCCGGACGATCAGCTAATGGCTCAATAAGCGAATTTGAATGATCTGAATTATTCATCGGGGATGAATTTGAATCAGGAATTGTAAATACATCACCGCCCATTTCAACCTGCAATTGTGATCCATAATTATGAACATCGGCTTGTTCAACCCCATCATTATTGATCTGTATATCGGAAAGTTGTTGGTGGTAATAAGATGAATTAGTGGTAACGCCTTGATTTGATGGAGTAACCACCAAAGCATTGGCTTCTGGTGTAATGCTATTGATGGCATCTTCACCATATAGTATTACATTTCCATTGGTATTCAACTGTTCTGCCGTGGAAGCACTATCATTGGTAATAGTGCCATTCCATGCTAAATCCTGGTATGATTGTTCCGCAGCTATGGTTTGACCGAATCTATTTTCATAGACCGTCAATGGTCCTAGTGTGCGAATATCGGGACTATTTGGGTCATATACTGGCCAAGTGGACGGGTCGGAATTGCGTGAAGCAACGCTTCCATCATCACCAAAAACATCATAAAAAATTTGATCCCCACCGGGCGTATTTGTGGTGCTGCGCCAGGCATTCCGTACATCCGGCGGATCGGTGCAAACAAGAGTCGGGCTATTCGTAGTAGATAAATTTGGCAAGGCATCACTATTATAAGTCAGTGTGCCACTATCCATCGTGGCTGACATGTCTGCTGGGGCTGGCGTCGATCCTGTTGTATTTGGAGGTGCCGGTAATGGGCCACCTGGAAGTGTCGCAATAACTAATGTGGCCCCTGCGCCGATGGTCAATGTATTTTGAGAGATTGATGTAACAGTCAAAGTTGATCCATCAGAAATTGATGTATTGCCCGTGCCTGATATAGTGCCGATGGTTTTATCACCACCCGTGATATTCAAAGAACCATCATTGGTTGCATTCTTAACACTTAAATCCTCAGTCGGGTTTCCTGAAAGTGGTGTTAGATTGACCGTGGCATTAGAATCTATTGTCAAATTATCCACGGGAATAAAATTAGCGGTCAAACTTCCATTATCTACAACAACCGCACTGGGATCGACCGGATATGAAATAGATAATAACATTCTGTTTTCCAATTGATCGAAAACCAATCTTCGACCTCTTGAATTCGCCAATTTGTTGTTTTTCTTTTTGAAAACCACATAAATCCCGCCCTTTCTAAGGTTAATGAGAAAACAGCCCAGTGAGATCAGTAGCCTAAGCGGAATTTATTCTGGACATGGCATTTTGCCATGTCAATACATACCCTCCCTATAGAATTCTAAAATCAAGTAGTTTTAGATCGAAGATAGTGTAAATACCCCTCCCACTATTACATTAACTCATCAAAAGTTTGTCTATAAGACTAGGATTGTTTTTAAAGTAAAATGCCCACAATTATGATGGCAATCGGCTAAAATCGACGTATAAAGACTTTAACTCCGACTTGTAAAACTAATTCCTATACCTCGCCGACCAGGTCGGCAAAGGCGGTTTTGGCATGGTCGAGCAAGGAGGTATATTCGCTGGTTTCCAGTTCTTCGCCCAGGAGTTCTACATCATAATATCCGGCGTACCCGGCGGATTTTAGGGCAGAGACGATTTCGCGGAGCGGGACAATGCCCTGGCCCAGAGGGCAACGGTTTTGTTCACCGTCGGGCGGGCGCCGGGCATCGCCCAACTGGACGATGGATATGTACGGTGCGATTTCGGCAATTCGATCGATGAGCATGGGATTCAGGCCGAGATGATATGTATCTAATACGATTTTCACTTGGGGAGTAGCAACGGCGTGGATGACGTCCAGGACATCATCAATGGTATTTAAGAAGGTCCAATCGGCGGCACAACCGGGATGCATGGCTTCGATGGCCAGTGAAACGCCTAGTTCGGCGGCTTGGGGCGAAAGTTTTTTCAAAGCATCTTGCAGCAGGCTTCGGGCGTGGTTGAAAGTATGACCGGCCCGAGTGCCGCTGACTACTATCAACGTATCGGTATTCAGCGCGGCGGCGGCCAACAGGGCCTCTTGGGCGTCCTCGATGCTTTCGCGAAAATTGCGGCCTTCGCTGCCTGTGAATCCGCCCGCCCAAAACAGATGCGAAACTTTCAGCCCGCTATGCTTAAGCAATTCCAAGGCCTTGGGCTGGCCGCAATCGGAGAGTTTTTGCCGCCATACGCCCAGGGCCGGGATTCCGGCCGCGCTATAATGGGCCACGTCTTCCTCAAACGACCAGCGAAAGGTGGTCGTCTCGTTCATTGAAAGTATTGCCATCCTTGTCCGCTCCTGGGATTCTTTAATACCGAGGAGGAGGCTGAAATAATCCTCGATTGGCCATCTAATTCAAAGGGGCAGTATGAAACAATGCGGGAAATTTGTAAAGGTCGCAGGGAAACCGCCGGCAGAGGTAGCGGCATTCAAGAATTTAGGCGGAAGTCGTTATCAAACACGGTATTACGGCTTTTTTTCATCAGACGCCGGTTTGGATTTGCTCTTTAGATCCCAGGCCACAAGCCAACGGGTGCTGGTGGGCGCCAGGCCGAATTGGTCGCGCAGCCGTTTATCGAAATCGGGCATGTGACCGCCGCCGTAAAAAATCGCCAGTTTTTTCTTCCCTTCGCCGATTTGCTTGCGCAAGACTTCAA
>JBEKZY010000298.1:0-7350 GCA_049509395.1 Thermoguttaceae bacterium | reverse complement strand
GGACTCAATACACAACTATCCGATTTAAATGGCGGCGCCGGCGTTTCGCAAGGCAAATTCACGATCACCAACAGCAATGGCAACGCCGGAACAGTTAATATCGACAGCAGCGTCAAAACCATTGGCGACGTCGTGCAGGCCATAAATTTGTCGGGCGCAAACGTCCTTGCAGAGATAAATGACACCGGCGACGGCATTGTAATCAGCGATGCCAACGGCGGCTCCGGGGCGCTAACGGTGAGCGAAAACGGCTCCACCACCGCCGCAGACCTCAACCTGCTGGGAACCGCATCCACCCAGAATTCGACCCAGGTCATCGACGGCGCCATGACCCGGACTATAAACATTTCCGATACCGACACATTGGCAACTGTGGCCAACACGATCAACGGTCTTGGCGCGGGGGTCACCGCTTCTATTGTGTCGGACGGCTCAGATTCTCCATACCATTTGTCAATAGTTAGCAACAAAACCGGCAAACAAGGCACGTTCATTCTGGATACATCGAAAACCGACTTGTCGTTCGACCAAATTTCCCAGGCGCAAGACGCCTTGTTGGCCGTGGGTTATAACGGTTCGTCGACCAAGGCCATGCTGATTGCATCAAGTACAAATGATTTCACCAACGTTCTAAACGGCGCCACGCTCACCATTCAAAACGTTTCCGATACCCCCGTGACCGTCTCGGTCAGCTCCGACACCACGAATCTGGCGTCGCAGATTCAGTCTTTTGTCAATACTTACAACACATTCCGCCAGACATTAACCACCGACACCGCCTATGACTCCACCACCAATACGGCCGCGGTCTTAACGGGCGATTACCAGACCATGCGGGCGGATACGGAGTTGTCGCAACTGGTAAGCGAATATTATCCGAGCGGGAATACCATCGCTTCGATGGCCCAACTTGGCATAACCGTCAACAACGACGGCACCCTTTCGCTCAATCAGTCCACGCTCGACAGCGTGCTCAGCACCAATCTTGATGATGTAAAGTCGCTGTTCACCACCGCCGACACCGGCGTTTCGGCGCAATTCACGCAATTGACCAACCAGTTCGCTCAATTGGAAGTGAACCTGGCCAAGTTGCAAAGCAACTATCAGGCACTGAGTTCCATCGATTGGATGTTGGATAACGGCTCAAGCAGCAGCAGCGACTCGCTCTTTGGCAATACCAGCAGCAACAGCAACTCAATCTTTGGTAGTAGTAGTAGTAGTGGCAGTAGCAGTAGCACTAGCAGTACCGGATCATGACCTTAATTTGAGTCAACATAATAAATGGCCCAGCCTGTAACAGCCGCTAACCATGAAAAACAACACCGCGGATAATTATCTTTTCACCGAAGTAATGACCGCCTCGCCTCAAAAGCTGCACCTGATGCTGCTCGATGCGGCAATCCGAGAAGGTCGGCTCGCCCAAAAACATTGGCAAGCTCAAGAAAACAAGCAGGCCGGCAAATGCATGCTTAAGGCTCAGAGAATCGTAAACGGCATTCTCGATGGCATCGATTTCGAAGCGAAATCGGCACTGGTCGGCAAAGTCGCCGGGGTGTACTTATTCATATGCCAGGCCCTAACACGCGCATTTATCGATAACGATGCAAACAAACTAGCCGAGGCCCTGCGCGTGCTGGCCATCGAACGCGAAACCTGGGGTCAAGTGTGCGAAAAACATGCCACGTCTCGCGCCGACCAGCCGCCTCCCAAGACCGGCCATACGCCCGTTATTCATAATCCAACCTCCCATAGCGAAATCCCGCCCGACCTGCCTGCCACTTCTTTTTCTTTGGAAGCCTGATAAACTATAGGCTTCGGGCCGGAGCCTATAGCGCATAGGTCTTATTCTTTAGATCGGAGGACGAGAGATAGCATCAACTGCTTCGTAATCCGAATCGATGACTGTTAACCCTTAACGAAAAATAATTAACAGTTGTTGAGGCGGCCGTTAAACTTCCGCCCCAACAATTCGGATGCATTGTCCAATGAAACAAAATATTCCCGGATTGTTTATTGCCGGCACCGATACCAACGTCGGCAAGACTTATGTTGGAATATTGATTGCCCGCGCGCTAAAAGCGACGGGACATCGGGTGGGCGTATACAAGCCGGTCGCCAGTGGATGCCGCCGTGAAGGCGAACGGCTGATTTCAGACGACGCCTTGTTGCTGTGGCGCGCCGCCGGCGAGCCGGGAGAACTGGACCTGGTTTGCCCGCAGTGTTTCGAAGCCCCGCTTGCGCCGCACCTTGCCGCCCGGGCCGAAGACAAGCAGCTAGATCGAAAACTGTTGCGCGACGGGCTGGATTATTGGCTGGCATGCTCCGATATCGTTCTGGTCGAAGGCGCCGGCGGCCTGCTCTCGCCTCTGGGAGAGAACGGCTACGTGGCCGATCTGGCCCGCGATTTCGGCTTCCCGCTCTTGATCGTCGCCCGCAACGCACTGGGCACGATCAACCATACGCTGCTTACGCTGCACGCCGCCCAAACTTTATGCGAAGAACTGAAAATCGCCGGCATCATCCTCAATAATCCCGCCCCGCCGGGCAACGATCCCAGCACAACGAGCAACCGCCAAGAAATTGAATCCCGCTCGACAGTGCCAATTCTTGCCGAAGTGTTTTGGAGAACAACTGGATTCGACAGCCCGCTAGATTGGTCACAATTAGCAAGGGTACAATAAGGGATTACTTATGTAAAAGCAATAGTTTAATAATGGCTCCAGGATTGTTATAATCTCATTTTCCCGCGGCGGAGCATTTTAAGGCGGATTAAATGTCGATTTCGGATCATCATCAGGTGAATAATCCATTCTCCCATGGACTTTTATCATGAACAACGATTCTTCTAAGCCTCTAAACCAGCCAGCGAGACATTCATGGGCCGAGCCGTGGAAAATCAAGGTAGTCGAGCCGCTAAAGATGACCACGCGCGCCCAGCGCGAGCGGGCCATCGCCGAGGCCGGTTTCAATACGTTTCTCCTGCGTTCGGAAGACGTTTACATCGATTTGCTCACCGACAGCGGCACCAGCGCCATGAGCGATTGGCAGTGGGCCGGCATGATGCTGGGCGACGAAGCATACGCAGGCAGCAAAAACTTCTATCATCTTGAAGAAACCGTCCGCCAATATTACGGTTTCCGCTACACCGTCCCGACCCATCAAGGGCGCGGGGCCGAGCACATCCTTTCCCGCATGCTCATCAAGCCCGGCGACTATGTGCCGGGCAATATGTATTTTACCACCACCCGCCTGCACCAGGAGCTTGCCGGCGGCACTTTCGCGGACGTGATTATTCCCGAAGCGCACGATCCCGCCAGTGAACACCCTTTTAAAGGCAATGTAGACCTGGAGGCTTTGGAATCGTTGATCCGCCGCGTAGGCGCGGAGCATATTCCATATATCAGCCTAGCGGCCACGGTGAATATGGCCGGCGGCCAACCGATCGCGATGGCGAACCTGCGCGCGGTGCGGGCGTTGGCGCAAAAATATAAAATCCGCATCATCATCGACGCCACCCGCGCCGTGGAAAACTCCTACTTTATCCAACAGCGCGAACAAGGTTATCAACAAAAGAGCGTGGCCGAAATACTTAAGGAAATCTGCTCGTACGCCGACGGTTGCACAATGAGCGGGAAAAAAGACGCCCTGGTCAATATCGGCGGATGGCTGTCGCTTAACGAACTTGAACTCTATGAAGAAGCCAGCAATTTGGTGGTGGTTTACGAGGGGCTGCACACCTACGGCGGCATGGCCGGCCGCGACATGGAGGCCATGGCCCGCGGCATCGTCGAGTCCGTCCAAGACGATCACATCCGTGCGCGGATCGGCCAAGTGGAGTATTTAGGACACAAGCTTATCGAGTGGGGCATTCCCGTAGTCCGCCCCATCGGCGGCCATGCCGTGTTTCTGGACGCAAAGTCCATTTACGCACATCTTCCCCAGGACAACTTTCCCGCCCAAACTCTCGCTGCGGAACTGTACGTCACCTCCGGCGTGCGGTCGATGGAACGGGGCATAGTTTCCGCCGGACGCGATAAAACCACCGGCCGGCACCGTTATCCGAAACTCGAACTGGTGCGCCTGACCATCCCCCGCCGCGTTTATACTCAAGCCCACATGGACGTGACCGCCGAAGCGGTCTTAGACGTCTTCAATCAGCACCAACACGCCAGAGGATTGAAAATTACCTACGAGCCAAAGTACCTGCGTTTCTTCCAAGCCCGATTCGAGAGGCTGTGATACATCAAAGTTGGGGTGGCGGTTACATTACCAATCCTTGTTTCATTCACAGCGTTCCAACGTGGGAACAAGATGAAATAGGCTATGCCCTCCGACCTCAAGCCTTCGGCCTCCAGCCTATTCAGCCCGTTATCGCCGCGACTTCGGCGGGCATTTTGGCTTCCGCGCGGCTGGTGTCCAAAGACAGTTGCATAGTCACGCTCCAGCGGCCGTCTTTGTCGGCCTCGACGATCCAGTGGGGCAGAACCGCTACAGACTGATGCACCAACTCGAAACCGCCTTCCGATTGGCTCACGGTCTCGATTGCGAAGGTCCAGAATCGGGTTTTCCGCGACATCTTTAGCCCCACCTCGATCCCTTGCCACTCGTCGGTCAGGCTCAGGCCGAATACGTCGGCCAGATCGAGCCGCGTGCCGAGTTGTCCCAGGCGGTTGCCCCCGGCATCGGAGAAGTAACGATCGTCCGCTCCGGCAGGCAGGCCGGCGAAATTCAGTTCCACCGCGAAATGCAGGGGAAGATTTTGCGGCAGGTTCTCTAAAAGATACGCCACTTGCAGCGTGGAACTGCCGGCATCCAGGGTCAGTCCCTTGGTGATCCGCACCGGCGCGCCGCAGGCCAGCCCGTCGCGGCTGAGCTGCACTTGGATGCGGTCGGGATTGCGGCGAATGCGGGCATCATACGCGCTGTTGAGGAAGTCGCCCCGCTGCGGGGCCTGGCCCGATAGCACCGCTTCAAGCGAAGTGTCGTTGTCGTAAAACAAATCAACCAGGCTCTTGCGCAGATGGTCATCGTATTGCAGCCGTTTGTCCAGATCGGGCTGCTTGAAAACCACGCGATCGTGAATGCTGGCCACTTGATCGGAGTTTGCACCGGCCCCGGCGAGCACCTTGCGGTGATACGCCTCGGGCCGCCGGGCAAGGGTTGCCAGTAAATTGAGCTTGATCTTGCGGACGTCGAGTTCCACCAGGTGGCCGCCGACGCTGGGAGCGACCATCGCCACCAGCTTGTCGTTGGCCAGGCGGACTTCCTGGCGGGCGTCGAAATTGAAATCGTCGGCCGCGGCCTCGATCCACGTTTCTCCGCGCCCGGCCGCTTTTTCCAAAAGGTTATCGGCCGATATCAGGTGATTGAAAACCGCATTGCGCAAATGCGGCAGGTACAGCCCGCCGAACGCTCCGTGCCAGTAAGCGCAATTGCACTGCGCGCGGTAGAGTTCGATGCGGGCCCGCTCGATCGTCTCGCCGCCAAGGCCCAGGTCGATCATCTCTTGCAGCCGGCGACTGACGATCATCATGCGGCAGTACATCTCGTCGGCCTCGGGATATTTCACTTTGAAGTTTCGCCAGAAACCGCCGCGCATGAATCGCCTCAAAAACGGCCAATCCGAATGATCGCGCATTTCGTGGGCGACCCGCTCGTATTCGACCAACTGATCGGCGGGCAGGGCCCATTCGGTCATCTCGCGATAACTGCAATCGGGCAGATAGATTTTTCCCGCCGGCGGGACGTTGTCGAAGGCCTCGGCCAGCGTGGTCACCTGGATCCAATCCTGGTTGCGCGTTAAAGTGTCGAAAAAGCGGACCAGCCAGCCTTCGTCGTAAACGTGTTTTTTCGTTTCCGGCCAGGTGCCGAATTTTTCCCCGTCGTCGCCGAAAACGGCAATGGCGTTGGGATGCGCTTCGGCCATTTTGGCCAGGTATTCGACGGTCTGTTCCGGCCCGGCAAAGGGGATCAGGTATCTTAGGCGCTCGCTGCCGGGAAACACCGACATCGACCGGCCTTCATCCTCGGTAATCAGGTGCCCGTAAAGCTGCGCATCGTTAAGGCCCCCGGCCTTGAAGTGAAAATCGTCGAGAACGGTGTATTCGATGCCGGCGTCAACCAGATCGCCGGTGAACGATTGCTCCCACACGCGTTCTGGGATCCACATGCCGCGGATGGTGGCGCCCAGGCGGTTTTGCAGCCAGCGAGTATAGCTGCGGATTTGACCGATGCGATCCCGCCCGGGAATCATGGCCAAAATAGGCTCAAAATACGCTCCGCCGATGATTTCGATTTGCTCGCGATCGACCAACTCGGCCAGCCGGTCGATATAGGCGGGTTGATTGGCCGCAAGCCACTCCATCAGCGAGCCGCTGATGTGCAACGACATTTTCAGCGATTCATAGCGGCTAAAAACCTCGAGAAATGGATTGTAACTATCTTCAAACGCCTGCTGGAAGATATGGTCGAAGTTGCCGACGGGTTGATGGTTGTGCAGGGCTAAAATAAATCGGATACGCGGAGGCATGATATGTCAATCAATAATTTTGTATTATGGGGCAGAAACACTTTCTTAATCGGCAACCGCACCCCGATTTGTCCAGTTTACCTGGCCGGAAAATCTTGCGCTTCCATTACGTCAATTTCGACTTCTCGGAGGAATGCAGCCGCTTCTTCGGGAGGGACGGGATTGATGTAAAAACCCGTACCCCATTCAAACCCGGCTGTTTTCATTAAACTCGGCATAATCTCTATATGCCAGTGATAATGGTTTAACTCCTGCGTGTCAAAGGGTGCAGTATGTATTATGTAATTATATGCGGGCTGGTCAAGCGCGGCTTCGACCTTTGCAATCACCTGGCGCATTACGCCCGAAAGCTCGTCAACTTCGTTTTTTTGAATATTTTCGTAATGGCTGGAGTGATTCTTGGGCAGGATCCAGGTCTCGAAAGGAAACCGGCTGGCAAACGGGCAAAAGGCTATAAAACCCGGCGTATCCAGCACAATCCGTTTTTCCGTGGCCAGCTCCTGTTGGATCATGTCGCAGTATACGCAGCGGCCGCGATAATTATAAAACTCCAGCGAACCGGTCATCTCTTCCCATACGTTGATGGGCACGATCGGCGTGACGATCAATTGGCTATGAGTATGTTCCAGCGAGGCCCCGGCAGCCGCGCCCACGTTCTTGAATATCATGCCATACACCAGCCGCTGATCTTTCTTCAGATCGACCAGCCGGTCGCGATATACCCAAAACACTTCGCGGAGCTGTTCTTCCGATAGTTCCGAGGTGCTTATCAGATGTCTGGGCGATTCGATTATGACTTCGTGCGCCCCCACGCCGTTGAT
>JBEKZY010000297.1:0-6314 GCA_049509395.1 Thermoguttaceae bacterium | reverse complement strand
TCCAAGGATCACTGCCGCAGCAATGGTCATCAACGGGTCATGGAGCATCGATTTTTCCCCGGATCAAAATCAGGTGAAGTATCACTCTAGTAAGGCCTTGCTGTCCATCCCACTCGAACATTAAAAGCCCGAAGTAGGTAAAATTTTTGAAGTTTTTCTTTCACCGCAGGTCTTCGGATTGTTGATTGGGAATCAAACGGTTTTTCAAGTGTCGTCTAAATAGCAATACATCCGATACTATGTCGTCATCTAAACAGTATCGCCCAGTCATGGAGGCTATGCAACAACTGCCTTGTTCTCAAGAGGGGTTTGGGTTAAGACTTGGATTATTTTCAAGCCTCTCTGCTTGGCATGGAATCCATTTACCACCTGGTCTTAATCCACTTAAGCATTTGACTATGGGCGATTGCGTTCAACTCGCCGGAACTCTGCATAAAAATTGTCTTTGACGGCGGGGGCGTCCTTCTTTTCGATCGGCTTAAAACCGGCTGCCGTAATCTCCCGATAGTAAACCTCTTTTGAGGCCCGTGCTCGCTGCTTGACGAAATCACCACTATCTTTTCGAAGGTCAAAGTCGATGATAACTAACCGTCCACCAGGACGCAACGCGCGGTGTATTGAGGCCAGCATCTTTTCCGGGTGCTCGAAATGGTGGTAGGTGTCGCAGATGAAGGCAACGTCGATTGAGGCAGGGGGCAATTCCGCCGAGTCCTGAGTGTTCAATACAGTCTTGACGACTTGCTCGTGTCCTAGCTTCTTGGCTTGATCGGCGATGTACTTCACAAATTCCGGCCCGATATCCACGGCATACACGTTGCCCTTCGGCCCGACCTGCTCAGCGAACAATTGTGTGAAAAGGCCAGTGCCAGCTCCGATATCCGCCACTGCATCACCGGGTTTCAGACCCAGGGCTCGGGTGATGTCTTTACGCTTGACATAGATGTCGCGGGATTCGTCCTCGAAGCGTTTCACGAACTCCTGTATGTCCATGTTGGGGTTCGTGAACTTCTTGTTCATTTCGGCCGGGTATGGGGCCGGCCCCTGGGTTTGAGATGCGTCTTGGCCCTTCGAGGTCGCGAGCATCAGAGCTAGGCAAACACACAACCAAATCATAATTTTGGGATATCGATACATAGGTATATTTGTCCTTTAATAAAAATCTTTCGATAATAGTCAACAACCACTCAAGGTGTTCTTGTCCTTATCAATAATCACTGTTTAGATACTATTATACCAGTAAAGGAAGACTAAACGAGGCTTTCTGAGTGGAGTAGCGATCACACCGTTCGACACATCGGGCTTCTGCCTGGCAGCCCTTGACGGGTATGAAAGTAGTGTTGTAGTCTGGAGTTATGAATGATTCCCATACTATTATGTTGCGTGATACCATACTGGACTCAATTGCCGATGGCGTTTTCACCATCGATGACCAGTGGCAGATCACTTCATTCAATCGAGCCGCCGAGCGAATTACTGGGGTAAAACGAGGCGACGCCGTAGGGAAACCATGCTGCGAAGTCTTCCGTGCAAGCATTTGCGAAACGGCTTGCGCGCTAAGGCGGACTCTGGCTACCGGCCGACCGATTGTGAACAAGGCGGTCTATATTCTCGACGCTAGGGGCAACCGGGTGCCTATCAGTATTTCTACTGCCGTATTCAAGGACCAGGACGGCAAGATCATCGGCGGGGTAGAGACCTTTCGCGATCTGAACTTGGCGGAAGACTTGCGAAAGGAACTAGAAGCTAATTATAGCTTTGCCGAAATTGTTGGCCGAAGCGCAGCCATGCGGCAAATTTTCCAGGTTTTGCCTCAAATTGCTGAGAGCGCCAGCGCTGTGCTAATTGAAGGGGCCAGCGGCACAGGTAAGGAGATTTTTGCTCGTGTCATCCATCGTTTATCGCCCCGACGCAAGAAACCTTTCATCGCATTGAATTGTGCGGCTTTGCCCGATACACTCCTGGAATCTGAATTGTTTGGCTACAAGGCGGGAGCATTTACAGATGCCCGGCAGGACAAGCCCGGCCGCTTCGCACTGGCCGACGGCGGCACGCTGCTCTTGGATGAGATCGGCGACATCTCGCAGGCCATGCAGGTCCGATTGCTGAGGGTTTTGCAGGAGCGTGTCTATGAACCGCTCGGTTCCGTCGAATCGGTTAAGACCGACGTGCGGCTGATTGCGGCAACGAACAAAGACCTTAACAAGCTCGTGCGCAAGGGCATTTTCCGCGAAGACCTTTTCTACCGCATTCACGTCATCCGCCTTGCGCTACCAAGTCTTCGTGACCGACGCGAGGACATTCCGCTCTTAATCGAACACTTTATCGCCAAGTTCAACCGATTGCAGGGAAAAAACGTGGTGGGCATTTCGGACGAAGTGCTTGCTCGGCTTATGGAGCACGACTATCCCGGCAACGTTCGCGAGTTGGAGAACATCATCGAACACGCCTTTGTCCTGTGTCGAGGCGCTTTGATCGAACTTGCTCATCTGCCGCCACAACTTCGCGGAGACGCCGTGGGGGAGACATCTCCGAATATCGCCGGCATGACCCTCGAAGCGATGGAGCGGTTTATAATTACCGACGCATTGCGGCGTCATAACGGCAATCGCACAGCAGCCGCTCGTCAGTTGGGCATCAACCCCAGCACGCTTTTCCGCAAGCTCAAATCGCTGGGAATTGACCAGCCAAAGCATGAGAAGGACAAGGGATAGTATTGCATATTGCAATACTATCCAGAAACGAGTCATTGCAATATGCAATAATTCATGTAGCTGGTCTTCTTGTCGGCAATATGCTACAACCACTGTCAGCACATGATGTTACGGCTGTTAGTGGCTTCTGATTTTCGTCCTTGGCACACATCTTGCATTTTGGCAGGACATGAGAATCGCCATTCCAGTCTGGCAAGGCCGCATATCACCCGTTTTTGACGTTGCTGGGCAACTGCTGTTGGTCGAATTGGCCAATGGCCGAGAGGTAGCCCGAGAAGAGCAACTGGTGGACCTAACCACGGCTGACGAGCGTACACGAAAGCTGGCAGAGATTGGTGTTGAAACGCTGATTTGCGCCGGCATTTCGCAGTCGTTGGAAGCTAGTTTGGCCGACCGTGGAATTCAGGTAATCGCCCGTATCTGCGGTAACGTCGAAGAAGTGCTGGCCGCATTCGTATCTGGGCGTTTGGGCGAGGAGCGTTTCGCCATGCCAGGCTGTTGCGGACAGAGGCAACGGAGGCATCGTGGAGGTTGCGGGCGACGAAGGCCGTCCGACAGGTGAAAGTTAAAGGAGGAGCATGGTGTTCTATAATAGTCGGTTTCTTGGATGTGCCGCATTTTTGGCATTAGGAGTGGTGGTGTGTGTCTGTGCGACTTCTGTTGCGGCTGAGGAGGACGCCAAAAGTAGCTCAACGGCCAAATCGAAGGACACGGTTGGCAACCCTCTCGCATCCTGGATATTAAACCAGATGGTCAGGGAAATGAATGAAGGTCTCAAGGACCGTGGCATAGACCACCGCTTCGCCGCCTTTCAGGCTTATGTCGGAGAGCGGCTTGATAGCACGGCAGGACTTGCGCGCACCTCAGAAGTAACGGGTAATTGTCGGCTGAGTTGGTATGACCACATGATGCGCAATCCGCTTAAGGCCCCGATCGAGGCGGAACAATTCACCCGCGAATTGCATGAAGCCATGTTGGGTGACGACATGGATAGCGTGTTGGCGATTGCACGCGAAAAGATGGATGCCGGCCACCGTGAGCCGCAGAAACTGCCCGAAGTGAAATCACCGGAACAGGCGTTGGAGGTATTGAAGCAATCGCTCGTCAAAGCCCAAACAGCCTACGCGGCGGCGATTGCACCGCTTTCGCGTGAAGAGGTTGCGTATCTTCGCCAGTATCTTTATCCCGTGCTGACGGAGCAAGCCACGATTGGCCACACTCTTTGGGATCGTTCGACGGGGCGTAATCTTTGCGATTTGTTGGAAAAGATGAATCGTCGCGCGTTGTTTGACGCTGCCGACGCCTTGGTTCCACTGAGCGATCCGCGATTTTTGGCCCAATTGGCTAAGATTTCTGACCCAAAGCCATCGGACAAAAGCGACATTAAGGTGGAAGGCGTTCGCGGAACGGTGTTGCAAGTAATTGACACGCAGGCCGGAAAAATCGTGATTGGCGGACGAGGCAACAATGTTTATGAACTCGATAAAATGACCGACGTGTGCGCGGTCATCGACTTGGGCGGCGATGATGTCTATTACGAAGGAACCGTCTCGCCGACGCGGCCGGTTTTGGTCGTCATTGATCTGGCGGGGAACGATCGCTATGAGGGGACGCGGCCCGGCATTCAAGGCGGGGCAGTGCTCGGCGTTTCCATGCTTATCGACGTGGCTGGCGATGATGTCTATGATGCGAAGGATATTGCCCAGGGGTCGGCGGTCGGCGGCGTGGGCATTCTTATCGACCGCGCCGGCAACGATCGCTATCGCGGATTGCGCCGCGTACAAGGCTCGGCTCTCGCCGGTATCGGCATTTTACTCGATCGCGCGGGAAAAGACGATTATCATGCGGCAATGTGGGCACAGGGTTTTGGAGGTCCCCTCGGATTCGGAGTGCTAGATGACCTTGAAGGCGATGACCATTACTATTGTGGCGGAATGTGGCGAAATTCTTACTATCCAGAGACCCCTGGCTATGAAGGCTGGGGACAAGGCGTTGGCGCTGGGATTCGGAGCGTAGCCGACGGCGGTATCGGCGTAATCCTCGATGGCGGCGGCGATGACGTTTATGAGTACGACTATTTTGCTCAAGGCGGCGGCTACTGGCTCGGCATGGGCTTCGCCCGCGATTTCGGCGGCAACGACCATCGTTACGGCGGGACGCAGAAAGCCTACGACGGCGGCCCTCGCACCCAGACGATGTTTGATCGCTTCACCTGTGGTTTTGGCTGCCATTATGCCCTCGGCTTCTGCTTCGACGACGCTGGTAACGACACTTACGGCGGAACAATTATGGGTCTGGGCTTTGCCTGGGACTGTTCGATTGGCTATCTATGCGACTTCGGCGGCAACGACAGCTATGAAGCAACCGGCGGTCTGACGGAGGGCGTCGGAGCACAGGCCGGGTTGGGAGTGCTACTGGACTACGGCGGCGACGATACATACCAGGGATACAGTCAAGGCTATGCGTCGCCCGGAATCTCTTATCATTCGCTTCCGCGATGTGGAGGCAATTTTAGTTTCTTGATCGACTATGGGGGAAACGACACTTACGGCTGTGGCGTTCAGAATAACAGCTACACTCGTCGCGGCTGCGAAGGCGGATTTCTCATCGACCGACCTTTTCAAGAAGAGGTTGATGCGAAGAAGGCGTCGGAGGCATCTAAGACGGAACATACTAAGAAAGAACCGTGAAAATCAATCCATGAAAATCATCATCACTTCGCAAGGAACTAGCTTGGAGAGCCAAGTCGATCCCCGGTTCGGCCGAACCAAGCATTTTGTATTGGTGGACACCGATACCGGCGAGTTTTCCACTCACGATAACGAACAAAACCTCAATGCCGCGCAAGGCGCGGGCATTCAGGCTGCGCAGGCCGTTGCTCGATTGGGTGCCGAGGCGGTCCTGACGGGCCACGTTGGTCCCAAGGCGTTCACAACACTTCAAGCAGCCAACATCGCCGTCTATACAGGTGTTTCTGGAACGGTGAAAGAGGCAATCGAGCAATTCAACTGTGGAAGGCTTGCAGCTACCAAGAAGGCAGATGTTGAAGGCCACTGGGCATAAACCACACATTTATTCTGTTGGGGTGACAGTTCAACTGCCATCCCAACGTGACAACTTTTAGAAAGAGGAGAAACAAAAATGCCACGAGGAGATGGAACCGGTCCGATGGGAATGGGACCAATGACGGGACGAGGCGCGGGCTTCTGCGGCGGCAATGGTGCCGCTGGATTTATGAATCGCAGCGCCAAGCTTGGCGGATTTGGCCGATGTCGAGGTGGCCGTGGAGGCGGTCGCGGTCGGCGAAACATGTTCTACGCCACTGGGCTGACCGGTTGGCAGCGGGCAGCAATGGGGACTATGCCTATCGGAGTCGGCGGTGACGCCAACATAACCAAAAAGCAGAAAATCGAAACTCTAAAGCAACAGGCCGATGACGTTGCCCAAGTGCTGGAGAACATCCGCAAGCGAATCAGCGAATTGGAAGGTTCATCCCAGGCGGCGCAATAGAATTTTCCGGTCGTTTTTCCCGATACCTGAGCGGGCTGCGGGACACCGGAGTGCCTGGTCCGGCAGTGTGTCCTGCGGCTCGCCTGTAAACCA
>JBEKZY010000296.1:0-6338 GCA_049509395.1 Thermoguttaceae bacterium | reverse complement strand
TTCCTGACTAAAACGGTTGAACTGTTGATGCAATGCGTCTTTGCTATTATACTTATGTTCATGCCGCTTAATGTTGAACTCCTCCGACTTCCACTACGTAAATATGGGTAAGGACAAGACGTGAACGTCGGGCCTATTACCGCTGCGCGGAAACGCCCGTAAACGGGCGTAACGCCATTATTCATATTCCACTCGAAATATACGCCAATATTGAACGTCACTCGTTTACTGTTTGAGTAATAACTCCGGGAGCAAGCTCCCGGGCTAAACTTCCAACGCGACATTCAATAAACTTAAACTTCAAAACGCGGATTATAGGGCATGGCGAAGGTTTCCGCCACGGCACGATTGGTAATTTCGCCTTCGTACAAATTGATGGCCCGAGCCACCGGCGGCAGCGATTTGGCTGCGGCAAGCAGTCCGCGGTTGGTAATCTGCATGGCCCAGGGAAGCGTGACGTTGCAGAGTGCGAAGGTGCTGGTCCGGCCGACCGCTCCGGGAATGTTCGTCACGCAATAATGCACTACATCGTGGACTAAAAAAGTGGGATTGCTGTGCGTGGTTGGCCGGCTGGTGGCCGCGCAGCCACCTTGATCGATGGCCACGTCAATAATCACGCTGCCGGGCTTCATCAGGCGGAGGTCTTCCTCCTCGATCAGGCGGGGGGCTTTTGCGCCGGGGACCAGGACCGCGCCTATGACCAGGTCGGCCAATTTGAGTTGATCGCGGATGGTATGTCGGTCGCTGTAGATTACGGTGACGTTGGGAGGCATGATGTCGTCGAGGTATCGCAGGCGGTCCATGTTGATGTCCAACAGCCCGATGCTGGCGCGGAAACCGGCGGCCACGCGAGCGGCATTTGCCCCGACCACGCCGCCGCCGAGGATGGTAATGTGAGCCGGCTGCACTCCGGGCACGCCCGCCAAAAGAATACCCCGGCCCATTTGCGGGCGCTCCAGGTATTTGGCCCCTTCCTGGATGCTCATCCGGCCGGCGACTTCGCTCATGGGGATCAACAGCGGCAGTCGGCCGTTTTGGTCGCGGAGGGTTTCGTAAGCCACGGCAATGCACCCGGTGTCGAGCAAATTTTCGGTTAATTTCCGATTGGCGGCAAGATGGAAATAAGTGAAGACGATTTGCCCGCGGCGCAAGAGCGGCAATTCGCCGGGCTGGGGTTCTTTGACCTTGATGATCATTTCGGAGCGGGCGTAAATTTCCTGGGGTCCGGGAACAATTTCGGCGCCGTGGCGGAGATAATCGTGGTCGGGCAGACCGGAGCCCAGGCCGGCGCCGGCTTCGATCAGCACTTTATGTCCGCAGCGGGATAATTCATCAACCCCGACAGGCAGCATGCCAACCCGATATTCATCCTGCTTGATTTCTTTTGGTACGCCGATGATCATAAGGGGCTAGGGATTGGGGTGTAGGGATTGGGGATTGGGGGTTATGATTTTAGTTTGGAGTCGATTTCATCGCGCTGATCGGAGTGCTCGCGTTTGCGGAGGTAGAGCTTGATGGGGACCTCGCCGAATTCCAGTTTTTCCCGGAATGCGCCCAATAAATATCGCTGATATTGGGCGGTGAGTGCGCGGGGTGCGCTGCAAAAAAGCACGATGGTGGGCGGCTGCACGGCCACCTGCGTGGCATAGTAAATTTTGGCCCGGCGGCCTTGATGATCGGGCGGGGGATTCTGCTCCAATGCCGCGCGGAGGAGTTTGTTCAATTGCGAGGTGCCCACCCGGCTTAAAGACTGTTTGAACAGCATCTGGGCGTGATTGAGCAAGGCCTTGACGTTTTTGCCGGTCTGGCCGGTGATAAACGCGATGGGCACGTACCACATCGAGCGGAAGGTGTCGCGGAGGTAGGAGACCCATTTTTCGGTGGGCATGCTGCCGGCCATGAGGTCCCACTTGTTGACCACGAACATGCAGGGCTTGTACTGCTGGGCGATGTAGTCGCAAAGCTGCTTATCGACCTTGCTGATGCGCTGCGAGGCGTCGAAAAACAAGAGCGACACGTCGGCGCGGCGGATGCTGCGCTGGGCGCGGTGGGTGCTGTAAAAATCCACGTCGGTGCCGATGCTTTTTCCGCGGCGGAAGCCGGGCGTATCGATGGCCGTGAAGGCCTTTCCATCGAGTTCGAAGTGAACGTCGACGCTGTCGCGCGTGGTGCCGGGGACGCGACTTACGATCATCCGCTCGGCCTGGGCCAAGGTATTTACAAGCGTGCTTTTGCCGGTATTGCGCCGGCCGACGATGGCCACTTTCATGACCGCTTCGTGGGGCGGGGCCTGGTCGGGGGAAGGTTCGGGCAGATGCTTATAAATTTCATCCAGCAATTCGTCCTTGCCGCGATTCTCCCTTGCGCTGACGCGGATCATCTTCCGGCCAAAACGGTAGAACTCGTCGGCCTGGGTCTCGATCCCCTCGTGATCGGTTTTGTTGGCCACCAATATCACCGGCGGGGTAACGTAACGCAGGCGCTTGGCCACATCATGATCCAAGGGAACAAGCCCTTCGCGGGTATCGACCACGAAAAGAATTATGCTGGCGGACTCGACGGCAGTTTGGATTTGCTCTTCGACCAGATCGGTCAAATTATCGACGTCTTCGAGGCCCATGCCCCCGGTGTCGACCAGTTCGGCGAAGCGGTCGCGGATTTCGATAAGATGAGTGACGCGATCGCGGGTGACTCCGGCGGTCGGATCGACAATGGCAAGACGCCGCCCAGCCAGCCAATTGAAAATGCTGGACTTGCCGACGTTTGGCCTGCCTACAATAACAACCTGCGGAACACCCATCGACCTATTCGCCCGAGTTTTTCCCCTACCACAATAGTGGGGGTGCTGATCTGATCCCAGGCAAGCCTCGTTCATAAAAGGCTGCTGGTATGACTAAGTTGGTTATAAAGTATACGATAAAGCATCACATTAAGGTCTGTTCTATAATAATCATCCCAGCTTAAATAATCCAGCCCTTTTGGGGGATATTTTTAAGGGTTCGGGGTTCAGGATTCAGGGCGCGGAACTTCAAATACTCGCTGAGTATCATAGCCAAAAAATGGGGTTTGAGAGAAGTTTTGTGTCAAAGGGTGGCACGGGCTTCCAGCCCGTGAAGCAACACGGCCAAGATGAGCGTGCCACTTGGGCACTGACACAAAAATCCGAACTGTCCCTTTTTTGCTTTATTTGAAAAGAGCGGGAAATAATGGTGCACAAAACGACTTGACATATCCGAGTGCATTGCTATAATAATACACTTATGCACGATATTACCCTTCGATTTACGGTTCAGACATCCTCGGGCCTGCCGATTTACCGGCAGATTATGGAGCAGGTTTGCGCATTGATTGCCGGCGGCCGCCTAAGCCCTGGCGAACTTTTGCCCAGCGTGCGGCAATTAGCGGCCGAGTTGGAAGTGAACATGATGACAATTTCGAAGGCCTACGCACGCTTGGAAGCCGACGGGGTGATCGAGCGGGTGCGGGGCACTGGAATGCGGGTCCGGCCAATATCCGCACGCGGCAGCATTGCCGATCGCCGGCAAGAACTCCGTCCCCTCATCGAACAGGCTGTGATTCGTGCAAGACAACTACAACTAAACGACGAGCAGATCATGCACGTCATTCAATCTGTTTTACAGGAACATTCGCCATGACAGACGAATCGGTGATTTGGGCCAAACAAGTGTATAGACGATTTGGAGACAAGGAGGTGCTCCGCGGCGTTGATCTGACGATTCCGCGCGGTTCAGTGGTGGGACTTTTAGGCAAAAATGCGGCGGGAAAAACGACGCTTATCAAGTGCCTTTTGGGCCTGTTGCGGATTGACGCCGGAAGCTTGCGGGTTTTCAACGATGATTCCTGGAGCCTCACAGCGGAGAGCAAGGCCCGGCTTGGATACGTGCCACAGGAAATCAGCCTGTACTCGTGGATGCGGGTGAGCCAGATCATCCAGTACACGGCCGCATTTTATCCGCGATGGAACTGGGATTTGGCCAACCATCTTGTCCGCCAATGGGAACTGCCGCCGAAAGATCGCGTGGGGCCGCTGTCGGCCGGACAGATTCAAAAACTTGCGCTCGTTTTGGCGTTGGGGCATGAACCCGATTTGCTTGTGCTCGACGAGCCGGTTGCATCGCTCGATCCGGTTGCACGGCGCGACTTTCTGCGCACGCTTTTAGACATTGCCCAAAGTGAAAATCGCACGGTTTTATTTTCCACGCACATCACGACTGACCTGGAACGAGTGGCCGACCGCGTGGCCATACTGCGCGACGGCCGAATCGTGTTTCACGACGAGCTGGACGTGCTGAAAGACAGCGTAAAGCGGCTGAGGATCACGGCCGAGCGAGATTTGCCCGAGAACTTTAGCGTTCCCGGTGCATTGCGCATGGAAATCTCCGGTCGCAATGCTCTGGTAGCCGTTTCAGGCGTGGGAAATGGCCTGATCGACGAATTACGGGCCACCTGGAACGCCACGGTAGAGATCGAAAATCTCAACCTGGAAGAAATATTCCTGGAGATGCATCATGGCTAATCAATCATACCAAAACTCCCCTCTCCCTTTGGGAGAGGGGCAGGGTGAGGGCAAGTGTGTCCACAAGGTAAATTTTTTATGGTATTGTACTATTGCTAATCAACTGTGGCAGGTCTTTCGCACTTATTACACGCGGCGGATCTATTGGATATACACATGCGCTATGATTCCATTTTTTTTCCTCATGATGGGGCATTCCAACAAGATCACGAATAGATTCGATGACATGATGCCAGTCATTTTCATAAATATGATGATTGGATTCATCGTGGGGATGCAGATCAAGGTTCAATATGCGAATCCGCGGGCGAGGCTACTGCCCGGTTTTAACATGGCGCATCTGATTGTTCCCGCGATCATCATTACGGCGGCAATGTTGCTCGATGTATGGATAGCCGATGTGCATGGCGTGCCATATTTTACCTTGGCCGGTTACGCGTTATTTTTAATCGCCGCTGCCTCGTGGAATGCATACAATATACGGGGAGGTTACAACTTTTTATTTGTAGGATTCTTATTTGCCTCGATATTCATGCCAAAGTATTTTGTAGTGCCAATTTTGACCGGCGGCATTCTCGTTTCCGTGTCGGTATTTTGCATAGGATTGTTTGCTTTGGCGGCGCTTGGCCTACGTGTCGTTATGCTTTGTGAAGAGATGCCGGAATATACCAAAGTCGTGCCGGGATCGAAGTGGGATATCATGTCTCGAGGCGCCAGGAGTGACTGGGGGAAAATTGAGGCACAGATGATCGCGCGTTCCAGGGTCAAGGCTTGGCTGCAAGATTTTATGTTCCTGCTGGTTTTCCGAAATAAAACTGCTTTGAATCCTCCGCGGCGTTTTTTACTTCGTCAACTTTCCACCGGATTTCCCGGCGTCTTTGTTGGGATTATTCTATTTATATCTATTCCTGTTTTCCTTCGGTTTACATATTTGCTTTCGATGAGTACAAAAGAAGCTCCCGTTACGTCATTCTTCATGATGATGTTATGGTACGTGGGTATTACACTATTGTTTAGCAATAATAGCGGGTCTTGGTTGCGCCGTTGGCAGTATCTGATCCGCGAATCGCTCTTTCCAATTAGCCGAACGGATTTCGCACGCGAACTGGTTCGCAACGGCATGTTTGACGCAGCGGCCATTGCCGTGGGATTTTTGTCGGGCACGATTGTGGGACTTGCCGCGTCCCAGCCTGAAAGGCTACTGAGCGGATCCACCCCGCTCTATATTGCTACGATAATTTCCCAGATTTTTATGGTTGGTTCTGCAACGCTTTGTCTAGTTTCCTACCGTAGTATTGTTGATTATATTTTTGGATGTTTGGGAATAGCAATTTTATCGTTGGTATTAATTTTTTCTTTCATTTTCGGTAATTGGTTATTATCTTCAGTTTCAATCGTCGCGACGGCGGCAGGCATTGTGGGATTCTATCGGCTGGCGTTTCGGCGGTGGTGTGAAATTGATTTGGATTGACGTTTTTTAGATTTGCCGGGGGATAATCTAGGAACGCTACCAGCGGTAGCGGCTTTATGATACGATTTCTTGATGGGGCCTCCCCCCATTCCACGGTTGCCGGAACGCGCTATACTGATAACTTAAACTGTAAACGCCTAGCCAACCAGGAGTCGCGTAAACGCGGCTGACAATGCTGCACACGAAAAAGTTATAGCAAGTTAACTGTCCTCCCATCCCGACGTAAACGTCTTGTCCTTACCCACATTTTATAACATCCTTTGCGAGTTCTGCACCGCGAACTAGCAAGTACAGTTTCTGCCATCCGCGCCAGATCGTAATCCAACCTGG
>JBEKZY010000295.1:0-6356 GCA_049509395.1 Thermoguttaceae bacterium | reverse complement strand
ATGGGCCGGAATTGGTCAAGTTCTCCCTCGACGTGGTGCCGCCCATGATCGACCGGCTTTTAACACAATCGAAATGGACCCGCGATAAGGTCGACATTTATCTGATGCACCAGGCAACGGCCTTGATGCTGGATCAACTCCGCAAGCGGCTGAACCTGGACTTGGAAAAAATGCCCGAGGCCCTGGAACACTACGGGAACACGGTTTCCTCGACGCTTCCGATTTTGATCAATGACCTCCGGGCCGGCGGCCGGTTGCGGCCCGGCAAGCAGACGCTGATGATCGGTTTCGGCGTGGGACTATCCTGGGCCGGGTGCGCATGGACCGAAACCTGGCAAGCCCAACAGTGCGCGTGTATGCCTGTCGAAGCACATCGCGAAGCGGCGTAATGTCGCATTAAAAGTTTATTGAGATTCAGGTAATAAATGTCACATTTAATAGCCGGCGGCTAACAGCCGCCGGCAGGATTTCGTGAGTTTTCCGGCGATCGTTGATCGCCGGATAGTGACATTATTTATCAGAGATTCAATTGCCTGGGCTCCATGTCTTGCATGGTCGGTTGGTCGTGACATGCATATTGACCTATAACTTCATTCAAAAAGGAGAAAACATGTCAGCCGAGGATTGGCGCGAGCAGTTGCCGTCTAAAATACGCGTCATGCAGGTCATCGTCGGGGCGATGAGTTTTGGTTGTCTTTGTTTTTTGCTCATCGCGATTATAGTATCGCAAAATCTTAATAAAGCGCCCGACCAACTAATGCTCTCGTATATCGCCCTGCCGATAGCCGCCATAATTTTAGGCGTTTGGGCCGTTTCCCCGATCATCATCGTTTCTCAGGGGCGGAAAAATATTCAGCAGAAACTCTTTTCCAATGCCAAACAAGCAAGCGAAAACCTAACCGACTACAAAATGGAAATAGATAACAGCAAAGCCCAGATGCTTATTGGCTTGCTCCAGACAAAGATCATCGTTGCCAGTGCAATTCTTGAAGGGACCGTGTTTCTCCTGCTCATCTTCTACATGGCCGAACATTCCATATTCTGTATTTCGGCGGCTGTTGTACTCTTATTCCTGCTCGTTGCCCAAATGCCCACTAGCGGCCGGGCTACATACTGGATCGAAGACCAGTTGAAATTGCTCGATATGTGACAAAAAACGGCATTGACCCTCGGGCCGTCCCTTATTAATGTACGCTGCCTTTTTCAGTGCGATGGTCTGCGCATTGATCGGAAGTCGCTATACTATCCAGACTTCCCGGATTGCGCATGCCATCCATAATTACTCGTCGGCATTGTAATGCATCGTTACAGCAATCCAAAACCGCTGAACCACTTGCGCCTAGTGGGCCGACCTGAAAGTTTAGGTGCCATGGCCACGCTTGCGTGCCCATGGCATGTGCCGTCCACATGCTCATGCAAGCGTAAGCATGGCACCTGCCAATTCAGGTCGGTCGGCCCACTAGCATGCATTAGCGTATTGCTGGTTGTGTCTACACTGGCAGTCGGTTGCGCGTCATCCAATCGAGTCACGCTTCGCACGGTTCCCCAAAATCCGCTGGTCGATGAATTACAGTTAGCCTCGTATTACGGGCCGCGCCCCAGCGAGCGGACCGAGCAATTGCTCCGCGTGCACAACCTGACATACAAGCCCAGGACCGATCCCCGCGGATTGATCAAGCGCCTTCAGGAGTTTAACAACTATGAACCCAGGGCCGACCGGGTGTATGCCATGTCGGAACTGTCTTATCTTGGCGGCATAGAGGCCCAGCGCGTGGATAAACAAGTGGCCTTGGACCTTTTCGGGGCCTCGGTCCTTTACTCCTATCAATATCTATTCGACGACCGCTACAAATCGACCCGCAATCCGTACGATCCGCAGTATCGCGGGGTGTGCGATTTATACAATAGCGCCCTGGAATCTGGGTTGAGAATCATTTGCACCAACAGGGAACTCAAGCCGGAAACGTCAAAGACCATCCACACCGCGTCCGGTGAATGGGACGTCACGTGCAAGCTCAGGGGTTCGCAGTGGCGCCCGGAAGATTTCGCCCGCTTCGAATTCGTCTCGGACTTTGAAATGAAAGGGCTAAAAAACCATTATCTCGTGCATGGATTGGGCGTTCCTTTAATTGCCGTCCGCCCCAACAACAACAAAGACGAACCCATAAGCGCAAAATACTATCCCAGGGATTTGAGCTTTCCCGTTACGGCCTTCTTACGGCCTTCACCAAACGAAGATCCGCGGGCGGGACAGGATATGTCGCATCAACAGTGCGTGCTGGAGATTTTCGATCCCCTCACCACTCCCGAGACGGTCGTCGGCCATCACCTGGTGCCGTTGGAAAGCGATCTGACCACGCCGCTGGCCTACTTCCTCTCGAATCCGGAACTCGACGCCCTGGCCACGGCCGGGCTGTTGAAGCCCGAGACTCTTCTGCAGCCCCAAAATCTGTTGAAGCCTGCCGAGGCCATTTTCAACTTGCGCCAGGACAAGAAAGACGCGGTAATGGGCCTTTACATGGTGCAACCCTACGAGCCGGGAAAAATTCCCGTGGTCCTGGTGCACGGCCTGTGGTCCTCGCCCATGACCTGGATGGAGATGTTCAACGACCTGAGAAGTTCCGAGGACGTCCGCGACCATTATCAATTCTGGTTCTATCTTTATCCTACCAGCCAGCCCTTCTGGCTCTCGGCCATGCAAATGCGCCGCGACCTGGCCGAAGTCCGCCAGACGCTCGATCCCAATCGCCAGGAACCGTCCCTGGACCAGATGGTGCTGATCGGGCACAGCATGGGTGGGCTGGTGTCGGAACTGCAAACCATAAACAGCAACGACGACTATTGGCATTTAGTCAGCAAGGAACCGCTCGATCAGATCAAGGACGATCCGGCGGACCGCGATAAACTGGCTCAGGAATTTTATTTTCAGCCCAACCCTTCGATCCGCCGCGTGATAACCATTGCCACGCCGCACCGGGGCAGCCCGTTTTCCGACCAGTACACGCAATGGCTGTTGGGCAAGCTGATCAGCCTACCCAAAACTCTTATAAACAGCCAGCAAAAACTCTACGTGCAAAACCCGGGCGCTTTTGTCGATGGCTCGCTGGTCAAGGTCGACACCAGCATAGACTCGCTATCGCCTAAATCCCCGATCTTTCCGGTGATGATCGCCAGCCAGCGCCCGCCATGGGTCAAATATCACAGCATTGTGGGCGTTGCGCCGCAATGGTATATGAGCGTGATCGCAAAAGAAGGCGATGGAGTGGTGGCCAAGGAAAGCGCCCATTCGGACCATGCCGTTTCCGAAATCGTAGTGCCCGCCGATCACTCCACGATCCTCACCCATCCCCTGGCTGTGCTCGAAGTGCGGCGGATTCTTTTAGAACACCTCGCCGAACTCCGCGGCGACCCCGCCCAGCGCGTAGCCCTGCGCCTGTCGCGCTAACTCCCCTCGCCCACGTTTGAGAGAGGGGCCGGGGGTGAGGGCGGCTGGGTATTGATAGAGATCAGCGAATTGGCCCATTATTTTGGGCTTTTCCGGATTGCCGGGGGCGGGGTACAATGCTGCCCGGATTGGATTTCTTTTTTAGGAGAATTACAGAATGAATCTCCATAAATGGGCAGTGGCGGCCTTGCTTGGTCTTTTTATGTTGATCGGTTTCAATCCATTAATGGCCGAGACAACCGAAGAATCTTCGCCCGCAAAAGAAGCCTTGGAAAAAGGCAAGGCATTATTTGACAAGGAAGATTATCCCGCTGCGATTGATGCATTTACCGAGGCGATAAAACTCGATCCAAAATCGGCCGAGGCATATTGCTATCGTGGGCGGGCTTATGGTTGTGACGATCCAGACAAAGCCATCCTGGATTTCAATGAGGCCATTCGGCTAAATCCGAATTATGCCATGGCTTATGCAAAACGCGGCACAATTTACGCGAATAAAAAAGACTTTGAAAAGGCAACGGCAGATTGTAATGAGGCCATCCGGCTTGACCCTAAATTAGCTCTTGCACACTATTGCCGGGGTGATGTTTATCTAGATAAGGAAGATTTCGACAGTGCCATTTTCGATCTTAATGAGGCTATCAGGCTCGAACCGAAAGAAAGCTATGCGTATGAATTGCGTGGTTATGCCTACATGAATAAAGGAGAATTTGAAAAAGCCATTGAAGATTATAACGAAGCGATCCGACTCGACCCGAAAAATTCCATGTCTTATGCAAAGCGGGGTACTTCTTTCGCATATAAATGTGATTACGACAACGCTATTGTAGACTACAATGAGGCTATCAAACTCGACCCGAAATCAGCTTATGCTTATTGCTGTCGAGGTGGTGTATACTCAAAGAAAAGCGATTTTGACAGAGCCCTGGCAGATTTGAATGAGTCCATCCGACTCGATCCAAAAGACGCCAAAGAATATGAATTACGGGGTATTGCCTACGAGTTGAAAGGCGATTCTGATAATGCCATCACAGACTTAACCGAAGCAATAAAGTTAGATCCGAAATTGGCTGAGGCATATTACAACCGGGGTGTTGTCTTCAGAGAAAAGAGCGATCTGGAGAAATCTATTGAAGATTCTACTGAGGCAATTCGGATCAATACGAAATATTCCGACGCGTATTGTAGTCGTGGTTATGCATATATGAAAAAAGACGAATTCGATAAAGCCCTAGAAGATTATACAGAGGCTATACAACTCGGTGTGAAAACCGCTTGGGTGTATGGAAATCGTGGTTACACTTATGCGCGTAAAGGTGATTTCGACAAGGCCATTGCAGACTTAAACGAAGCAATAGAGATTGATCCGAAATTGGCCGAGGCATATACCTATCGGGGGATTGCCTACATGAGTAAAGGCGAGATCGACAAAGCAATCATGGATATTAATATAGCCCTCCAGATCGATCCAAAATCGGATAATGCTGATTTAGCGTACACCAACCGTGGCGCTATCTATATGCAGAAAGGCGATATCGATAAGGCGATTGAGGATTTTTCAGAGGCCATCCGACTGGATACGAAAATAGTCGAGGCATATTCCTATCGAGGCTTTCTATTGGCCCAAAAAGGTTTGATGGATGAAGCGATTTTGGATTTATCACAGGCAATTCAGTTTAATCCAACTGATGCAACCCTGTACACAGGTCGTGGTGCTATCTTCTGTTGGATAAATGGCTTCGGCAAAGCCATTGTTGATTATACAGAAGCTATTCGACTCAACCCAAAAAGTGCAGAATATTATATCTACAGGGGTTGGGCATACCTTAAAAAGGGCGATTTTGAAAATGCCCAAGAGGATACCACAAAAGCTATCGAAATTGATCCGAAGTTATTTTTTGCGTACTATGTTCGTGGGGCCGCCTATGCAAATAAGAATGAACTTGACAAGGCAATATATGATTTAAATGAGTCTATCCGTTTGAATCCCAAATACGCAGCAGCATATTACGATCGGGGTTTGTATTATTCAACAAAAGGCGATATTGACAAAGGCATCGAAAACTATACCGAGGCTATTCGTCTGGAACCGAAATATGCCGATGCTTTTATTCAAAGGGGCTGGGTCCACTTGAACAAAAGCGAGTTTGATATGGCGATAAAAGACTTTCGCGAAGCCATCGATATTAATCCGAAATTTGATAAAGCTTATTACACCTGTGGCGTAACTTATTTTAAATTGGGCGATTTCGATAAGGCTATTGAAGAGTTGACCGAGGCGATTAAGATTAATCATAAATACGCCCAAGCGTACTATTTGCGTGGTTGGGCCTATAAGAAGAAAGCCGAGCATGATAAGATCTCTAAAAAACCATCTGATTCCATACAGTTTGATATCCAATTAGATGAGTTTGAGGAAAAGAAGCAAAATATCACAGCATATAATTTCGGTGGCATCGACAATGGACAGAAAAAAGAGAGCGATAAAATCCTCAAAATACTAAATCAGCCTGTTCAGTTGAACATTCATTCCTCTAAAACAGAAGACAATAAGAATAAAGAAGAAAGCGAGTCTTTGAAAAGCATTAATATGATCCGCGCGGAAAATGATTTTGCCAAGGCTAAGGAACTTGGGTTCAAGCCGGAAGAGACTGAGAAAGAAGAATTGGGAAAGAAAGAAAGCGGAGGGACGAAATTGAAATAAAAGCCGCAATTACACTGGGGCGACAATTGAATTATCGTTGGGGCGAAAGTTGAATAATCTTTGGGGCGACAGGTTTCTGTCGCCTCCGCATCTATAAAGGATTCTCGGGGTATCGACACATAAATTGACTATTTCTGCAAAATTTGATAAGCTATAGATGTTTTGATTAGGAGCGATACTATGGAGATCACCGCAATGGGGAAAGTC
>JBEKZY010000294.1:0-6377 GCA_049509395.1 Thermoguttaceae bacterium | reverse complement strand
TCCTTTATTTCCATCTCGTTGACAAAAAGCTTGCCTGCAAAAACCTTCTTAAGTTCTTCCTTAACTTGGTTTATGTTCGTATTAGAGGTATTTACCTCGAATCGCAAGTCCTTTATTTCATCGCCTAAGCGCACATCGCTTATGGTCACGTCGGGGAACATATCGGGCATCTTTTCTAGGGTGTTGCGGATATCGGCGACGTCCTGAGGCTTGTTGAACAGCGTTTGCACCGACGTGCCGCCGGTGAAATCGATATCGAACAACCCCGGCCCGCGCCAAAACGCAACGACCAATCCCAGCACCGTGATCAGCACTGAAAAGGTCAGACAGTAAGGGAACCAACCCATGAAATCGATCTCGGTGTGTCCGATAAGATGGTGCATCTTCAACTGCGTGATCCAGCGGTGTTTTTCGGCGATATCGAAAATTACCCGGGCCACGAAAACCGAGGTAAACATGCTTATCGAAACGCCAAGGAACAAGGTCACGGCAAAGCCCTTGACTTGCTCGGGCGCGATGGCATACAGCACCACGGCCGCGATTAAATGCGTGATGTTGCAGTCGATGATCGTAGCGCTGGCCCGCTGGAAAGCGTTGCGGATGGCCATGCGCAAGGCCGCGCCGCGGGCAAGTTCTTCGCGCAGGCGCTCGAAAACCAGCACGTTGTTGTCCACCGCCATGCCCACTGTCAAGGCGAAACCGGCAAAGCCCGGCAAAGTGAAGGCCGCCTTGACGGCGATCATGATCGCCAGCAAAACTATGATGTTCAGCGCCAGGGCGATATCGGCGATAATCCCGGGAAAACGGTAATACCAGAGCATAAACGCGGGGACAAGGATCATGGCGATAGTAAGGGCAATGGTGCTCTTGAAGATTGTGTCTTTTCCCAGCGTGGGGCCGCAGTAAAGCTTGCTGATGGGGTCCTTGTTCAAGGTGGCTGGCAGGGCGCCGGCATTGAGCACGTCGACCTGTTGCGTGACTTGTTCTTTAGTGAATTCGCCTTCAATTATGCCGCGATCGAAGATTTGCCCCTTAAGCCCCGGCGCGGAGAATAATTTCCCGTCCAGGATGATGCCCAATCTGCGCTGGAAGCCTGTCACCTCATCGGGTTTATTTTCGCCGGTTAAATAGCCGAACAATTTGCCGCCCTGTGAGTTGAACACGAACTCGACTGCGATCCGGCCGCTTTGATCTTGTCCTTGGCCGGCATGATCTAAAAAGTCGCCGGTGACGTTGTAATTATCCTGGAGCACCAGGACCTCGTTTACTTTTTTATTACCGATGGTGCGGGTTCGTACGGCGATATCCGTAGAACGGAGGAAAGTTGCATCTTGCCCTTCATAGATTGGCACCCACCAGACCTCGCGATTGCCCTCGGAATCGAGTATTACGTTTTGGTTGGGTTCGCTTTTTGCGCGTTCGATTAATGTCTTATTATCAGTCGTATTGGCCAAGATGCGGAATTCCAGAGTGCCCACCTGTGAAACCAGTTGGGCAACGCGATTGGCGGCGGCCTCGTCCACGTCGGGTATGATGATTTCCACCCCGTCGGCGCCATATTTGCGAATGGGGATTTCCTTGACGCCGCCGGGATTGATGCGTTTGTTGATGGCGGCGATGACTTTATCCATATCCGGAGTAGTACCCGGTTTTAATTGGTTTTTATCGATTTCATAAATCAAGATCATGCCCCCGCTCAGATCGATGCCCAGTTTCGGCGGCCAATACATGGTCAGGATCACCAGGCTGCAGATCAGCGTCCAAAGGATCACGCCGATTTTCCAACCGTAATCGGGCATCCGCAGACTTTTGGCAAAATAACCGCCTAAAAAAAATGGCACTACCATCAAGACAAGTACGATAAATGCATTCACATACGGAGACATAGAGATTTAGGGGTTAGAGATTAGAGATTAGGGGTTTGTTTTTAATTAAAGATTTCCACTCACGTTTTTTTACTGCAAATTGATAATTGCAAATTTCAAATTGAACAAGGCTGCGAATATCGTAAATGTTTTGTGTTTGTTCAATTTTAAATTTGCATTTTGCAATTTACAATTTGCAATCAATTTAGTTGCAGCTCTGGGCTGTCTGATGGATTGGTAGTTATTTTGTACTTTCTTCTTCCGCCGGCTCGCCGCTTATGACGCGAGCGATGGAACTAAGGGTAATCCGCAGTTTGGTGTTCGTGGCTTCATCGACTTTCAGACTTACTTCATCGGCTTCGCGGTGGACGTTCATCACCACGCCATAAATGCCGCCGATGGTGACAACCCGATCGTTCTTCTTCACGTTTCCGAGCATATCCTGACGCCTGGCTTGTTCCTTGCGCTGGGGGCGGATAAGCATAAAGTAAAATAGCAGACCAATCGCCAGAAAGGGGGCAATTTGAATAAAAATGTTCACACTGCCGCCGCCGTCGGCAGGTGGATTTCCGCCGCCATCACCGCCGACAGCGAAAAGCATTAGTGAAGCAAGCCAATGCGTATTCACGTATAAATCCCCTCATGTTGGGCCATTATCAAATCATAGCAAGCCCGTCATCATAAACTGTCACCCTTCAAGTCACAAGGGGAGGGGGAAGAATGAGGGATGAATGATGAGGGATGAAATAAGTCATGAAATGTGCTTATAAGTTCCAGCGTTGGAATGAGAGATAAAATGGGCGGTTAATTAGCCAGACATAACGACCTACCACCTACCATCTACCCTACATTCATCCCTCATCCTTTCTATCTTCCCAACCCGCGAGCTTTTGTTGCCGGAATTTTTCAAATCCATCGGCTTCGATGGCTTTACGGACATCGGCCAGAAGTCGCTGATAATACTGAAGATTATGCAGCGACAGCAATATCGGTCCCAGCATTTCTCCTGCCATAAACAGATGGCGAATATAACCTCGGCTCTGCCGGCACGCAGCACAAGGACACCCCTTTTCAAGCGGGGAATCGTCCCGCTCATATTGTAGATTGCGGAGCCGAAGCGGGCCTTGGTCGGTAAAGGCCAGGGCATTGCGTCCGTTTCTGGTGGGCATTACGCAATCGAACAGGTCGATGCCACGACGGACGGCTTCCAATAGATCTTCGGGTCGGCCCACGCCCATAAGATATCGGGGTTTGTCGGCGGGCAACTCAGGAACTGTTACATCCAAAATGCGATACATTTCGTCCGGGTGCTCGCCCACGCTCAACCCTCCTATCGCATAACCCGCGAAATCCATCTCGCAAAGCTCTCCGGCACACCGTTTACGAAGTTCGGCATCCAGCCCGCCTTGTACTATGGCAAAGAGTGATTGATCGGCACGTTTTGCGGCCTGTTGGCAGCGTTTTGCCCAGCGTACGGTGCGCTGTGCGGCATCCAGAATCACGTCGGGATTATTCGGCAATCCCACAACATGGTCCAGCACCATGGCCACGTCGCTGACCAGGCGCTCTTGAATGGCCACGGCACGTTCAGGAGAAATGGCAACCAGCCGGCCGTCGATATGGCTGCGGAAGATTACTTCTTCTTCGGTAACTTGCGTCCGCTGGGCAAGGCTGTAAAGCTGGAATCCGCCACTGTCAGTTAAGATTGGCCCATCCCAGCCCATGAAGCGATGCAGCCCGCCCAAGGCGGCAACCGTTTCTTCGCCGGGGCGCAAAGCAAGGTGATAGGTATTGCCCAGCAGCATTTGCGCACCGGTGGTGCGGATTTGATCGATTTCCAAGCCTTTGACGCTTCCCTGGGTCGCGACCGGCATAAAGGCCGGCATTTCGACCGGCCCGTGAGGCGTGAAAAAAGTCGAGCGCCGCGCACTGCAACCGGTGTCGGCGTGACGCAGTTGGAAGGAAAACTTTTTCGACGACATACAAAATTTGCTGAAATATAACCTTTTGATATGCAAATACTTAAGCCCACGGGTTGCAGCCCGTGGGCTTGGTTAAAAGAAGAATCTTAAATGTTTGATTTCCTACTCGCCGCGGAGCTTCAATCCCAAGACCGTTAGTTTCTCGCGGACCTCGTTGAGGCTGGTAACTCCGAAGTTTTTGCACTCCAACAGGTCGTCGCCGGTGCGGCGAACCAATTCGCCCAACACGTTTATACCCAGGCGGATCATGCACTTCCGCGCGCGAACGGAAAGGTTCAAATCGGAGATCGGCTTGGCTAACAGGGCCTGTTCATCGGCAGAGAGCATTTCCGGCTCGAATATCTCGGCGGCATGCTTGTCGGTGGCAAACTGGCCCAAGCGCAATCCCTTGGTGGCCAGCATTTCCTTGATCTCGGTAAGGCTGGTTTCGCCGAAGTTTTTACTGGCCAAAAGGTCCTGTTCGGTGCACCTGCACAAATCGCCAAGTGTCATAATGCCCATTTTTTGCAGGCAATTGCGGCTCCGCACCGAAAGCTCGAAATCAGTCACGGGGATGCTGAGCACCTGGCTCATGCGGTCGCGTTTCTTTTGCGCGTCTTCGTCGTAGTATTGCTCGTGCGATGCCTCGGTATCTTTGAAGAAGAGCGCGGCCCTGGGATGGTCGGGATACACGTCCAAAACCCGCTGATAACACTGTGCGGCTTTATCGTACTGCTCGCGATCCTCGTACAACAATCCCAGGTTCAGGAGCGATCCGACGTTGGCGGGAAAGCGGCCCACGGCCCGTTTGTACAATTCCATGGCCGTATCGTCGTTGCCGTGCCGATCGTTTTCCATGGCCAGGCCGAACAGGGCCCCAGGATGATTGCGGTCGGATTCCACGGCGCGTTCGTAAAGGGCGATGACTTCGAGGGGATTGCCGCCTAAGGCCGATACTGTGGCCGCCCGCTGGGCCAGATAATCGGCGGTTTGCTCGATGGCCCCGGAAAGCCGATCCAAAACGGCCAGCGACTCGGCGGCTTTTCCGGCATAGCGCAAGGCTTCAGCGTGGCCTAAAGAGCATTCGCCGACGTCGTAACCGGCCTTTTCCGCCGCTTGATAACACTCGATGGCGGCGGCATATTCCTCCCGAGCGAAAAGCGATTTGGCCAGAAAAAAATGGGCCAGGGCCCCGCCGTCTGCCTGGCGCAAGACCTCGATGGCCCGGTAGTACCGGCCCAGTAGATACAGACATACTCCCAACCGCACGTTGCTGGCCGGGGTTTGCTCTTCCTTGGCTTGCAGTTCGTTGACCGCGTCGCGCAGCACCTGATACTGCGAGAAATCGCGGGCAATGGCATCCTGCATTTGCCGCACGTCGCGCGGCCCGAAAGTATCGTTTACCAACACCAATCGCTTTAAATCGAAATCCAGGATCTGTGTCATCGAAAATGGCTCCTCCGATGGGAAGATTTTATTACCCTACAAATACACCACTCCCTTAGGGAGAGGGTGGTAAAGTGCAAATTGTTAATTATTAATTATTATAAAAGCCAGCGGAGGGAGTCGGACCCTCAACCCCCGCATTACGAATGCGGTGCTCTGCCAATTGAAGCTACGCTGGCGGTATTTTCTAACTCTTTTCTAGGATAGCTAGTTACGGCTACGGTTACAAGGCCGGGTCGTTGCCCGTTTTGCCCTACGGTACCTAAAACAGTACTATGTTGGCCTTTTTCGTAGGCCGTCCAGGCAGCGTCGGCCGTAGTGTTGGCGTTACGCCCTACGTAGTATCTCATCGTGGTTTCTATGTTCTCATGCCGCATCAAAGCCATTAGCACCTGGGGCATAACTCGGCTTGACCATCGCTCCCCAAAGCTACGGCGGAAGTCATGGGCGGAAGCAAATTTTACCACCTCTTTATTCTCTCCGGTACTGGGGTCTCGCTTGGTTTTGGTTGATACCTTTACCATTGCCTTTTCCCCGATTAGGCTGATGACCTGCCCTACAAAATGGTCCGTTGGTACATCGCCCCGTGCCGGGGTTAGGGGCCTAAATACCCGGCCCCGCCTGCTGGCCTCGGGGGTGGCTAGCAGGAATTCTGCAAACTCCGGGGCCATAGGATAAAGCTGGTCCTTACCCGATTTTTGTAGGTCGCCGGGGATATGCAGCATTGGCCGCCTACCGCCTAGATCAACCCGAATCTTTCTAGGATCATCCCATGAAAGGTTTAGGGCCTCCGAAAGTCTTAGGCCGCTCCACCAAATGCCCCGCATCAGGTGTTGCCATGATTCGATAACCTCATGGGCGGGCGGTTGCTCTTCCCAGGTATTTGTCCCAGGATTTCTGGTCTTAGCGACCAAGGTCTGGGCGACCGCCCCAAGCATCCTTTCAAATTCTTCTGTGGTAATTGGCCTCCCCTTCATGGGATCGGCCCCGCCGCTACGCCGGGCACGCTTTGGTTGCTTGATCTTAGGGATAGAATCCATCATCCCTTGATCTACCGCCCAAGCTAGGGCAGCCCGTAGGTGTGATAGGTGGCCTGATATTGTCG
>JBEKZY010000293.1:0-6395 GCA_049509395.1 Thermoguttaceae bacterium | reverse complement strand
GCGGCACCTCGACAGAGCGGCCGTTCATGGTTATCAAAACCCGATCCGATGCAATCGTGGACATAATCAACCTTTTCTCACTGGGTCACTAAAGTGACCAGCCCTCACTGCCTTAACTCAATGAACTACCGCCAAACGCTGTTTTTCATGGATACCGATTTTACAAACGCCGGCCGGGCAACGCTTATCGCGAATGTGCGTTTCAAACTCATCGCGAAAATGCTCAAGCGTCGTCAGCACAGCGCCGGGGGCCATGCCGCCCATGCCGCAAACAGCCGCCGATTTTATTGTTTTTGCCAGCCGCTCCAGCAAGGCCAGGTCCGAGGGGCTTGCCTTGCCTTCGCACATCCGGCCCAAAATACGATGCATTTGTTTGGTTCCCTCGCGGCAGGGGACGCACTTGCCGCAAGATTCATCCATGAAAAAGCCCACCAGGAACCGGGCCATATCGACCATGCAGGCGGTATCGTCGAGCACGATAATCCCCCCGGTTCCGATCATTATCGATTGCCCTTCTCGATCTTCGGTATCTATTGACAAATCGAGCATGCTGGGAGGGATGCAACCGCGCGAAGCCCCGCCGGCTTGGAGGGCCTTTAGCAGCCTGTCGCCGATCACTCCGCCGCCGATATCGTATACCAACTCGCGGAGCGTGATTCCAAAAGGAACTTCCACTAGTCCTGCGTTTTTCACCGCGCCTTCCAAGGAGAAGATCGTCGTGCCCGGCGTGCGCTTCGTTCCCATCGACGCGTACCACTCCGCGCCCCGAGTGATGATCGGCGCCACGCTGGCCCAAGTTTTAACGTTGTTCACCACGGTGGGTTTTCCCCACAGGCCGCTGGTGACCGGATAGGGCGGCCTGGTGCGCGGTTCGCCCGAATGGCCTTCGAGCGATTCGATAAGCGCGGTTTCTTCGCCGCAGATGTAAGCCCCGGCCCCGCAGTGCACATTTACGTGGAACGACCATCCGCTGCCGAAAATATCGTCGCCCAAAAGACCTGCTTGCTCGGCCTCGGCAATGGCATGCTGGAGAATTTCCATGGCCAGGGGATATTCGTCGCGGACATATATCAGCCCTTGGTTCGCGCCGATCGCGTAGGAACCGATGAGCATCCCCTCGATGACCGCGTGCGGATCGCCTTCCAAAACGGATCGATCCATGTACGCGCCGGGTTCGCCTTCGTCGGCATTGCAAATGACATATTTGACGTCGGCCGCGGCTTGCCGCGCCAGTCGCCACTTTTGTCCGGTGGGAAAGGCGGCGCCGCCCCGGCCGCGGAGTCCCGATTTTAGCACCTCGTCGATAACTTCATCGGCCGACATTTGCGCCATCGCATGGAAGGCTCCCCGATACGTGCCCCGGGCGACCGTTTCTTCCAGATCCATGGGATTGATCGAGCCGCAGTTGCGCATTATGACCTTTTTTTGCCGGCTGTAAAAATCCAGGCTCGACCATTGGGGAATTTTGCTCAATTCCCCGGAACAGCCGTCGTATTTGTGGACTTCGCCGGTGGAAACATATTCCTCGCTCTCGAAGCGGCCTAAAATCCATTCCGGTTTCAGGTCGCCTTTTGCAGCATAAGCTTCGAGCAAGCTCCGGGTTTTTTCCGGCGTCATGTTGCCGTAGCTCAACCTCAGCCTGTTTGGAAGCACAAGATCCAAGAGCGGTTCCTTTGCGCAAAAACCGATACAGCCGGTGCGGCAAACGGCGGCGTCCAAACCGAGTTCGGCGACGGCCCGGATCGCGGCGGCCTCGATCGCCCGAGCGCCCATGGCGACTCCGCAACTGGCCGAGCCGACGAGAATTTTCAGCCGCTTGGGAAATAAAGTCGCCAGTCCGGCCGCAGCGGCCAGGTCCAGGTCGCCCGTATTGCGAATGGTTCGGCTCATGCGAATTGCTCCGTAATTTCGCTTACTTTGTCGATATTTACCCGACCGAAACTCCGCCCGTCGATTTTCATCGATGGCGACAGAGCGCACAAACCCAGGCAGCGGACAGTCCGCAATGTGAATCGTCCGGTGTTGTCGGTCTGGCCCGGCTCGATGCCGAGGCGCCGTTGAAGCCTTTCCAAAAGCGCTCTCGATCCCCGGGCATGGCAGGACGTGCCCCGGCAAACCTCGATCACGTGCCGGCCCGCCGGCTCGAGATGGAACCGGTCGTAAAAGCTGGCCACGCGCAGGATTTCCGCGAGCCGCATTTGCCACAGCGAGGCCAGGTGTTCCAGGATTCCGCGAGGAATATAACCGTAGCTTTGATTTACCTCTTGGAGCACCGGCATGATGGCTCCCAGTTCGCCTTCGTGGCGCTTGAGGATTTCATCGATCCTGGCTGCGTCGGCCTCGTTGAGTGGTTCGCGCGGCACAAACGGCGGAGGGCTCTCGGCCGTATTGCACACGGGGCAGACGATCCAGCAATCGCCGCAACCGGTGCATTTGCTGGAATCCACGCCGCGCGGGCGCTTGCGAATTTCGACATTGAAATGCCCGGCCTCGCCGTCCAACCGCGTAACATCGGCCATTGTCAGCACGTCGATGTTGTAGTCGCGCATGCATTCCACCAGTTTCGGCGAGATGATGCAGGTTGCGCAGTCGCCGGTGGGGAAGGTCTTGTCGAGCCGGGCCATGCTGCCGCCGATGGTCGGGCTTTCCTCGACCAGGTATACGCGGAATCCGGCCGCGGAAAGGTCCAGCGAGGCCTGAATTCCGGCCACTCCGCCGCCGCAAACCAACACCGCTCCACAGGGTTGTTGGCCGTTGCCATTGCCGTTGCCATTTCCCACGCCGTTGCCGTTTGAGTTGTTCAAGGTAAGAACAGTTGGAATTGAGTTTGACTTCATATTTTTTCTCCCACACCGGCCCCTACGGATTCAGTTCCCTCTCCCTTTGCAAGAGGGCTAGGGTGAGGGCCGCTTAGCAGCGATTCGGCGCTGACCGATAGAGCTTGCATTCCCAGTTCTTTCGAGGAAAGCCCTAGTGCCAGCCCGAGCAGTTGCGTAATGTACAAGACCGGCGTTTGCGGTAATTCGCCGTGTGCGGCGCGGGCGTCGGCCTGGCGCAGGTCGAGATTCACCTGGCACAATGGACATGCGACCGCTATACACTGCGCACCGGCCTGTTGTGCCATCGATAGAAGCCGGTGGCCCAGCCGACTGACGACATTGACGTGGGTCATGGAAAGGCTGGCCCCGCAACATTCGGTTTTATACGGCCAATCGACCGGTTCGGCCCCAATTGCAACCACAAGGTTGTCCATCACCGTGGGGTGTTCGTGATTGTCGAAAGCCACGACCTCCGGCGGCCGAGTCAGCAGGCAACCGTAATAGCAGGCTACGCGCAACCCGGCCAGCGGTTTGCGGACCGCCGCGCGGATCGAATCAAGGCCGAGATGATTCACCAGCACGTCGAGCACGTGATGCACCGGCACGCTGCCATCGTAAGGTTTTCCCGTTATCCGCTGGGCGCGTTTTCGCTCGGCCGGATCGTGGGATACCTTGTAGTTGGCCGTGCGTAGCCGGGCGTAGCACGAAGCGCAGGCCGTCATCACGGGATCATTCATCCGGTAGGCCTTTTGCAGGTTCATAACCGGCAAGGCCACTGCCAGCGAGGCGTTGGTGGTGTGGGCGGGCGTTGATCCGCAACATACCCAGTTGGGGATATCTTCCAGTTCGATGCCCAGCGCGCCGCACACGGCGCGGGTCGAACGGTCGAAATCCCATGCGGTCGATTCCAGGCTGCAACCGGGAAAGAATGCGTATTTCACTGGTTTCTCTCCTCCTCTTCGGCGCGTTTAAAGACCTCACGCACTTCCTTGATGTTGCCGCTGCGGCGAGGAAAGAGAGAAATTTTTCCCTTGGCCATCATCTGCGGCAGCTTGCCGACATCGGCAAATAAATCTCCGCTGCGAAGTTTGTACACTGCCAGCATGCCCACCTCGAACACACGGCCGTGGCGGCGAACACTGCCCAAAAAACTACGGTTGAATTGCTTGCCGTGGCCGTCTGGGACCGCCGCTTTGCGCTCCACGGCCAAGATCCGCAAGGCATCCATCACTCCGGCTATGTCGATGCCCTGGGGGCAGCGCGTGGTGCAGGCCTCGCACGAGGCGCATAACCAGATGGCCCGCGACTCCAGTACTTCAGCCTCCGCTCCGAGATGCACAAGCCGCATAATCTGGCTGGGCAGCAGGTCCATGTCAGGACCGATCGGGCAGCCTGTGGAGCACTTGTGACACTGGAAGCAGGCCAACGCATCGGTGCCGCTGCGGCGCCGGATTTCGCCGGCCAGGTCGGCGCCGTTCCATTGGAGTGTATTCGACATCGTTATTCTCTCATTTCTCAATGTAGCAGGCACACTCCGTGTGCCGTCTAACTTATCTGCACACTCCGTGTGCCGTTTGTTTTGTCCGCACACTCCGTTTACAGTCAATCGGATCCACACTTTCCATGTGCCGTCAACTGGACCCGCACACGGAGTGCGCGGACAACATCGTTATTCTCCCATTCCTTCCATCTCGGCTTCAATTTCAGCGTCTTTGCGGGGCATCACTTTTTGATAAACTTCCTTCGCTTCGCGCAGTACCCCGTCGACTGTAAGCAGATCCTCCTCGATGAGAATGCCGAACAGGCGCTGGTTCTCTTCCAGATAGGGCAGCATCAATTTCCAGTCGTCGGCGCCCAGCGGCCGATAGGCCCCAAGGTTCAACTGCTCTTCAACCAGTGTTCGATGCGGATCGCGTACGTAAATCGCCCCTCCGGATGCCAGAGAGAGCAGGTTGCTGCCTGGATAGGGCATGTCCAGGGGGACCAGTTCGCCCCGCTGATCGTATTGCATGCCGTTGAGTATGGCGAATCCGCCGCCGGTCCGCGGATCGCCCGCCATGAACGATTCGGCCAAAAAATCCAAGGCGGTGCCGTTGATCACTACGCGCGGGCGTCCCACGGCATTGATCATGGGGCGGCCGGCCGCGTTGCCCAGTACGTAGACTTCGCCGCCTTTAGCGCCGTATAGGAAAGTTTGCCCCACGTCGCCGTACACGACCAACTTGCCACACTTGGATATCTGGCAGAGCTGATCCTGGGCGTTGCCGTGGACGAATATCTCCAGACCGTCTATGCCCGAGCCCAGGTAATCGCCGGGATTGTCGTAGCAATCGATCCGCAGGCCGTCGGTTCGCGGGCCGAAACCAACGCCGTGGAACCGCGTGCCCCGGGTGTTGTAATGCACGATGTGCTTCCAACCCAGATGATAGGCCTTTACAGCCAAAGTCGAATCGCAGGCGTCGCCCTCGGGCGAAAACCCCCGGGCATCGATCAATAGCGTCGTCTGCAGGCCATGTGGACCGATTAAACGGTCCCGGGTTTGCCAGGTGATCCGCGCGTGTGTGCCTATATGGCCCTCGCCGCAAATCGGCTGACGCTCGAATATCCGCTCCAGGCCGCCGCGGAGGATTGTGAGCACCGAACTGCGTTTTTTGTTCCCTGTGGCATAACGCCGGTCGATGGCCAAAGTGAAGGCCTCGATGCCCAGGCCGGGCACTTTTTCCCAGGTCAAAGCAGCAACTTCATCCACCAGCCAACGAAGGTGATCGTAGCTCATCTCGGCCATGTCCCCGCCTATGCACTGGAATAAACCCTCGGCATCGCCTTCTTCGATGGCTTGTTGAATAGCAGCAAGATCATGATCGGTTTTTGCGGGTTTTTCCGGCGGGACGGAAAGGTTGCAGTGCGACTGGTCGGAAAGCGTCGAGACCGGCACGCCGAATTTATTAGTCACGCGAAGATTATAGTGCCCATTGGTCGATGTCGGTTTTTTGGCCAAGTCAGGCCCGTGGGGTGATGATGTTGCAGAAGACGTTGCCTTGCCATTTGTCGGGCTCACGGTCAACAGAAACGCGCCGCCGTCGGTATGGCTTCCGCCCCGGGCGTTCCAGTAAATGTCGGCCACGGGCGTAAAACGCGGGTCTTCGGACGCCAGGCTGGCCAGCGTTGCGTCGATGGCCTGTTTTTCCGAGCAGATAAGCCCGATCGATACTTCGCCCTCTTGCAGGGCGAAAACCTGCGGCCGGAGCATGGCCGTGTCGGTAATGCCCAGCAGTTGGAACGATTTTGATTCGGTCAGGCTGCGGGCGATGATGAAAAACCATGGGCCGTCGGGCGAAGCGTGTATATGCGACGCTTGAATCTGCCGGTAAATATGCTGTTTTTCCGCGGACAGCCGGTCGAAGTCGAGTTCCGTGGTCGGGGCCAGAGCCTCGATGATGTACTCGACCGGGTACTTGTACACTCGGTTCCAAAGATCGAACAACAGCACCGAAACTTCGGTATCGGTAAGGAACTGCGGAAAAATGTTCCGCCCGGCCAGGTATTCGCATACCGAAGCGTAATTTGCAAAGTCGC
>JBEKZY010000292.1:0-6476 GCA_049509395.1 Thermoguttaceae bacterium | reverse complement strand
TAGTTCCTGACTAAAACGGTTGAACTGTTGATGCAATGCGTCTTTGCTATTATACTTATGTTCATGCCGCTTAATGCTGAACTCCTCCGACTTCCACTACGTAAATATGGGTAAGGACAAGGCGTCAACGCGGGGGACAACGCCCAAGAATGGGCGTAAGGTTTGATGCAGAAAAAACGGGGCGGGAAGCATCGTTTTCAGGCGGAACGTGGGAATGAGAAAAGGGGGATGATGAGAATGGGGTGGAGCGGGGAGGCGTTGCGTGGAGGTGCGTTCCCACGCCGGAGCGTGGCAACGAGGAAACCCGGCACTGCTGGACAAGCCAGCAGTGGCACCCATGGGAATTAGTATCGTTCCGAGAGTTCCACCGTGATCCCTTCAGGCCCGCAGAGGAAGATGAGCTTTCGACCGTGATAATCGAGGAGCTTGTTGCGTAGTTTTATGCCTTTAGCCACAAGCCTGGTGATCTCGCTTTCGAGGTTCTCGACGGCGAAGCACACGTGATTGAATCCAATCTTGTTAAGACGGGTGATATTTGGGTCGGAAAGGGGATCCGGCATTCGGTATTTCAAGAGTTGCACTTCAATGCGTGGTGTTGATCCAGGAAGCGCGAGAGTAACGTGGTCGGCCTCGATATGGTCGATGCCCATATAGTTTGAGAAGGTATCGCCCAAGATGACGGCCGATTGGTCGTGTTCGAAGCCAAGCAGGCCGAAGAAATGCTTTGCCTTTTCGAGGTCGCTGACGACGATTGTGACATGATCGAAGTTGGTAACCATGCGAGGTCCTCCGTGGCGGTGAGTATCGGCCAAACACCGTCTACAGGCTTTCTTACCCGGAAAATAGGCGAATTCCCAGCGGCGGCTGTTAGCCGCCGGCTATTGCGTATGATAATAGTTTTGTGAATATCGATAAACGAATGAAAAACAACAATCAAACTGGCTGTTTAATATCAGGACAGTTTCAACTTTAATGCTTTAAGCTTCCTCTTCCATGAGGTCGTTTTCGGTAAGCATTCGGAAGCCTTTGGCGGCGAGGGTTTCCTGGCCCATTTCGATATTGTCGACCATAAGGGCGACTGCGGCGCGGCCGCGGGGAGGAACTAGGAGGGGATAGGCTTGGATAATGTTCACCTCGGCTTGCAAGAGGGCGGTGCAGATTTCCAGGAGTGGTTGAGGTTTGTCGGGCAGTTCCAGGCCGATGAGGTCGGATTCGACGATGGCCAATCCGGCGCGTTCGAGGATCTCCCGGCCTTGCTCGGGCAGGCTGAACACGAATCGGGCGAAGGCGCATTCGGCGGCGTCGGCGATGGAGATGGCCACGATCTTTACGCGGCTGGTCTCGAAACGGCGTACAACTTCGAGCAGCTTTCCTACCCGATTCTCAAGAAAAACGGTAAACTGCCGAATTGTGGGATAATTGCGGCCGCGCATGGTTGAAGAACCAACGCCCGCGGATCCTTCATAGCTCATAAGCGTTACTCGCAAAGAAAAGGGCTCGACGGCATTGACAGCACAATACGTAACTATATGCCTGATGATATGTTCCGTCAACTAGGAGTAGATGAAATGCTTTCTGAACACGAAATCGAGATTCGGGTGAGATACGAGGAAAGCGACCCCATGGGCTTTTTGCACCACGCCCGCTATTTTACCTATTTTGAAATAGGTCGGACTGAAATGCTCAGGATGTCGGGTGGAAACTACCGTAAAATGGAAGAAGAGGGGCAGTTGGTGGTGGTGGTCAAGGCCGAATGCCGGTACCACCGCCCGGCCCGATATGACGACCTGTTGAGGTTGCGGACCACCATAGCCCGGGTTACCGAGGCCAAGATCGAACACAAATACGAACTGTTCCGCGGCGACGAGCGCTTGGCCACGGGGAATGTCACGCTGGCCGTGGTCGATCGAGAGGGCAAGGTCCAGAGGGTGCCGGAGTGGATGTCGAGGAAGGAGGAGGGGGGAGGAAAGGATGAAGGATGAAGGATGAAGGATGAAGCGCCGAAACAGGCGGGGATGATGCAATTTGATTGAGCAATTTGGAAAGGATGGACAATTTTGAATCTTTTGAAAGAAATACTGGCGAAAGAAGTATATCCGGCATTTGGATGCACCGAACCGATATCCTGTGCTTATGCAGCCGCAGTGGCGGGGGCTCAACTTGGCGAGCCGGTGGAGCGATTGACTTTAAAGGTCGATCTCGGGACTTACAAGAACGGAGCGGTCGTGGTGGTGCCGTGCAGCGGCGGTGCTAAAGGAAACTTGATAGCGGCGGCCCTTGGGGCTGCATTGTCTCGGCCGGAGGGGAAATTGCTCTTGCTCCAGGAGGTTACCGCCGAGTCACTGAAACGCGCGCGATTGCTGATTGAAAATGAAAAATGCAGCATTGAATGCGAGAAGCAGTATAAAGACTTTCATGTTGACGTGTCGGTCGCGGGCGCAAGGCACAATGCCCGGTGCATTCTTTCCGGCGGGCATACGATTATCGAACAAATCGAGAAAGACGGAAAGATCGTTTATCGAATGGACGGAGGTTCGGCTGAGGCATCCGGGCTGGGCTATCGAAAAACCTTGCAACAGATGGATATGTCCGGCGTGCTCGCACTGGCCGACGGGTTGGACGCCGAAGACCGGGCCTATATACGGCGGGGCGTGGAAATGAACCTGGCCATGTCGGAATGGGGTTTCGAGGTGGGCGGAACCGCTTATCAACTCCGCCAGATGCAGCGTGAAGGATTTCTCGCCGACGACATGTTCTTTCGAACAAAACTCCGGGTGGCCTCGGCGATAGACGCTCGCATGGCCGGCATGAATCAGGCGGTAATGACCTCCGGCGGGTCGGGAAACCAGGGCATCGTGGCCATATTGACGCCTTACCTGGCGGGGCGCGAAATGGGCGTCGAAGCGGAACGGATCGTCCAAAGCATTGCAGTCGCTCATGCCGTCAATGCGTATGTCAAGTCTTTTATCGGAGAGATTTCGGTAATTTGCGGTTGCGCCATGTCGGCGGGGATCGCCTCGGCCGCGGCCATTGTGTATCAACAGGCGGGAATCGACATCCAACGCATAACATTCGCAGTGAACAATGTCATAGGGGATCTAAGCGGTTTGATATGTGACGGCGCTAAACCAGGCTGTGCGGTGAAAGCGGTAACGGCCGTGGATACGGCGATCCGTTCGGCGCTGATGGCATTGAAGGGATACGGCTTGTCGGCCAACAACGGACTGATAGGACAGACGGCGGAAGAATCGCTGCGCAACCTCAGCCGAATTAGCTTGGAAGGAATGTTCCACGTCGATCCAACTATTATGAACATCCTTCAGGAAAGATCATCCGCCAGCGGCAAGGCTTAAAAAATGCAACATGCAAAAGCAAATGTCAAAGTGCAATCTTGCGTTTATAGCACGCTGCGCCAAACAAGCCGGCGAGGAGCAAAAAGATCGCGGTGGATGGTTCCGGGACTGGAGTCAGAGGAGTTGCAAGAGAGAGGGGGCCGCCTGGTATCGCCTTTATTGTGACAGTCGAGCCGGCGCTAATGGTGAGGGTGCTGATATTTATGCTGTCGGCCGTGAGGAGGGATTTGTACGATGCACTGCCCACTACCAGATTCCCCAGGCCGGTGACGGCATGCAGGTTAGCCGTGGATTCATAAACTAGCAGTTGTCCGGCCGAGATTGTGGTGGCGCCCGAGTAGCCGGCCGAGCTTGTAGACGAAAGCGTCAGTTTTCCGGCGCCGAGTTTTTTTAATCCGCCGCTGCCGGAGACGGCGCTGGAAACGGTGACGTTATTGCTTTGGGTATCGATCGTGCCGTCGCCGTTGATGCCGGTCAGCGTGAGTGGGACGGAGGTTGAAAAGGAACCGGCGGCTTTCATCACGCCGCCGCCGAAGTTGAAGGCGGCCGCGCCCGTGCCCTCTGTCAGGCTGCTTAAAAGCAATGTTCCGCCGGTAAGATTGTAAGTTCCTTGAGCCTGGTAGGCGATATCCAAAGTTCCGGTAACGGTTACAGTGCCTCCGGACTGGGTGAAGGTTCCCGTGCCGGTATAACCGGTCTCTAGACCTGAAGTAGTAAAGGTCCCGCTTTTCATTTCGAGCAATCCCACTCCGCCGCTGGTGCCGATATACGAGCCAACATAAGTTGTGCCGACGGTAGTCACGGGCAAGGGATCGTTGGGGTTGGCGCTGGATTGCTGAATGTAATGGCCATAGGAACCGGAATCGGTGCCGATTACGATTTTGGTGGTGGCGTTTACCGTCCCGCCCTGGTTGGTAAATGTGTTTTGCCCGCCGTTGTCGCGGCCGATGGTCAGGAACACGTCGGCGGTCAAAGTGTTGCCGGGCAAAAGGGTAAAGGTGCCGGTATTATCTTTTCCCACGCGGATCCCATAAAGATGCAGGTTGTTAGTGCCGGTAAGGTTCAGCGTGCCGCCGTCGAAGTTCAGAGCGCCGTCGGTTCCGGCGATGCTGTTGGCGGTCAAGGCTCCGCCGGAGTTGAGGGTAAAATCGCCATCGTCGATATTTAAGGTTCCGGGCACATTGCCGCTGCCGGCAAGGACGACCATCCCGGTGCCAATTTTGGTTATGGAATTAGCAGCGGTTAAAGTATTCGCGATAGTGAGATTGCCCGAACCGGAAATATCCCAAACGGTGTTGGCGCCGACTGTCAAGGGCTGGGCGATTGTTTGGGTGCCGGACGAGGCGGTTGTTCGCGTGATATAACCGCTATTTAGGGTCAATGCGCCCGATCCGCCGCCGATAGTGAAATTGACGGTGCTGTCGATGGTCAGGGCATTAATGGTCCGGCTAGCGCCCAGAACGATCGTGTCTCCGCTGCTGATGCCGGTGGATGAAAAAGTGACGTTGTAGGTCGAGTCGGGCACGGCGCCTGAACTCCAGTTTGTCGCGGTGCCCCAGGTCAACGTGCCGGCGCCCTTAGTCCAGCTTTGCAGATTTGTCACGGACCAACCCAAATCTTTCATGATCCCCCAATCCACAGTGCTGGGGGCGCGTCTAGTTACTCCCGCCGACATGGATGGGCTCATCAAGTCGTTGGGCAACGCGGACTGATCGAGATGGGACATGCTGGAGCCGTCTTGATAGGGATTGGGCGCGTAGACAGGCACCGGCACAGGGGAGCCGGCGCCCAGGTAGGCTTGGTAGGCGGCCTCGGCAGAAGATCCGGTGAAGTAGATCGGATTGGCCACTTGGTTGAAATTTTCGGGCGTGCCGGTTCCGCCCGCCACCGGCCGATTTCCACCGCTGGAACTGTCCCTGAGAAACGTATCCCACGCGCTCAGACCTGAGGACGAGAATTTGTCGGTGCTAGGATCGTAGGTGGAATCAAAACCCAAAGTGTGCCCAAGTTCGTGGGTAATAACACTACGAAGATCGTACTGGCCGGAACCAGGCGTTCCCGTACCGATATTCCAACTATAGCCCGTACTGAGCGAGATTCTGGCATCGTAACTCTGAGAAGCCGAAAGATCATTGCCCGTACGCCATACTCGTTCGGTATCGGTCCAACTGGTGGTACCGTTGCCGACGCTGGGGTTTAAGGTTTCGCCAAGGATTGTGCTGCCCAGGTTATTCCAAAACAAATGCAATTGGATTTGCCGACCCGGCGTATTGGTTATGCGACTGGCCCAAGTGGCGATGCAAGAGGTAATGTCTTCGATTTCAGGGCCGGTCCAATCCTGAGAGCTTGTGCCGCCTTCATCGCCTGGATCGGTGGAGTTATAAAAACTGACATTAAACGGTCCGATGGTCCTTATGGTTTGGGCGTTGGCCGAAAAACATACGGCGAACGCGCACAAAGCAAGGCAAAACGAAAGCCAATGGGAAATGGGAGTGTAAGAAAAGAAAGACTTGGCCGACGGTTGCGACGGGATTTTATGTGATGCAGTTTTAGTAAATGCATCATGCCTACTTAAGATCGGCAAAACGTGCATTGGAATTATCTCCCAACCGTATCAATCGAGTGCTTTAAATTCAACGGCGACAGGCAACAGTCAGGTAATATTATTCAACTCTTTGAGGCAAGACAACGATAATCCACTTGGCATCAGGAATATTCCTACTATTTTAACAGAATTTTCCTTAAATAGGAAGCGTTATTTGTTCACTATATAATGTAATTTAGGAACTCTAACAAAACATCTCCCCAGCCCCTCTCCCAAAGGGCGAGGGGAGGTTTTGTTAGAGGCCCTTAGGAAATACTGCGTCAATGAGGAACTGGCGAATTCACTTTGGCCATCTCGGCCATAAACGGCTGGAAGCGTTTTGGAATTGCTTTCCGGACGCCGCCCGGACGCTATAAACCGGCTCATTATGCCGAAGCGATGAGTGTTTAGCGTTTGGCACCGCTCGGATGGGTACTACTTTTTACTATACTAGCTGCTAATAATACTTATACTGGTAAGTATTCGACATATACCATACATTCACACCGACTTATTCAGGGGAGGAATTTACCGGTTGC
>JBEKZY010000291.1:0-6521 GCA_049509395.1 Thermoguttaceae bacterium | reverse complement strand
GATATCCAAAGGCACCTGGCCCACGGGTACGGGCGGGCTCATGGCAATTACCGCTTTGATGCGATCATCGGCTTCGATTATTCCGCCCGGCAACACCTGGCCGGCCAATGCCAAAACGGTTTGCGCGCCCAGGTCAAAGCCCGCCGCCCCGACGCGGTCAAGATCCATTCGCTGGGCCAGGGGATCGCCGTCGCGCTTTAATCGCTCGATTTGATCCAACGTGAATCGCATGTCCAGCGGGCGGTTGCGCGTGGTCGCGGGATTATCGAATGCCTCTTTCAAATGCTTCTTGGGCTGGACCTTGCCGCGCCACACGGCTTCGTCGCTGCCGGCATGTTCCACGAACACCGAAATATACCCCCGGCTGGCCCAATGCGTGCCCAAATAGGCGCAATCTTCACGCGACCGCCCCAGCCCGTGCGAAAACAGCACTACGGGAAAGGGCCCTTTGCCGGCCGAAGGGTAATAAATTTTCACCGGCTCTTGGCGGGAGCGGCCGGCGTCGAACCATTGGACCTCTTGTGAAAGCACGGAATATTCGCGCTCGATGGAAACGCTTTTCCCCTGCGATTCGACAGACGCGTCTTCGGCATCGTCTTTGGGAGTCGCGGCCGACAAGACACAGGCCGACGCCATGCATGCGATCCATACGATAAGCGCATAAAGGAACTGTAGTGCTTTCATGGTGTAATATCTGGTTTTCAGTTTACAGTTTTCAGTTTTTTCGGGCCGCATTTTCCGTTTTAAATTTCTCTCCACTTTCCACTCCCAGTTCTCCACTTTCCCTCATGTACTGATTTCGGCAGGGCAGGGGGGCAATGGGCGAAGAAATCGAACTGGGCCGAATTAGTTTGCCCACCCGGTTGCGCAAAGATTATTGAAGGAAGGGATTGGGAGCGGGGGATTGGAGAATTGGAAATGGAGATTAGGGATTATGCGCTTTGACCGGAATCGTAAAAAGCCGATTTTAGCGAGTAATCCGCTTTCCCGCTAAATTTTACCTACCGGGGCCAGGTAGATGACAAACTCCTTTTTGCCGTCCAGGCGCAGAAGTTGATCGAACAACTGCTGATTATAAGCGGCCACCGCACAGGTTCCGGCATGGATCGCCTCGCAAGCCAGATAAAGATTTTGGCAAACATGGCCCGCATCCATCGCGATCAGTTTATGGGCGGCCAGGCTGTAACGCCATTCCATGCGATACGGTATGACGGTCCAGATAAAGACTAGAGGGGCCTGTCCGACAAATGTCTGCCCCAGCGAGGCCTCGACCAGTTTCTGTTCGATTTGTTTTTCATTGAATTCGAAAAGCAATTGATGTTCGAACGGCAAGTAGCGGTAAATCCCTTTTTCCAATCCGCCCACCTCAATCGCTACGATATAAGTTTCCAAGGCATGCCGGGCCCCGGCCGAGGGAACCGTGCGAAAGGCGCCCCTGCGATCGAGCATGCGCCGCACGCCCTGGGTGGCCCAAAGCAGGAATGAAAGTTCGTCCAGGGTAATGGCTTCTTCGCGGAAAAGCCGCCGGCTTTGCCGGTTGCGAATGGCCGTTTCCAGATTCACCCCTTCGATATTATTCCACTTGCCCGGCGCAACCAGATTGATCCGCTTGGCATCCGCCGGATAAGGCTTTTCCAGCGGGGGCGGGTCCAGGCCGCGGTTCTGATCGGTTTGCGAAAGATCGATCGCCTGCCGAATCGTGTCCTTCAGAAAGTATCGCGCCTGTTCTATTTGCTGCGGTGTCACGGCCTTTTGCTCCTGAAAATAATAAATATTAATAGTCAATAATCAGTTTTAAGTTTTCAGCTATAAGTGGTCAGCCATCGACTTTCAAGATAATCCTTGCATCCTTTAGCCTAAAGATTATACCAGCATGTAATTTTACGTCTTGCATGAATAATGGTCTCCTTTTGACAGGCCTTATGAATTTAAGTTCTTAGAGCATTTGCCGTAAATCATGATATAAAAAAGGTTATGTACTGTCCTTACAATCTCTAAGTGGCATCAATCAGATATCCTTTGGCAATAAAGATGATGTATAGGAAAAGACACTGGGTTTCTTTTGTGTAATCATCATGATATCAGTAGAGTATAATTACCCCAACATTCCAAGGGTGTAACCCTCTGGGCTAAACAATTTTATTCTTTTTTTTATTTATCACTTGACATTCGACCTTAAATCTGTATACTGTACTATATAACTAGTACAGTGAGCAATTTATGTTTCTACAAATTGATTTCCAAAACGGTTTGCCCATTTACGAGCAAGTCGTCCGCCAGGTGAAATTCGCCATTGCCGGCCAGGATTTTAAGGAAGGCGAACTGGTGCCTTCTGTTCGGGAAATCGCCCGGGAATTGGCCATAAATCCAAACACCGTTGCCCGCGCTTTCCGCCAATTGCAGACCGACGGAGTGCTCGAGCCGGTCCGCGGCACCGGCCTGGCAGTCGCTTCCGGCGCGGCCGAGCGCTGCCGTAAAGAGCGCGTGGAACTGATCCGGGCCCGATTCACCCAGGTCCTTACCGAAGCCATGCAAAGCCGGCTCGATCCGGACGATTTGCGAGCGCTTGTAGAGCGAGAATTATCGGCTGTTAAGCCTGAAAAAAGATAAAAGCCAGGTATCAGCAGTCAGCTATCAGCAAGCTGAGAGCAGAGAGCTGATTGCTGACAGCAAAAGAATAATAAAATCGCTGGGGCGACAGAAAGGTATGATATGGATCCGATCATCCGACTAAAAAATGTCAGCAAACGTTTCGGCGCGGAGGTCGCGCTTAACGATGTTTCCTTTGAAGTGCCCTCCGGGGTGGTGTTTGCCCTTTTAGGCGAGAATGGGGCGGGAAAGACCACCGCCATCCGCATCATGCTGGGACTGGCCGACGCCAACTCGGGACAGGCCGAGGTCTTGGGCCTGCCCTCCGCCGCACAAGGGCTCGATATCCGCTGGCGCGTGGGTTACGTGCCCGAACGGCCCACCTTGTACGAGTGGATGACGGTCGACGAAATCGGTTGGTTTACCGCCGGATTCTACGGCAATGGATTCCTGCCCGAATACGCGCGCTTGACCGCCGGATTCGGTCTGCCTGGCAAGAAAAAGATTTCGCACCTTTCAAAGGGCACCCGGGCGAAGGTTTCTTTGTCGCTGGCCCTGGCCAATCAGCCGGATTTGCTGATTCTCGACGAGCCCACCTCCGGGCTGGACGCCATGGTACGGCGCGAGTTTCTGGAAAGCATGGTCGATCGGGCGGCGGCCGGAAAAACGGTCTTTTTATCCAGCCATCAGATTGCCGAGGTGGAACGCGTCGCCGACATCGTCGCCATACTACGCAAGGGCAAACTGATTTTAGTCGAACGGCTCGACGAGCTTAAATCGCAAATCCGAAAGCTGACCGTGACCATGAAAGACGGCGCGATGGATTTGCCCCAACTTCGCGGCGAGATTCTAAGCCGCCGCCTGAAGCAGCGGCAGTGGCAGTTGATCGCCCGGGGCCTAAGCGACGAGCAACTCACCGCGCTAAAGGCTCACGAGAACGTCCGGGAAGTTGAAATTCTTTCCACCAACTTGGAAGAAATCTTCATCGCCTACATGCAACAGGAAAACGGCGCGGCTCGGCAAATTGCCGCCAAGGAGGGTTCCGTATCATGAACCGGGCTATTTTTTGGCGGTTGATGTGGAAGGAATACCGGCTGCAACGGGCGTTCTGGATCGCCATGGCCGTGCTCGGCATTATGGTAATGTTATTAGTTTGGCAGTTCATCGGTCACGCAAAAGATCGCGCCGAGTTGCTTATGGATCTTGCCTTGGGTGTACCTTTATTATATGGCTTGGGCTGCTCATCGACTACTTTTGCCGGCGAGCACGACGCCGGAACTTATGAGTTTCAGCGGTCATTGCCCATGCCGGTGTTGAAAGTTTTTGGGTCTAAAATCGCATTCGCGGTCATAAGCACGGCGGTAATGTGCGCTTTTCTGCTGATATTGTCGATCGTTATGGCGGGCGGCGGCAGACTGAGCGCCAAGGAAATAATTGTCGGGACCATGTATCTATCGGCAATCATCTGCTTTTATATGGCATGGGGCGTATTCTTTTCATTGATCATGAAGCGGCCGTTGCTGGCCGCCGTCTTGGCCGTATCTAGTGCTTCGTTTTGCCTGCCGCTTGTAGTCAGTTCGTTCCATCCCAAGGCCGGCAGTGATAACGATTTAATAATAATGCTGATTGTCGCGGTCATGAGCGCTGTAATCGCCTTGATTGATTTTTGGCTCGGCCGTCGCTGGTTTTTCGAAAGGATGCGGCCCCAATTCCGCATAAAAGAATCGTTAAAATCAAAGTCAACCGCCGGGCCTAAAACCCTCGCCGATTATTTGTCGTCTCCCAATCGTTGGAACATGATTCTCCGCCTTGGCTGGCAGCATTGGCGTCAATCGGCCTGGCTGGCAATAGTTGTGGTTGTAATGCTAATGCCGTTGGCTTTCATGGTATTTATGATATGGGTGCAACATGGACCTGATCTAAATCAAATTACTCATCCTGATTGGAGAGTGTATTCCACTCTTCTTGTAATATTGGCGTTGGCCATGCCTCCCTTAATCGGCTCGTTTACCTTTCTGGGCGATCAAAGGCGGAGGTATTATCGGTTTCTCGCCGAGCGCGGCATCGGTCCAAGGATTGTTTGGCTTGGCCGGTTGTGGCCCTGGCTGGTTATCGCCCCATGCTTATTTGGTATCTTGACACTTCTTGTTATTCGATTTATTCCCATTTTTTACGATTGGCCATGGGAACCGTGGCAAAAAGTTACTTCGAGCATCATTTTCGGGACTATATCATATTTGGCCGGCTACCTTGTCTTAAGCATCTGTGCGGGACAGCTTTGTTCCATGTTTTTCCGCTCCGGGATTTTGGCCGGATTGTTCGGTCTGATTCTGGCCGGAATTCTTGCCGGCTGGCTGGATTTGATGTGGTTGTGGGGGATAAACTGGCTGTGGTCGGTCGCGCCCATCCCCCTGGTTTTGCTGCTGGCAACCTGGCTGCGGGCCCCGGATTGGATTTTGGAGCGCAACCAAATAAGCGCCTGGCTGCGACCCGCGTTGGTGTTGATACTGCCTGCGGTTTTTCTCTTGATAGCCGTGCCGCTCCACCGCCTAACCGAGATCCCGGTGGTTGGACCGGGTTTCGACCCGGATCATTTCTTCCGCCCCCTAAATGACGAGGAACTGGCCACGGTGGATATTTACAAAAAGGCGCTCGAAAAATATTCGGGAATGCCTCAACCTCAATCCGAATCGGAAGCACATGATAATGTATCTGAATCAATTGACAATATGTTAATGAGACCAAATCGGCCGTTTTCGTTGACTGCCCAAGAAATCGCCTGGGTCGAGAAGAATCAGGAAACAATTCCACTGGCGGTTGAGGCCAGCAAAGGGGAGAAAGATATTTTGACGCCGTCTTCGCCTTTTGATAGTGATAATCAACATTTCGACGAATGGGCTGTTTACGAATTAGGAAAATTATTGATCTGCAGTGCAACTAAACTTCAATCCGCCGGAAATCTTGACGCGGCCATCGAACAATATTTGGCCGTTGTCCGCATTGCCAGGCAATTGCGCAGCGCTAGGTGGGATTATGGAATCGATAGATTGGAATCATGCGTGTACGATCAACTGCCTTTTTGGGCTGCCCAGACCGGGCAAACCGCCGATAAGATAAAAAAAGCCATCGCTCAATTGGAGGAAATTACCGCCGACATGCCCGCCGGCGCGCAACAAATCAAATTTCTATACATGCAAACAAAGGCGGATCTTGGCGAAGGTTTTCAGTCTCATGGAAAATCGTATATGACCATGGCAAACATATTGTGGTTGAAAATACCATGGGAACGCGCCCGCGCCTTGCGGCTCTTAAACGTAATAACCCGGAGCGATTTGGAGGCTGTCGCCCAAGCCGAGTCGGCCGCCGAAGAGGGCAGACCAATTGCCGTATTGCCCGGCGATACTTACTTTTTTTATGCTTTTTATTATTGGGGCAAGGAACCGCCATACGCCTTGCGCGAGGAAATCGTAATACCTCCGCTCATTCAGTACGCGCGCCAAAGCTTTTCAGTTATTTGGGGATTCGCCGATATGGTAAACCGCCGCCGGGCTACGCCCATTGTTTTGGCATTGCAGGCCTGGAAACTTGAACACGGCTCCTACCCGAAAACCCTCAACGAATTAGTCGGCCCATATTTAAAGCACTTGCCCGACGATCCGTATTCAGGCGAATCGTACCGTTATTTTCCCGACGGGCTGAATTTATCGATGCCTCATACAGATGAATATTTCATATTGATATCGCCCGAGCGAGGTCGGCCTTTTATTTGGAGCACGAGTCCCAATATCAAGATTAAAAAATCTTCTGATAACAATACAAATTACAAAATATATGATTATTATTCCACGCCGAATACTCCGCCTTATTGGCGTGATTTGAGATCCGACTTCGATCTATATTCGCACGGCCATTTTTTCCTGGTGCCGTAATAA
>JBEKZY010000290.1:0-6534 GCA_049509395.1 Thermoguttaceae bacterium | reverse complement strand
TACTATATGGCGGATTTGGTTATTGTAGTCCAGGAAAAAGACATTGTGATGCTGAGTTAGCGACTTCAATGTTTACTAAGCACCCAGAGTCATCCGCAATGATTGAATACGATAGCGCCATCATAAACTGGAAACGTTTTCCATGGTACAAGCGACTATTTTTAAAGAAGCCAATCCCGCCCCCAGGATGGCGTGAGATGTAGATCATGCACTCCGTGCATGATAACATGAGGGACATTGCATGGTCAGGCTCGGAATGCCTGACCTACTCATCTTTGCAGCGATCAACAGTCAGTTATTAGTATATGGTATACAGTTTTCAGTTTACAATTCTCAGTTCTGCATTTTGCATTTCACATTTTGCCTTCTTAATTCACCCTTCACTCCTCATCTTTTTTTCGTGTCCCATTTTGAAAGGGCATATCGTCAGGCACTTAGTGCCTGAACTACTCGACTGCCTATATCATATTGCCTACTATGAACTTATCTTCAGCCTCCAATCTAGTGCATATTGACTCCCCCTCGAATTTTTATTAAAATATTTTCGTTCTTTTTTGACACACACAATCTTTTGAAGAGCACCTTTGCTGCGGGGGGATTATGTCACGCATATTCCGGCTCATTAAGAATTGTAGGGAAGGACTCTGTCACACAATCAACTTCACGAATTGTTCAATTCTTTAGGCCGCATGGACAATAGTTTTATTAACCCTCACACTCGGAAGCGCCTTTGCTGGAACCACGTGGAATGATGGTGGAAGAAACACGAACTGGGGCACCGCCGCAACGGTCACCATCCAAGCCATTCCCGGCGGGCCGCTGGGCGGCGGAATTACTCCGATTCCAGAACCCTCTACGCCAGTTCTTCTTTTAAGTACTATTATGGTGCTTGTATTAGCATGGGTAAAAAAATCCAATGGATAGCAATCCCCTGAAGGGTATCAACGGAAAAAAATTGTTCTCCATTGAACCGGGAGCGTAAACGCCTGGGCTAGGGAAAAATGCCGATCCTCCCGGACGTCCCGGAATTGCGTTCCCGCGCCGGAGCGTGGGAATGATACAATTGGCGACGGCGGGGCGTGATAACTAGATAAAATCCGCTTTCTTTTCCCTCTGGCCCCGCAGCGGGTTTCTCGCTAAAATCCGTGGCTTCAAAATGCGTTATTCACGCTTGCAGTGCTAGCAAAATCATTGAAGCGGTAGCACTGGTTTTTAAACCGGTGGGACGTAGTCCCAAGAGGTTTGGCAAAGTTTTACAATCTGCATTAAACCTCTTGCGGCAAAGCCGCCCAGGTTCGAGAACCTGGGCTACCCTTTGAATGGTTTTAAAACCTGGGCAATCCTTTGAATGGTTCGATAACACCAACTGAAAACAGTAAACCGAAAACCGAGAACTAATAACCAGCCAAGCCAGGAGGTGCGATATGGCTACCGGTGCCAGAATGGAAAGGCGGGAACGGTATCAGAACCAGGAAATCCGCGAAAAAATTCCGCAGGAAAAACCGCGGCATAAACGCTGGACCTGGCGGCTGGGTTTCTTCCTGATCGGGCTGGCGGTTTTGGGTTGGTTCCTGCCCGCCATTATCGTCAATACGCCGGTATTGGGTTGGATCGTTGGCAAGGCCTCGGGAAGCATGAAGTGCTCGATCTCGATCAAATCGGCGTCGCTGGGCTGGCTCTCGCCGATATCGATCAATGGCATTGCCATACGCGACCAACAGAATCAGGCCCTTTTCGAGGTGGAAAAAATCTCCAGCGATAAATCGCTCTTTGCGATACTGCGCAACTACACGCAACTGGGCGAATTCCGCGTGGAAAAGCCCGTCATTTCGCTGGTCTTGCGCGATGGCGGCAGCAACGTGGAAGACCTGATGGCGAATTTCAAAAGCGATACGCCGGAAAAAAAGTCGTCCACCAACGTGGCGATCGAACTGGCGGTCGTCGACGGCACGGTGAAAATCACCGATCAATCGACAAAGCAAAGCTGGCAGATCGACAAGGTCAACGTGGACTTGAACATGCCCGCAGATGCGGCACAAGCGATGACCATAAAGGCGTCGGCCGAGATTAAAAATGGGGACAGGCCCCCTGACGAAAGGGGCCAGTCCCCTTTTTCGCCGGGCAAACTGGCCGCCGACATGTCGATGACAACGGCGCCGGACGACAAAACAACAGGTTCCGGCGAGATAGAGGTGCAGTCGGAAAGCCTGCCGCTGGCGGCGGCCCAATCGTTTATCGCCCGATATTTACCCCAAGCCAGGCTCGACGGCCGGTTGAATGGCAACGTCCACGCGATTTGGGGCGGCGACAAGGCGCCGGGAAAAACGATCGTCATTGCCGATCTAAAGACCGAAGGATTCGCCTTTGCCGCCGCGATGCTGGGAACCGACTGCGTGCAAATGAGGCAACTCAGCGCGGCCGGCCAGGTCAGTATGACGGACGCCGGGGTGGATGTCGAAAAAACCGAAATCGTCTGCGATTTAGGCAATTTCACCGTATCCGGAAACACGAACCAGGGTGAAATCGCCGGGAACGTGGATCTTGCCCGGCTGGCCGCGATGTTGCCCAGTACGCTCCACATCCGCAAGGAAACGCAGATCACCTCCGGCCAGGTGCAATTGGCTTTATCCAGCCGGCGTCAGGCGGGCGCCGACGGTCAAAACGCGGTGGTCTTGCACGGGCAGATCGCCACGGGAGATCTCGTGGCCACGGAAAACGGCCGGCAGTTCTCCTGGCCGAACCCGATCACTTTGGTGCTGGACGCCCACGGCACCGCCCAGGCGCCGGTCGTCGATAGCCTGCAATGCGATTCCGATTTTCTGAAGATTCACGCCGCCGGCACGCTCGACAACATGGCCGCCTCGCTGAGCCTGAATCTCAAGGAGCTTGGCGACAAATTGCAACAGTTCGTCGATCTGGGCAGCGTGCAACTGGCCGGCGACGGATTCGGCAATGTGAATTGGAAACGCGATCCGCAACAGCAGTTCACTGCCGACGCCGAACTGCAACTCCACAACCTCCAGGTTGTGTTGCCCGATAAGCAGCCCTGGCAGGAAGCGAATTTGATAGTGTATTGTTCGGCCAAGGGTAAAACCGACGCGACGGCCAACACCCGGCTGGACTCCGCCGCGGTCAATATCCAGGCCGGCGATGATCGGCTGACCGCGCAGTTGCTCGAACCGGTCGCCGATCTGAAACAGGGCGGCATCTGGCCGGTCCGGGTGTTGATGCAAGGCCAGTTGCAGAATTGGACCGCCCGGGCAGGGTCTTTCCTGCCGCTATCGAATTGGCGTCTGGCGGGCGCTACCGATCTCGACATTCAGGCAACCGCGTCAAAAGACGGCGTAAATATCGGCCAGGCAAAGATCCATGCCACGCAATTTTCCTTGGCCTCGCCGTACATAAATATGCAGGAGCCGGAGGTCGAACTTACAGTGGCGGGATCGTGGAACCAGGCGCAAGGCCGCCTGCAACTTGCTCCTGCTACCTTGGCTACTACCAGCCTGGCGGTTCAGGCCGATAGTTTCCTCATGGCCATGCCACAAAACGGACCGTTTGAAATCAGCGGCATAGTTAAATATCAGGGCGATCTGGGGCGCATGAGCCAATGGTTTGCCGATCACACAAAACCGCCGTCGTGGGCCATGGGCGGGCAAGTGGTCGGAAACCTGCAATTCAAGCAAGCCGCCAATTTAATACAATACGAAGCCGCCGCGGACGTCAACAATCTGGCCATGGCCGATTCCTCGGGCGGAAAATTCCAAGAACCGCTGATCCGCCTTTCCGCGCGCGGCGATTATGAAACCAAGGCCGGGCTGATCCGGCTGGAACAAGCGCAAATCGCCTCCAGCTTCGTCGCCGCATCGGCAGCGGGCCGATATGCACAAGCGGACAATCAATCACAAGCAGATATTGCCGGGCAGGTGAGTTACGATCTGGATCGGCTCTGCGGCCTGTTGCGCCCGTACATGGGGCCAAACATCATCTTTGCCGGGCGCGGGGCTTCTCCGGTATCGTGGCGCGGTCCGCTGTCGCTGGCATCCGCTCAGGCCAATGCCGGGCTGAAGTGGAACGCGGCCGACGTCTACGGTTTCCAGGTCGGGCCGGGCGAAATCAAGCCCGTACTGGCCGGCGGGGTCTTGCAGATCGAGCCCGCGGAGTTGACGGTCAGTCAAGGCAAACTATTCTTGGCGCCGAAGATCCGCCTGTCGCCCCAGCCCATGGAACTTACGTTGCCGCCCGGCCACCTTGTGCAGCAGGTGCAAATCAATCCGCGCATGTGCGCATTCTTCCTGAAATTCGTGGCCCCGGTGCTAGCCGACGTGACATCGGCCCAAGGCGCATTTTCCATCGACATGGACAATTGCCGCATACCGCTTTCCGATCCGGCCAAAGGTGCGTTTGCAGGGAAGTTTATAATTCATTCAATAGAGATCGGGCCCGGCCCGCTGATACGCGAACTGGCGGTGCTTATGGGAAAAGAGACACCGGCCAAACTACGGCGTGAAGGGGTCGTGCCCTTCCAAATGGTCGACGGCCGCATATATCATAAGGATTTGGAGTTGATTTTCCCCGATATTACGATACGCACCTACGGGTCGGTGGGCTTGGATCAGACCGTGGCCATCATGACCGAGATGCCCGTGCCGCCCAAGTGGCTGGAAAATAATCCCCTTGCCGCGGGCTTGAAAGATCAAACCATCCGCATCCCCATAGCCGGAACGCTGCAAAAACCGCAACTCGACAAGTCCGTGATGGAACAGCTCAGCCGCCAATTCATCAAAACTGCCGCCAAAAATATGCTGGAAGACGGACTGAATAAAGGCCTGGACCAGTTGTTCAAACAGCAGAAATAGGCGACTAATGATACCGCTTACGATTTCGCGATAACCAAGCCGCGACCACTGGTCGCGGCTTTACATATTGCATAAACTACCGTGGTTGCTGTATTCAAAATGCAACCATATTTCCCTGCCCCCTAGACCGTAGACTCTGTCCCCTATCCCCTATTATGAAACTCATCCTCTTGGGCACATCCGGATATCATCCCAGCGATCGGCGGCACACGCCGTGCCTGGCGATTCCGGCGTGCGGAGTGGTTTTGGACGCGGGGACTGGGATGTATCGGCTGGGCAGGTATTTAAAGACGGACGAGGTGGATATTTTCCTTACCCACGCCCACCTGGATCACGTCATTGGATTAACCTATCTTTTCAGCGTGATCTGGGAGCATCCGCTTCGACGAGTGACCGTCCACGGCCTGCCCGAGAAATTAGATGCAGTGGAAAAGCATCTTTTTTTTCCCGAATTGTCGGTGCGTCCGTCTTTCGAGGCAAAACCCTTGGCCGCTGAGACGCAGTTGGCCGACGGCGGGCGGTTGACGCATTTCCCTTTGGCACATCCGGGCGGATCGCTCGGTTTCCGGTTGGATTGGCCCGGTCACAGCATGGCCTACATTACCGACACCACCGCGGCGGTTGATGCCTCTTACGTGGATAAAATCCACGGCGTGAATCTCTTGGTCCACGAATGTTTTTATCCCGACAGCCGCGCCGATCTGGCCGTGAAATACGGTCACAGTTGCCTCACACCGGCACTTGAGGTGGCCCGAGCGGCCGGCGTCGGCCGCCTAATCCTGACACACATCAATCCCCTGCTTGCGGCCGATTATGCCGCCGATCTCTCCACCTCGCTTAAGATCTTTCCCCGCACCGAAATTGGCGAAGATTTGATGGAAGTGGAGTTCTGAGAATTTAAATGAAGCAGGTGTCCGACCATGATGCAATACAAAGGTTACTCGGCAAGCGTGGTGTTCGACGACGAAAACGATTTGTTTCACGGCGAAGTCCTGGGGATTCGCGATGTAGTCACCTTTCAAGGAAGGTCGGCCAAGGAGCTTCGCAAAGCTTTTAAGGAATCGGTGGATGATTATCTCGATTTTTGCCGGCAAAGAGGGGAATCGCCCGACAAGCCCGTCTCGGGCCGATTCGTGTTGAGAATTTCACCGCAACTGCACCGCGAACTATGTAAGTCAGCCGACAAGGCCGGGCAGAGCCTTAACGCCTGGATCGCCTCACGTCTGGAAAAAGAAATCGGCGGATCCTCGTCTCCTTCTCTCAAAACCAGGCGCAAAGTACCCGCCAACAGGAAAGGCAAGACGCCGCGGGCTGCCTTGGCAGGCAAAAAGCGATAAAAAACCCCGTTTCCTCGCCGATTTCAGCAACAAAGTCAATCTTTGTCATCAATCAGCCCTAAATCCAGGCTACTATACTTTCTTGACCACATCGGCTATGCTACCAGTCCTTGGTAGGGGTACTAGACGAAATTCAAAAAATTGCTTTGATATATTTATGTTACTTTGATATAAAATCCAGCCGTTTGGAGGTTGCCATGTTCCAAGGTGTTCCCGTTCTTCTGGCTCTAAATTTACCCACGATATTTGGTTTGGGCATATTGCTCGTCTTCGGGGTGATTGTGCTTTTGGTCTTGCTGAACTACGGCGGACTGTGGTTCCAGGCGTACATGTCCAGCGCA
>JBEKZY010000029.1:0-24812 GCA_049509395.1 Thermoguttaceae bacterium | reverse complement strand
GCCCTTTAATGGAGCAAGCCCGTTCAGGTAGCCCTGATCCACCGCCCAGCGCCAAGTGAGTCGAAACGTGGTCAGTTCCTTCTTGATCGTATCTGGCTGAATCGCCTTGCCTCGCCATTTGTCCTGCAACCGTTTTTCGACGTAGGCTTGCATATCACCCGCAGTCATTGACCTGACGAGACTAGACCCCTTCAAGTGCCTCAGAAGGTGTTTTCTATGGATTGCCTCCCCTTCCAGCGTGGATACTTCTTTGGCACCCGTTGGCAGTTTCTCCTTATATAGGGCGAATAGATCCTCCAGAGTGCGAATGGCTGGTGTGGTCGGTTTGCCGTTCGACTTGCCGTCGGAGAGTATGAAAGCCGCTGGATCGGCATCCGGGGGGATTTCGAGGCGGCCATGTTCGAGAAGCCTGATTGTTTCTTCCACGCGACTCGCAACGGTCTTAGCCTCACACTGGTCGGTCGTCTTGAGCGACCGCTTGTAGGCGCGATCGGCATATCGAAACCGAAGTCGATAACGGCCGGACGCGGCATCGTATTCCAGACTAGCCAATTGCTTACCTCCCACGGCAGAACGACATCAGACTGACCTCGTCGACAAGTGGTCTGTCTTCCTCGCCCTAATTATTCTGCCAGTGGAGGTTCTCGACCAGCGATACAAAGCCCATACAAGCCCAATGCTGTGTCAGATTTGTGTCAGATTGGGACTGGGACAAAAGAAGAAGACCTGCGTCCGCTTGCCGCAAGTCGTTACAGCGTAAGAAAGTGCGAGAGACAGGAGTTGAACCTGCACGGGTTTCCCCACTGGATCCTAAGTCCAGCGCGTCTGCCAATTCCGCCACTCTCGCTCATAATTGGTATATAGTAGATGGTAGATCGTAGATGGTAAAGGATAAAGAATTTGGCTTTTTTATTCATCCTTCATCCTTCAGCCCTCATCCTTGTATTCATATATGCCCGTTGCGGTGTTCCAGATTGGCGATTTTTTGATTTCGCCGGGCGTGCCGCCCGCCATCGAAGGGCGTATTGAGCCAAATTTCCACGATCCGGTCGGCCAGCATCTCGCCCATCAGGTCGGCGGAAAGGCAGAGCACGTTCAGATCGTTGTGCCGGCGGCTGATTTCCGCGCTCAGATCGTCGAAGCAGGGCGCGGCTCTCACGCCCGGGATCTTATTGGCCACAATGCACATCCCCATGCCTGATCCGCATATCAAAATCCCCCGATCGGCTTCTTGGCTGGCAACCTTTCGGGCAACCGCTTCGGCCACGTCTGGATAATCGTCGCCTTCGTGGGCATGAGGGCCTGAATCCACGACCTCCTGCCCGAGCCCTTTGAGATACTCGATCAGTTTGGCTCGCATTTCAACGCCGCGATGGTCGCTGCCGACCGCTATACGCATGATAAGAACACTCCATTTATGAAGCCTTCACGACTAAAAACCAAGGCCGTCTAATACTCAGGCTGATTTAATCAAGTTGGTATGCAATTCTTAGATCATTGCTTTCGAATGCGCAAAGACAATGACCAAACTGTATTGAATTGTAAAATTCCGGGAATAAATGTGCAACTCCCGCCCCTAGTTCTTGTATTCTACTACACCAAAAGACGTATTCATGGATGCCACATCATATTACCATGATTTGGTTCGTAAAATGCAACAATTATTTGATTAATGTTTAATTTTATAAACATATCGATTTTCCAACATCCCAATGGAGATAAGACTAACGAAATAAAGCAAATGAGCATTAAAACAGTTTTTATCCTCATAATTTACGCAGTTTAGCGGCCTAATGCTTCGATTATGCAATAACCCAAGGTGCAACTATTGACGCGGATTTGGCTTCCATTTATCGTGAAATATGGGCATTGTTCATGCGTTTATGGGCATTGTCCCCCAGGGGCCGTCAGCCGATATACGACGCTTGCGTAGGCGCATAAGACTTTTGATATGTTAGAGCCCCTAACAAAATGGGGACAAGCTCCCTATCGAAGTCCTTATTTCAGCCGTTTTTGTGGAAATGCGGGAGCCAGTCCCCATTTGTTTCATGTTTTAGTTATTTTGGGTTTTTTCGTCAGAGCGGATTTTTTCTTGCCGGTTGATGTTTATTTTGTGCCAATGCAAAAATCCGGCAAAAAAAGAGTATTCACATAAAAATTACGGTGGATCAATAGGATAAAGTGCATGCGTATCACGTGTGTCGTTGGTGCACGCCCGAATTTCATAAAGGTAACGCCCATTTTGGCGTACGCGGCCGGTTTGCCGGATGTCCGCTGCCGCCTGGTGCACACGGGCCAGCACTACGACGAGCGGATGTCGGCCCTGTTTTTCACTGAACTGAAGATGCCCAAGCCGGACAGTTACCTGGGCGTCGGTTCCGGCAACCATGCCGTTCAGACCGCCTCGGTCATGCTCAAGTTTGACGATGAGCTCAGCGCCCATCAAGCCGATTTGGTGCTGGTGGTGGGAGACGTCAATTCGACCCTGGCTTGCTCGCTGGTTGCCGTAAAAAGGCACATCCCTGTGGCCCATGTGGAAGCCGGGCTGCGCAGCCGCGATCGCCGCATGCCCGAGGAAATCAACCGCCTTCTCACCGATCAGATATCGGAGTACCTCTTCACCACCGATCGCGACGCCGGGCGCAATCTGCTCTCTGAAGGCATTCCCCCCGAGCGAATTCATTTTGTGGGCAATGTGATGATCGATACCTTGCTCAGGCATCGCAAGCACGCGCGGCGCACCGGCGTCCTGGAGCGATTATCGCTGATGCCTCGAGGTTATGCCGTGTGCACCATACACCGGGCCGACAATGTGGACACCGTCGAGGCCGCCGGGCGCACCTTAAACGCAATAGCCATTCTCACGGACCGCTTGCCGGTTATTTTGCCTCTGCACCCGCGCACGCGCAACCGGTGGTCGTCATTCGGTTTGCTCGACCGGCTTCGGCGCTGCCGAAATCTGACCATTACGGACCCATTGGGTTATTTGGAATTTTTGGCCCTCATGGATAACGCCGCGCTGGTGCTTACAGACTCTGGAGGAATCCAGGAAGAAACGACCATTCTTGGCATTTCCTGCCTGACTTTCCGGGACAACACCGAACGGCCCATAACCGTTAGCGAAGGCACCAATCAACTGGTCGGACTGGATCTTGTCCGCTTGGCCACGGCAATCGACGAGGTCCTGTCGGGCGAGATCGTCGAAGGCCGCACCCCGGAGTTGTGGGATGGACAAACCGCGGCGCGAATATTGCACGTGCTGCAAAATCACGACCCGCGACCATCCGCTCCGTCGGTAAGTTCCCAAGATGTTTCCCGTGCCGAGGCTTCAATCACGCGGATCAGCGGTCATTTTACCTAATTTCGCGGATCTGGCCGGCCGCATATTGCGAAGACTCGCGAGTTCATGTAATAATAAAAGATTCACAATATATTTTCCATCAAAAGTTATGTAATTCCTATAAATAATTTCCGGCGGGCGCCGATTCGACTTTAACAAACTTGGTTTTAACATCAGGAGCAAGCATATGAGAATACTAGTGACAGGCGGAATGGGCGTGGTCGGTTCGGCCCTGGTCGAGCAATTGCGATCCAAAGGACATCATGTGGTCTATTGCGATTTGTACCACAATCACGACGAGGTCGGTTTCAGCTTGCGCACCGACGTGCCCGACGCACTTTACGTGCGTTGCGACGTGGGCGAATACCGCCAGTTGCTGCGCTTGTTCGATAGCATGGGTCCTTTCGACTGCGTCTATCATTGCGCCGCTGAATTCGGCCGCTGGAACGGCGAGGATTTTTATGAAAACATGTGGAAATCCAATGCCATCGGCGCCAAGCACGTCATTCGGCTGCAAGAGAGGCTCAAATTCCGCCTGATCCATTTTTCCTCCTCCGAAGTTTACGGCGACTGGCCGGACCTCATGATCGAGTCCGTCATGGATGAGCACGAGGTCAAGCAAATGAACGACTATGCAATGTCCAAATGGGTCAACGAAATGCAAGTCCGCAATTCCGTCATTGCCCATCAGACCGAGACCGTCGTCGTGCGACTGTTCAACACGTACGGGCCGGGAGAGTACTACAGCCCGTATCGATCGGTCAATTGCCGCTTCGTTTATTGCGCGCTAATGGGTTTGCCCTGGATTGTGTTCCGCGGCCACGCCCGCACTTCCACTTACCTTGCCGACACAGTGAACACGCTGAGCCGCATCATCGATAATTTTAAGCCGGGCGAAACTTACAATATCGCCGGCAAAACCTCGCATACGATCGAAGAACTATCCGATACCATTTTGAAAGTCACGGGGGCCGATCCCGCTTTGGTCCAATATCGAGACGCCGAGATTCTCACGACCGCCAGGAAAAATGTCGACGCTTCCAAGGCCGCGCGCGACCTGGGACACAAGGACTCATGCACTTTGGAAGAAGGGATTCGCCGGACCGCGGCTTGGATGCGGGAAGTATACAAAATTCATTGATATTGCTTTCCTGAAAGTTCCATCACGATGAGCGAAAAACTGTTATTTGCCTGCGAAGCCGGCGATTTATCCGCCGTCAAGGAAATGCTTGACGCGGGCATCGATCCCAGCGCGCCGGGCGAAGACGGCGGCGCGGCGCTCGTGCTCGCGGCTGCGCAAGGCAGCGGCGGCGTGGTTAGGGCCCTGCTCGATGCCGGAGCCGACCCGAATACCGATCAACGCGGCATTACGGCCTTGATTGCCGCGGCCAGGAACGGGCACTTGGAGGCGGTTCAAGCCCTGCTCGATCAAGGCGCCGATCCGAATCTGCAAAACGATCTTTGCGTCACAGCGTTGTCTCAGGCGGTCGCTCGCGGCCACTTCGCCGTGGTGCAGGCCCTGCTCCTTAGCGGCGCCGATCCGAATACCACCGATCTCGCCGGTCTATCGACCCTGCACCAAGCCGTTGCCGGAGGCAGGCCCGAGATGGTAATTGCCCTGCTCGAGGCCGGCGCCGATCCAAATGTGAAGACCCTTGCTCGCGAAATGCTGCCCGTGCATGGCACCACGGCCCTCATGAAAGCGGCAACCCAAGGCCATACGCATATTGTGCGAACGCTCCTGCAGGCGGGCGCCGATCCGCACGCCCGGGACAGCTTAAAGGCTACGGCACTTGCCTGGGCAGCGGTCTACGGGCGGCGCGATTCCGTGTTGGCCTTGCTGGCAGCAGGCGCCGATGCGAACACGGCCACGGTCTTTGGAATAACCGTATTAATGAAGGCGGCCGCCGAAGGCCAGGCCTCGGTCGTGGAAGCCTTGTTGGAGGCCGGCGCCGATCCGAAAGCCGTCGACGAAACCGGAGCGACTCCGCTGCTTTACGCGGCGCGTGGCGGCGCATCCGACGTGGTAAAAATCCTTCTGGCCCGAGGCGTCGATATCGACCAGCGAGATGATCGCGGCGCCACTGCGCTGATGAAAGCCGCCGCCAACGGCCATGCCGGCGTAGTCGAAATTCTGCTGCGGGCCGGCGCCGATCCTAACGCGCGGCGCATCAGCGGCGCCGGCGCGCTTAAATTCGCGGCTGCCCGCGGCCATCATGCCGCGGTCGAAATGCTGCTTTCCGCCGGGGCCGATCCGCATCAAGCCGACAAAGAAGGGCATACGGCGCTCATGTCGGCCGCCGCATACAACCACGGCGAGATAACCAAAATCCTCCTCATGCACGGCGCACGCGTAAATGCGCAAGACAACCGCGGAAGAACCTCCTTATTCTTGGCCGCGGCGCATGGCCATGCCGAACTGGCGAAGATCCTTCTCGAACACGGCGCCGATCCCAATATCGCCGATCTCGACGACGCCACGGCGCTAATGGAAGCCGCCGCCAACGGCGATGCCCGGCTCGCGGGAATTCTCATCGACGCCGGCGCCGATTACAGCGCTGCCACAAAACCGCGATCTGCAATTTCGGTCTATGGAATAACGGCACTGATGAAAGCCGCCACCGAGGGCCATACCGAGATTCTTCAAGCCTTGCTGACTGCCGGGGCGGAACCGGACGCAACCGACAATCTGGGGGCATCGGCCCTGGCTCGAGCGGCCATACACGGACAAAGTTCCGCGGTTGAAATACTTCTCGAAGCAGGAGCCAAACCCGATCTGGCCGACCAATTCGGGTCTACCGCCTTGATGAAGGCCGCCGGAAACGACCGCGTCGATGTGATCAGGTTGCTCATCGAAGCCGGCGCAAATCCTAACGCTAAAAATCACACCGGCGAAACGCCCCTGATGTGGACCACGCATCACGGGCATGTGGTAGCCGCAAAACTTCTGCTCGAAGCCGGCGCAGACCCAAACGCGGCGGACCTTAAAGGCGAAACCGCATTGATGCAGGCGGCCTTCGATGGCCACGAAGAACTGGCCGAACTGCTGATCGAAGCCGGCGCCGACCCAAATGCCGCAAATCTCCAGGGCGATACCGCGATGTCCTTGGCTATCAGCATGGGCCACCGCCGCGTTGCCGCCATCCTCTGCGAATTCGAGCGTACTGTTTTCAAACCGGATGAAACGGAATAAAGTGAGATGCTGTAAATCTAAAACCCTGCATATAAAAGGGGAGTGAAAATGACATTTCAAATCAAACCTCTGTTCTTTTTTGCCATGGCGACGCTCTTGGGAATTCTGCTCGCCCAAGCATGTCCCATCCGGGCATCTGCCGCCGACCCGGCCCTCAACACCCTCACTCCCGAGGAGCAACAGGCAGGCTGGAAACTGCTTTTCGACGGGAAAACCAGCAACGGATGGCGAAATTACAAAAGTAAAACCGTTAGTGACGGCTGGCAGGTCATCGGCGGGGCTTTGACCCGGGTTAAAACTGCCGGCGACATTGTCACCCTAGACCAGTACGACAACTTCGAGCTTTCGCTGGAATATAAAATCTCCCGCGCAGGCAACAGCGGCATCATGTTCCACGTCAGCGAAGACTTCCCGGCTCCCTATCAAACCGGACCCGAGGTGCAAATTCTCGACAACAAAGAAGGCGAGGACCCGCAAAAGTCCGGCTGGTTGTACCAACTCTATAAGTCCGACAGCGACGCCACCAAACCCGTGGGCCAGTGGAATCAGGTGCGAATCCTGATTACTCCCCAAAAAAGCGAAGTTTACATGAACGGCGTGAAGTATTACGAGTTCGTCATTGGCAGCCAAGACTGGAACGATCGGGTGGCAAAGAGCAAATTCAAAGATTTGCCCAAGTTCGGCAAGGCCTCGAAGGGTTACATCGATCTGCAGGATCACAACGGCGAAGTGGCGTTCCGCAATATTAAGATTCGCCCTTTGCCGGAAAAATGAAGACTACCCGATCATTTTCGCCAGGGTGAATGCCGCCGTGGCCGCCAGAGAGCCGACTATCACCGTCTGCCATGCGCTGCGCATCGGCCGTTTGACGGTAAACCGCCCTTTGACGTATCCGAACACGAACAGAGCGATCAGCGTCACTATCACCGAAGCCAGCAAGGCGCTATGAATCGAAGATATGAGGAAATAAGGAAACAGTGGAATCAATCCGCCCACAATATACGAAACGGCGATGGTCAACGCGCTGTGCCTGGCTCGTTTGGGGTCCGGCTCTTCCAGCCCCAACTCGAATTTCATCATAAAATCGACCCACCGCTTCTGGTCGCCGCGAATGGCATCCACAACCGGTTTTATAATTTCTTCCGACAGGCCGTAACAGCGGAATACATCGGCCACTTCCTCGGCTTCTTTCTCGGGTATATCTATGGTTTCCTGCACCTCGATTGCCCGTTCGGTGACGTAATGTTCGGCGTCGGTCCGCGCGGCAAGGTACCCTCCCAAGCCCATCGCAATGGATCCTGCCGCGACCTCGGCCAAACCGGCCGTGATAATGACGGTCGATGAGTCGACGGCCCCTGAAAGACCGGCGGCAAGGGCGAATGGAACTGTAAGGCCATCCGACATCCCGATCACGATGTCGCGCACGGTTTCCGAGGCCGTGAAATGTTTTTCGACGTGAGTGGTTGTGGGCATGGTAAAACCTCGTCGTGTTTCGCTGGGCGAAAGATAATTCCGTGAAACGGACAGACTATTGTTCTCGAAAGTCACAACCCTAATCTTAGCAACGGCAACCTACCCTGAAAAGCACCTTAAAGCGACCGCCCAGTCAATGATTTGGACTTGAAGATTTGAAATTAGTTTTTAATCTATCTTCTCCAGCCTGGTTAATTCATCCCTCCACCTTCATCTTTTCTTGGGCACTGTAAGCACAAACGCGGTTCCTTCAGGTTCTCGGCTGGTGAACTCCACCTTGCCGCCGAGGTATTGCTCGCCTAAAAGTTTTATGCTGTAAGTGCCGATCCCTCTGCCCGCTTCCCCTTTGGTGCTGAAAGATCGTTGGAAGATCTGAAGTTGCACGTCCGCGGGCATCACCTCCCGATTATGAACCGTAAATGCCGCCGAATCGCCGCGCTCCGCGCAATTCAGCGTAACGGTTTGCCCCGGGGCAGTGGCTTCCAATCCGTTCTTTAACATGTTGCTCAGTACGCGGCGCAACAACCGCCGGTCGGTTTGGATCGTTCCGTCCCAAACGCTGCAAAGCTCGACTTTCCGCCCCTGGGCCTCGGGATTCTTCAGGTACTTTAACCGCAACTCCTCGAGAAGCTGAAGCACGGCCACGGGCTCGTCCAAGACATTCAGATCGCCCGATTCGGCGGCCAACAAGTCGCGCTGGGCGTTGATCTCCTCGATCAACTCGTCGCTTAAATATTTCAGCAGGTTACAGGCGTCCACAACATTTTTCTGATCATTCTTCAAAGAATGCGTATAGGCCGATATGCAAAACGCCGTGTTCAAAACATCGTGGAAAAACACCCGCTGCAACACGTCCAGCCTTTTCGTTTGGCTGATATCCTCGATGGCCGCCACGACAAACTGCTCGCCTTTCACGGTAATCGGAGTTGCTGTGACCCTTAGATCCAAAGGACTGACGCCCGACGCGCCTGCCACCAGGATGCGGCATTCATGCACGATTTGGGCATTCTGTTCCTGACTCTCCAAGATGGCATTCACCGCCCCACAGGTAATGCAGTGTTGACCGGTGCCGCAGCCGTCAGGGGCATTTTTCGACCGGATGCAACCCAGCGCCTCGCCGGGCCGCCTTTCCAGGACGTCCTCAATGGCACACTTGAGCATTCGCAAAACCGCTTGATTTGCGGACACAATCTGCCGGTTGGCGTTTAATACCAGCACCATGCCGGGCATGGCGTTCAGCACCCCGCGCAATAACGGATTTTCCTCAACCACTGCGACTTTTTTACGAAACTCAACCGAAGTATCCCGGCCGGCTGGGGCAAAGTATGTTCTTCCCGGCCAAGAAGGCGGAACTCTATCGTTCATATTGCACCCCCACACCCATCCTGGATTATATTTAGAACTCCAAGCCACGTTACTTGTTATTATACGATTTTGCGTATTATATTCACAAGTATCTTGATAACCTCGAATTTAACGCTAATACATGCCGTTTTTTGGATAGGAACAGATGATCCATGCGCAGGATTGCGGATCGCTCAGCGATAAGGCCTACATCGATGCCCTGGAATTGACTCGCCTTCTGACCAGCGATGGGGTGATCGACGCCTGAACCATTTCATCCAAGCTCTTGAATTTCAAGTCTGCTTTGAAGAAAAAGTCGCGGGCAGGGGATTTAGAGTTGCATCGGGCGGAGGAACCGGCAGTGGGTTCGGAACAGGAATGTTTTCCAACGGCGGATTAGCCTCGCCTTGCGGCGGCAAGGCGCCCGGCTCGCAACCCGTGCAACGGATTTGCCAGCCCCCGCCCAAAGCCTTGTAGACTTGGATCAAGCCCGTGGCGATTTCCCCAAGGGCCTGCATGAGCGTATCCTGTTGCAGGACCAATGCCTGTTCCACCTGTGTTACCCGGGTGAAATCGACCGTTCCAGCCTTGTATTGAGCCAAAGCGAGTTTGACGGCTTTTTCGGCGTCATCCACGCTGGCGGCCTGATATTTCGTCCTCTCCTGTGCACGGAGATATGTCACCAGACCATTTTCCACTTCCTGGTCCGCGGTGAGGACCGCATTCTGATAGGCGATTGCCAACTCCTGGAACTTGGCGTCTTGCAGATGAACGTTATTTAGGATCCGCCCGTAATTCAGCAGGTTCCACTGGAATGAAGGACCCACGTTTCCGGCTAAGGCGTCTGGTAAAAATAGGTCATGGAAATGCTCGGCCGAATATCCAATCGTCCCGTTAATCGAGAAAGCAGGATAGAAATCGGCCTCGGCCACGCCGATCAGCGCACACTGGGCGGCCGCCTGGCGCTCCGCGCGGCGAACGTCCGGGCGGCGGCGCAACAAGTCGGCCGGGATGCCTACGGCGACTTCCGGCGGCGCGGTGGGTATGGGACCCGGTCCGAGTTTGGCCTGCAATTCTTCCGGAGGTATGCCCAGTAATATGCATATCTGGTTGTTCGCTTGACGCAGAGCGATTTCCAACTCGGGGATCTCTGCCTCGGTTTGCTCCAATGTGCTCCGGGCCTGATATACGTCCAACTCGCTGGTCGTGCCGGCTCTGAAGCGGGCCTCGGTGATCGTCAAGGTCTCGCGTTGCAACTCCACGTTGGCTTCAGCGTATTCAATTCTCTTTTGCAAGGTGCGCAACTGCACGTAATTTGTGGCAACGTCGCCCAGTAGGGTGACCAATACGTCGTCATAGTCCTCGACCGATGCGTCGAGCGTGGCGGAGTTCGATTCTATTGCCCGGCGGAACCGGCCCCAGAAATCGAGTTCCCAATTTAGAGTGAATCCATAATCCCACTGGTCAAAGAATGGTTGCGTGATGTTCCTTCCATTGGCGGTTTCTTTGCTGTCTTTATTGCGCGTGAAATCTCCGGACATGAATTGCGATTGAGGGAATAGATTCCCCGTGGCAATGCCCAGTTGAGCCCGCGCCTCAAGTACCCGGAATCCCGCCTCGCGCAAAGACAGGTTCTGCCGATATGCACAGCAAATAAGGGAATCGAGGGCCGGGTCCTTAAACACCGTCCACCAATTGCACAGGTCGTCCGAATCGTTCCGCACTCGTTTATCGCTGGCATCGATCCAATTTGGCGATACTGCCGCCGCGGGCTGGGCGTAGTTCGGCCCGACTTTGAATCCTTTATGGACGTAATCTTTTACACAGGTGCAGCCGCATAATAAAACGGTTAAGGCCGCCGTCAGGCATGCGAAATTACAATACGATCCCTTCGCCCGGGAACTGGCATTGTGTCCCTTTAAGGCATCGATTGTGCGAATCTCGGTAAATTTTGCTGTGTTAACGTCCACGTCTTAAATAGAGTCAATGGTCTACATATTCCCGCCCTAATCGCAAAAAGCTGTATAGTCAGAATTATCGGCATATACCTTTAACTCGATTGAGTTTATGTAGATTAACATTGTCCAGAACTAGATAATTATTGACATAAGTACTTGCATCGCAATGATTAATACATATAAACTAATATTGTAGGAATACATGCCCTAAAAATGAAAATGCTTGCTGCCTGAAGCACAAAATCTGACATGCCGCCCCAACGCCCCAGCCATAACTACTACCACTAATGGTGCATTGGCTCAAAGCATAGTAAATAGACTTCCATGCGATTTAAGCGCTAGATTACATGCGGTCCATGATCAAATGAAATTTATAGGTAAGTTCAAGCTATATTTGGATTTAGTGACATGATAAATGCATTTGTTTTCGTCCATGCCCGCCAAGGAGGCGTCCTTATGTATCGCACTTGTATTTATATTTTTTTATTCATTGGTATTTTAGCGGCGATAGTTGGCGGCTGTAAAAATAACGCGCCCCAAGTCGCGCCGCCCGAGACGCCGTCGGTGCCCGTCAGCCAGCCAGTCCAGCGAGAGGTGACCGATTATGTTGACTACACCGGTCGAACAGACGCGATTCATTCGGTGAACGTTCAAGCCCGGGTCACCGGTTATTTGGTAAAGATGCCGTTCAAGGAAGGGGCGGAGGTGAAAAAAGACGATCTTCTTTTTGAGATCGATCCTCGACCCTACCGCGCCCAACTCGATCAAGCCCAGGCCCAGGTACACCTTTACGAAGCCCAACTGAAGCTGGCAATTGCTAATTATGCTCGCGGGAAAGAGTTGGCAAAGACGCCTGGCGCCATCAGCCAGCAGGACCTCGACGCGTATCAAGCGCAGGAAGAAGAGGCCAATGCCGCGCTGAAGGCCGCCAAGTCGAGTCTCGAAGTCTACGATCTCAATCTTGCCTTCACTCAGGTTACTTCGCCTATCGACGGCCAGGTCAGCCGATACTATCTGACCCTCGGGAACCTGGTCAACCAAGATCAGACGTTGCTCACCACGGTCGTGTCGCTGGACCCGATGTACGCCTACTTCGACATGGACGAAACGACCCTGCTGCGGATCAAGAGGAGGATAAATGAGGGAAGTATCAAACTATTCACGAAAAACGAGGTGCCCGTGTACATGGGTCTGCAAGGCGAAGACGGTTATCCGCATCAGGGAACCGTCAACTTTGTAAACAACCAGGTCAATCCCGCGACAGGCAGCATACTGGTGCGGGGCGTGTTCCCAAATCCAAAATCAGAGGAAGGCATCAGGCTGCTCTCGCCGGGTATGTTCCTGCGGATCAGGCTGCCCATCGGTCAAGCCCATCCGGCGTTGCTGGTTATCGACAGAGCTATTTTGTCCGACCAAGATCGCAAGTTTATTTATGTTATGGACGCTGACAAAAAGGTTCAATATCGGCGTGTGACCGTGGGAATGCTCCAGGACGACGGTCTACGGGTCATCTTGGACGGATTGAAACCCGAGGATTGGGTGGTCGTCGGCAGTTTGCAGCAGATCCGCCCGCGGATAGAGATCAAGCCGGAGCAAATCCCCATGCCGTCGCTCGGTCCGGCGGAGAGTACCACGCCCACAAGTGAAACGGAAAGTTCGCCGAAGCCCCAGCGCGGTGAAAGGCCCGCTAAATGATCTCATATTTTTTCATCGACCGGCCGATATTCGCAACGGTGCTGTCGATTGTCATCACGCTGACCGGTGCGATTGCGGTTTTTTATCTGCCGATTGCCCAGTATCCGCAGATCACGCCGCCTGCGGTGACAGTGTCCATTACCTATCCAGGGGCCAGCGCCCAGATTGTGGCCGACACGGTCGCGGCCCCGATCGAGCAGCAAGTCAACGGCGTGGAAGGCATGTTGTACATGTCGTCGCAGATGGGCAACGACGGCTCGTACACGCTGACGGTCACCTTCGACATCGGCGCCGATCTGAACACGGCCCTGGTCATGGTGCAAAACCGCGTGGCCCTGGCCATGCCGCAATTGCCCAACTCCGTGCAAAATCAGGGCATCACGGTCAGGAAACGAACGCCCGACATCTTGATGATCGCTAACCTGTTTTCGCCGGACCACCGTTACGATGACATATACCTGAGCAACTTCGCCATGATCTACCTCAGGGACGAACTGCTGCGTTTAGACGGCGTTTCCGACGTCACCATCTTGGGCGAGCGCGACTATAGCCTCCGCATCTGGCTCGATCCGCAGAAAATGGCCGCCTGCAACATGACCGCCGGCGACGTCGCAGTAGCCATACGCAGCCAAAACAAAGAATCGGTGGCCGGGCAGATCGGGCAGCCTCCGGCGCCTTGGAGCCAGTCCTTCCAAGTGCCGATCACTACGCTGGGCAGGCTTGCCGATCCGGAGCAGTTCGGCGATATCATTGTTAAGGTTGGCCCCATAAGCCCCGCCCAACAGTTTCTTGGATCGGCAGGGACCTTTATGGGCTCCAGCGTGCCTATTCCCCAAATATCGAGTCCTATTCAGAGCGGTGCGTCAACCAGTGGTGGTTTGACCGGCAGCGGATCGAGTGGTGGCTTGCCAGGCGGTATGCCAGGCGCTCTGCCCGGCGGTTTGACCGGCGGAGGCCAGGTGGGCGGCGGCTTAATTAGCGGTAGTTCTGCCGGCGCGGAAAGCAGCGGCTTATTAGGCAGTAGTGCATCAACCACTGGAACACCTAACAGCGGAACTACCGGCGGCGCAGCGACCGGCGGCGGTGCGACAAGCGGCGGCGGCGGGACGACCGGCGGCGGCGCAAATACCGGCGGCGGTGCGACAAGCGGCGGCGGTGCAACGAGCAGCGGAACCCAAGCGGCCCGCACAGGGATAATCGGAGGTGCGACGGGCGGCATGATGGGCGCCCCCATGACCAGCTCATCTATCAGCAACCCGATGGGCGGCGGAGCGACCGGCGGCCAGGCCACGGAAATCGTACCCCAACGGCCGTCGGTCGGCATCGTTCGCCTGCGCGACGTGGCCTGGGTCGAGATGGGCGCCCAGAATTACAATCAATCTTGCACTTTTGACGGGTATCCGTCCGTGGGATTAGGCATCCGCCAACTTCCCGGAACCAATGCGCTAGAAGTAGGTGAACGAGTCAGAGCGAAAATGGAGGAGCTCAAAAGCCGCTTCCCGGAAGGCGTAGACTACATAATCGCCTACGATACCACGCCCTTCATCCGCGAATCGGTTGCGGACGTGGTGAGGACATTGTTCGTGGCGATAATTTTGGTCGGAGTAGTGGTCTTGGCCTTTCTCCAAAACTGGCGCGCGGTGCTAATTCCCATGCTGGCCGTGCCCGTGGCCATTGTGGGCACCTTTGCCGTGATGGCCGCTTTCAAGTTTAGTTTGAACAACATCTCTTTGTTCGGGCTGGTGCTGGCCATCGGCATAGTTGTGGACGACGCCATCGTCGTGGTAGAAAACGTGGAACGCTGGCTCGATCGCGGTCTGCAGCCTCGCGAGGCCACGCGCAAAGCAATGGGCGAAGTAACGGGCCCAATCATCGCCGTGGCATTGGTGCTGTGCACGGTGTTCGTGCCCTGCGCGTTCATCAGCGGGATTACAGGCCAATTCTTCCGCCAATTCGCATTGACAATCGCCGTCTCCACCGCCTTTTCGGCCCTCAATTCCCTGACGTTTAGTCCGGCCCTGGCCGCGATCCTGCTGCGGCCGCGCGGAGTCCGTCGCGACCCGCTGACATGGTTGCTGGACATGCTCTTCGGCTGGTTCTTTAAATTGTTCAACTCCGTATTCGGGGCCAGCCTTGCGGGATACGCCTGGGTAGTGGGACGACTGCTGAGGATAAGCCTATTGGGCTTGGGCCTTTACGGGATTCTACTCATCCTGACGGTCTGGGTATTCAAAATCGCCCCCACGGGCTTTGTTCCGCAGCAGGATCAAGGCCGAGTCATCGTTAGCGCCCAACTGCCCGATTCCGCCTCGCTGCAGCGCACCCAGGAAGCCATGGCGCTTATCGACAAGATTACCCTCCAAACAAAGGGCGTTGCTCACACGACCACCATTTCCGGCATGTCGTTTTTACAAGCGGCCAATAGCTCGAATTTTGCCTCGATGTTCGCCGTGCTCGATCCGTTCGAGAAGCGGAGGAGTCCGGAATTGCGCGACATGGCCATCATAGCCAAGCTCCGCCCGCAATGGGCCCGGCAAGTCAAAGACGCGCAGGTTGTCGCTTTCGGAGCGGCGCCCATCGCCGGTCTGAGCGTCGCCGGCGGATTTAAACTCATGGTCGAGGACCGCGGCGGTCTGGGGCTGCCGGCCTTGCAGGAGCAAACCGACAAACTGATCCAGAAATTGCAAAAAGAACCCAGCCTTACGGGTGTTTCCACACAGTTCCGCTCTAACACCCCGCAGCTTTTCATGGATATCGACCGCACGAAAGTGGAATCGCTGGGCGTCTCGCTGGACGACGTGAATCAGACCCTGCAAATGTACTTGGGCTCGTTATACGTCAACAGCTTCAATGCCTTCGGGCGCTACTGGCAGGTCACGATTCAGGCTGAAGGCGAATACCGCGACCGGGTTCAAAAAATCGATTTGCTCCAGGTCCGGAATAATCAAGGACAGATGGTCCCGCTGGGTACCTTGGTCAAGGTGCGCCAAATCGGCGGCCCGGTGTTTGTAACGCGCTATAATCTATATACCGCCGCGGCGATCAATGGAAATATAAAGTCGGGATATAGCACAGGTGAGGCTATTGCCAGCATCGACCGGCTTGCCGACCAGAGCCTGCCGCTTTCCATGAAAACCGAATGGACCGAGTTGATGTACATGCAGATCCGGGCGGGCAATACGGCGATATACGTGTTCGGACTGGCGGTGGTGTGCGTGTTTCTGGCCCTTGCCGCGTTGTACGAAAGCTGGTCGCTGCCCCTGGCGGTTATTCTGGTCGTGCCGCTGTGCCTGTTATGTTCGATTACGGGAGTGCTGTATAGCAACAAGGACGTCAATATCTTTGTGCAGATCGGCCTGGTTGTCCTGGTCGGGCTGGCATGCAAGAACTCGATCTTGATCGTGGAATTCGCCAAGCGGCTGCACCTGCAGGGCCGGCCCTGTTTCGAGGCCACTCAGGAGGCGTCCCGCTTGCGGCTGCGACCGATTCTGATGACTTCCTTCGCATTTATCCTCGGTGTCTTCCCGCTGGTAATCGCCATCGGCGCCGGGGCCGAGATGCGCAGCTCGCTGGGAACCGCGGTTTTCAGCGGCATGATCGGAGTAACCCTGTTCGGCATCTTCCTTACACCCGTCTTCTCCTACGTTATCCAAAAACTCAGCGAGGCGCGGCTTTTCATGGACGTTGCCATCCAGTGGGCCGGCTCCTCGCTGCTGGGCGCGCTTGTGGGCGCTGCAATGGGCTTTATGCTGGGACGGGTCGGAATAGTTAATATGAATTGGGCAATGGTAGTAGGCGGTTGCGCGGGTACCCTTGCCGCGCTAATGGTTATGGGGATTCATCAGCGAATAAATCCTAAGCCGGCCGACGCGGAACACAACCCGCATTCTCGTCCCGGGGCGGGAACATCAGACGGAGAACAACAATCATGATTTCTCATTTCTTCATCGATCGCCCGATTTTCGCCTCCGTCTTGTCGATTGTTTTTATTTTGGCGGGCGGAGTGGCCGTGTTCACGCTTCCGGTGGCGCAGTACCCGGACGTGACCCCTCCCACGGTCATAGTGACCGCCCTTTATCCGGGCGCCAACGCCCAAACCGTCCGCGATACTGTGGCCGCCCCCATCGAAGCCCAGGTAAGCGGCGTGGAAGGCATGATGTACATGTCGTCGCAGTCGACCAACGACGGCGCCTATAACCTGATCGTGACTTTCAAACTGGGCATGGATTCGGACATGGCCCAGGTGCTGGTGCAAAACCGCGTGTCGCTGGCCCTGCCGGTCATCCCGGCCCTGGTCCAAAACGAGGGCATCAACGTCAAAAAAATGTCGCCCAGCACGATGATGATCGTAAACCTGACCTCGCCCGACAACCGATACGACAGCATTTTTCTGAGCAACTATGCGACAATCTATATTAGAGACGAACTGGGACGGCTCCCGGGCGTCGCGGGCATTACATACCTGGGCCAGCGCGACTACAGCCTGCGAGTCTGGCTCGACCCTGACAAACTCGCCGCGCTCAACATGAGCGCCATTGATGTTATAGCCGCCATCAGCTCGCAGAACGTGCAGGTCGCGGCCGGACAAATCGGCCAGCAGCCTGTGCCCAAGGGTCAGCAATTTCAGTTGACAATCAATACCCTGGGCCGGCTCACCGACCCGGAGCAGTTCGCCGACATCATCATCAAGGTCGGCACCGTGGGCACGCAAACTACCCAAACGAGCGATTCCAGCGGCCAGGGCGGCACGGCAACGCAACCGGCCCAGTCCGGACAGGCCGGCATGAGCAGTCCCACGCCGCAGGCAACCAGCGTGGTCCGCTTGCGCGACGTGGCCCGCGTGGAACTGGGGGCCCAACAGTACGATCAATCCGCCACCTTGGACGGTCAGCCCACGGTGGCGCTGTCGATTTATCAGCTCCCGGGCACGAACGCCCTGCAAACCGCCCAGGGAGTTTACAAAAAAATGAAAGAGTTGAAGGCTCGCTTCCCGGACGGGCTGGATTACCAGATCGTTTACGACACTACGCCTTTCATACGCGAGTCGGTTAACGAGGTCTTCAAAACGCTCCGCGACGCGGTGATCCTGGTCGCCCTGGTGGTTCTGGTGTTCCTGCAAAACTGGCGGGCGGCGATCATCCCCTTGATCGCGGTCCCGGTGGCCATCGTGGGCACATTCGCCGTCATGGCGGCCCTGCAATTCTCGCTTAACAACCTGACGCTGTTCGGGCTGGTGCTGGCCATCGGCATCGTGGTCGACGACGCGATCGTGGTCGTGGAAAACGTCGAACGCCACCTGGAACAAGGCGAGCCGCCCCGCGAGGCCGCCCGAAAGGCCATGGACGAGGTTACCGGCCCGGTAATCGCCATAGCTCTTGTGCTGTGCGCCGTGTTCGTCCCGTGCGCGTTTCTGGGCGGCATCAGCGGTCAATTCTTCCGCCAGTTCGCAGTTACCATCGCCATCTCGATGGTCATCTCCGCCTTTAACTCGCTAACCCTCAGCCCGGCCCTGGCGGCAATCCTGCTCCGCCCCCGCGGCGTGCATCGCGACCCTTTGACCTGGGTGCTGGACATGGTGTTGGGTTGGTTTTTCAAGTTGTTTAACGTGACATTTTCCGCCAGCACGAACCTTTATACGCGATTGGTGGGGAACCTGCTCCGCATCAGTCTTATAACCCTGCTGATTTACGGCGGGCTGCTTGCGCTTACATATTGGCAATTCAGCCGCGCTCCGACGGGTTTCATCCCGCAACAGGACAAAGGCTACGTGCTTCTAAACGTGCAGTTGCCCGATTCCGCCTCGGTCGAGCGGACTCAAAAAGTGATGGCCCATATCGAAAAGCTGGCCCACGAAATCCCGGGTGTAGCGCATACCGTGGGCATCTCCGGCCAGTCGCTGATCTTAAGCGCCAATGCGCCCAACCTGGGATCGATGTACGTCATGCTCAAGGATTTCCATGATCGGCGCGGTTCCAAGGAAACCGCCGACGCAGTTGCCGCCGCTCTCACTGATCGCTGCAAGCAGGAAGTCAGCGAGGCTGTCGTTTCCACCTTCGGCGCCCCGCCTGTTGACGGCCTGGGCACCACGGGCGGATTTAAATTCATCGTCGAAGATCGCGGCAATCTGGGCTTGGAAACCCTGCAACAAGTCAGCGACCGGATCGTGGCCACCGGAAATAAAACGCCCGGGCTGCAAGGTTTGTTCAACAGTTCCCGGGCGAACACGCCCTGGCTGTATCTCGAAATCGACCGCACCAAGTGCATGGCCCTGGGCGTGCTGGTGAACGACGTGTTTAACACGCTGCAGGTTTATCTGGGCTCGTTTTATGTGAACAACTTCAACGAATTCGGCCGGACCTGGCAGGTGAATATCCAGGCCGATCAACGCTTCCGCGATCGGGTCCGCGACATCCGCCAGCTTCAGGTACGGAATAATCAAGGTCAGATGATCCGCCTGGGAACGCTCATGGACGTCCGCGACACCAGCGGCCCGGTCATGGTCATGCGTTACAATATGTACTTTGCCACGGCCATTACCGGCAATACCGCGCCTGGAATCAGTTCCGGCGAAGGAATTGACCTAATGCAAGAGATCGCCGGAAAGGAATTGCTCCGCTCCATGGCCTATGATTGGACCGAATTGACCTACCTGCAACTCCAGGCGGGAAATGTGGCCATCTACGTGTTCGCTCTGGCCGTTGTCTTCGTGTTCCTGGTTTTGGCGGCGCAGTACGAAAGCTGGTCGCTGCCGCTGGCTGTCATCCTGGTCGTGCCTATGTGCCTTTTGTGTTCCATCACCGGCGTGGAACTGGGCCGGCTGGAAGTAAACATCTTCACTCAAATCGGCTTTGTGGTGCTGGTCGGCCTGGCCAGCAAAAACGCGATTCTCGTTGTCGAATTCGCCAAGCAACAACATGCACAAGGCAAATCGCGGCGCGAGGCCACTCTCATAGCCAGCCGCTTGCGATTACGCCCGATTCTGATGACCTCGTTCGCATTTATCTTCGGCGTCATCCCCCTGGTTATTGCCCAAGGGGCAGGCGCGGAAATGCGCAGGGCGTTGGGATTGGCGGTTTTTAGCGGCATGCTGGGCGTGACGCTCTTCGGCATTTTCCTAACGCCGGTGTTTTTCTACGTGATCCAATGGTTTGGCGATCGAAAAAACGGGAATGCCAAGCCATCGGCCGAGCCGGAGAAAATTGAGAATTAAGAATATCTATTTAGCTCCCGGTGAATACACCGGTGTGGCACGGGCATCTTGCCCGTGTTCTATCCTTCACTAGGACCCTGCCTGTGTTTTTCACATCACTGGTAAGATGCCAGTGCCACTTCTTTTTTCGATTCACGCCTTCGGTCCCAGCCCGGCGATGCACTGGTCTTCGCGAACCACCTTGCGAGGCCCGCCGTCCAGGCCGGATGACCAATCCTGCGGCTCGGCCGTTGACTCTAGCGAATCGAGAATCCCCAGCGATTTTGCGCGGTCGTAGATCAATTGCCATGCGCAGTCCAGATTTTCGTTGACCTCGCAGCGGCCGTCCCGCGATCCGCCACAGGGGCCGTTGAGTTGCCTTTTTGCGCAGCGGGTGATCGGGCAGATGCCGGCGAATTCGCCCAGGCGGCAATTGCCGCAGCCCGCGCACTTCTCGGCCCACACGCCCTGCGATTCCAAAATGCCCATGAATTGGGTATTCAAACCCGGATAAACGGGCGTTTTGGGGAAGCGTTCGGCAAGCGCCTGCACGCCTGCTCCGCAGCCCAGCGAGCAGATGGCGTCATACTCGGCCACTCGAGGCGCCAAGGCGTCGATAAAGGCATCCTCGCATTGGCGCTCGATGGTGCATTCATCGACGGTGGTGCTCTTATTACCGCTGAGCCTAAGCGACATCCTAAGCGCGGAGCCGAGAATGCCCGTCTCGCGCTCGCCGCCAGCCAGGCAAACGGTCACGCAGGTGCCGCATCCCACCAGCAGCACTCGCCGGTGTTTTGTTATCATATCGCGAATTTCAGGCACATGCTTGCGATCGGCAACAATCATTTTTCACTCCTTCCGAGGCTTTTTGGGCCTGATGGTTTGCTTTTTCAATACCCTGTTGAATACTCTTGTAATCGGACCGCAGCGGGCTGGGGCCCAGTTGCTTTACTCGGCGATTCATCTCCGTGACGATTTCGGCGAATCGCGGCCCCTCGGCCGACGAGAGGTTGAACATATCGAGGCGCTCCGGCTCCAGTCCGATTTCTTCCAGCAATTTCTTGGCGCGTTCGACCCGTTTCCGGGCGCGGAGATTTCCTTCTAAAAAGTGGCATCCGCCTTCCAGGCACCCGGCCACGATCACCGCGTCGATGCCGTGCTCGAAGGCCGTAAGTATGTAATTCACCTCGATCTTGCCGGTGCACGGCAGACGCAGCACCCGCACGTTGCTTGGATACTGAAGACGCATCGACCCTGCCATGTCGGCCGCCGCATACGCGCAGTAGTGGCAACAAAAGGCCAAAATAACCGGTTCTGATTCCATAGTTCACCTCATGAATTCAAATGCCAGCGGGGCGGGGCCACGCCCGCTTGGGCCGGATATGCCAACACCGGAATCTTTTCTTCCTCGCGGCCGCCCAACGCGCCGTCGATGGCGGCCAGTATCTGATTATCGTAAAAGTGCCGCAGCGTAATGGCCTTGGCCGGACATTCGGCCGAACAGCTTCCGCAACCCATGCAAGTGGCGCCCTGAACCTCGGCCTTGTTGAATTCATTGATTTGCGGGGCCATGTACGGGCAAACGTGCACGCAAGTCATGCACGAAATGCACTTGTCCGGATCGACCCAGGCGATCTGGCCGCCCACGGGCATTTTCTTCTTGGAAAGGATTGATGCCGCCCGGCCCGCCACCGCGCTGGCCTGGGCGATGGTCTCGGTAAGAAACTTCGGCGCATGGGCCGTGCCGCAAAGGAAAAGCCCCTCGCTGGCAAAATCCACCGGGCGGAGCTTCATGTGGGCCTCGAGGAAAAAGCCGTCGGCGTTCAAGGGCACGCGGAGCAATTCGGAAAGCTCGGTGCGGTCCGCCCTGGGAATCATCGGGGCCGCCAATACGACCAGATCCGGTTCCAGATTCAAATCACGTCCCAGCGAAGGCTCGCGAACCTTCAATTGCAAACGGCCGTTCAGCGCCAGTTCCGGCGGCTGCTCGGGTTCATAACGCACGAACAGAATGCCCTTTTCCCGGGCTTCGCGATAGGCAGCCTCGCGGAATCCGTAAGTCCGCATGTCGCGGTAGAGCACTATAATCCGGGCTTGAGGATAAAGTTTTCGCAGTTCCAGGGCGTTTTTAACCGCCGACGTGCAGCACACGCGGCTGCAATACGGCCGTTCCGCGTTGCGCTGTTCCACGCATTGGATCATTGCCACAGTTGCATTCTCGGGCAGCGATATCTCGCCGCGTCCCAAACGGTCGGTCAGTTCCAATTGCGTAATTACCCGCGGATTTCGGCCGTAACCGAACGATCGCGGTTTTTCTTCGGTGGCCCCGGTTGCCACGACGATTACACCATGTTGGATTTCGACGGGCGTGGAATCGCTAGTTATGGTCGAGCGGAAGTTGCCGATATGCCCCTCAACTTTTCCGGCCCGCGAACTCAAATAAACTGTTATCCGCGGATGGTTTGTGACGCGCTGGATCGTATCGGCCAGAAACGCCTGAATATCGCGGCCGTCGAGCGTGTGATGGAGTTGCCGGGCAGTGCCGCCTAGTTGGGCGTCTTTTTCCACGAGATGGACGGGAAAACCTTGACCGGCCAAGGTTAGCGCGGCGGTCATGCCTGCCACTCCCCCGCCTATGACCAGCGCGGCATTGTTGACCGGCACCATTTCCTGCTGAAGCGGCATCAAGCGTGCCGTTCGGCCCACGGCCATGCGCACCAGGTCGATGGCCTTTTCCGTGGCCTGATCCGGATTTCCCGAATGCACCCAAGAGCACTGGTCGCGGATGTTGGCCATTTCCAGCAGAAACGGATTCAGCCCGGCATCGCGAAGCGTGTCGCGGAAAATCGGTTCGTGCGTCCGCGGCGTGCACGAAGCGACCACCACGCGGTTAAGCCCATGCTCGGCGATCATGGCCTTGATGCGATCCTGGCTGTCGTCGGCGCAGGTATATGTGTTTCGTTCGGCATGGATCACGAAAGGGAATCGTTGAGTTTCCTTGACTACCCTCTCGACGTCCACGACCGAGGCGATGTTGCTGCCGCAGTGGCACACGAAAACGCCCACCCGCGGCGGCTCGTCGCTGATGTCGCGTTCGGGGGGATAAGTTTTCACGCGAACTTTGCTTCCCCGCGCAGGGGCTAAAAGTTCCATGGCCCGGGCGGCTGCCGCGCTGGCTTGCATGACCGTGTCTGGTATGTCTTTAGGCTCCTGGAAGGCGCCGCCGACGAACACGCCCGGCCGCGAAGTGTCCAAGGGCCGTAGTTCCTCGGTTTGGGCGAATCCCCAACGGTTCAGCACCACGCCCATCCGCTGGGCCTGCTCTTGCAACGTGGCGCTTGGCTCCAGGCCCAAGGAGAGCACGATCATGTCGAACTCCTCCTCGACCTGCTTCATTTCCGGGCTTGCATATACCAGGCGCAGATTTTTAGTTCCCGGCATTTCGTATGTTCGCGAGATAAAGGAGCGGACATAGCGGACGCCCAATTGTTTTTGGGCCCGCTCGCAATAGCGGTCGAAATCCTTGCCGAACGCACGGAGATCGAGGAAAAAGATAGTCACGTCAAGCCCAGGCTCGTGCTCTTTTGCCAAAATGGCTTCCTTGGTGGCCGCCATGCAGCAGACCGATGAGCAATAGTCGTTGTCGCAGCCCGTGTCGCGCGAACCTACGCATTGGATAAAGGCCATCCGCTTGGGCGCTTTGCCGTCGGTGGGGCGAAGGACGTGGCCGCCGGTCGGGCCGGATGCCGAAAGCAAGCGCTCGAACTGCACGTTCGTAAGTACGTTGGGAGCGAAGCCGAACCCGAATTCTCCGCGCCGCGTGGCGTCGAAGGCCTCGAAACCGGGAGTCAACACGACGCCGCCGACTTCGAGTTCCATTGTTTCTTCCGGCTGATCGTAGTCGATTGCCCCGGCCTGGCAGACCTTCGCGCACAGCCCGCACGCGCCGGAGCGAAAATGGATGCAATTCTCACGGTCGATCACCGGCACGCGCGGCGATGCCTGGGGATGGGCCAGATCGATGCAAGGCCGGGCGGCAAGGTACTTGTCGAAGCCCGTCAGATGCGGCTTGGTGCGGCGCGATGTGACCGTGTTCAGATCGATAGCGCCCGTCGGGCACACGAAAACGCAAGCCCCGCAGGCCTGGCACTGATTGGTCATTTCGTCAAAGGCCGTGCGGACCTCGCGCGATGTCCCGCGCCCAAACAGATTGATCGCTCCCCGGCCCATCATTTCGTTGCACACCCGGGTACATAGTCCGCATAGAATGCAATTGCCCTCGGCGGCGGGTTGAAATGGAGTGGCATTAACACCTAATTCCGCCGCGAATTTAGCCAATTCCTGGGAATCTGGTGCCTGGGCTAAAAGTAATTCCAGGACGGTCTGCCGGGCCGCTTTCACGTCATCAGTATCGGTGTGCACCACCAGATCGTTTTCCAGCGGATGGCTGCACGATGCCACCAACTGACCGCCCCTGGGCGTTTCGATCTCCACAAGGCACACGCGGCACGCGCCGTAGGGCGTCAAACCGCGATAGTTGCACAGTGTGGGAATCGTTATGCCCATCTGGCGCGCGGCGTTAAGGATAGTAGTTCCTCGCGGCACCTCGACAGAGCGGCC